>DJUI01000018.1:2324-9509 GCA_002438305.1 Staphylococcaceae bacterium UBA6286 | reverse complement strand
TTGTCCTGCCCACCCATAGCGTCTAACACTGCAAATGGAAGCTCTCCTGCAGTTGAAGCCTTAGTCGTTGTTTCTTCATCTTCACGACCCGGTGTTTTCAAATTGAATTTCTTGATGGCAAATGAGAATAAGAAGTAATAAATAACTGCGTAAACAAGTCCTACAGGAATCACTAATAATGCATTCGAACGATCCCAGTTCAATAGACCGAACAATGTATAGTCGATGAATCCACCTGAGAACGTCATACCGATCTTCACATCAAGTAAATGCATAACCAAGAATGATGTTCCCGCTAAAAATACGTGAATGACATAAAGAATTGGAGCTACAAATAAGAATGAGAACTCTAAAGGTTCAGTGATACCTGTCAGGAATGACGTTAAGGCTGCTGACAACATCAAACCTCCGACGACTTTCTTACGTTCAGGACGCGCCTGACGGTATATAGCAAATGCTGCTGCCGGAAGACCAAACATCATGAATGGGTATTTACCTGTTGTAAACATCCCTGCAGTGAATGGCACACCGTCTTTCATCTGTGACATCCAGATTTTTTGGTCACCACGCACTAAGTTGCCTGCAGCATCAGTGTACTGGCCAAATTCAAACCAGAACGGTGCATAGAAAATATGGTGAAGACCGAAAGGAATCAAGGCACGTTCAATAATACCAAAAATAAATGTCGTCAATACTAAGTTTTTATTCAATAGAAATTCAGAAAGACCATTCAGTCCACCCTGAATTGTCGGCCAGATCAAAGCAAGGGCGAAACCTGCGATGATTGCCATTAACGATGTAATGATAGGTACAAATCGTTTTCCTGCAAAGAATCCTAAAAACGCAGGTAATGTAATGTTATAAAACTTATTGTAGCACCAGGCAGCAATGGCCCCCATGATGATACCACCGAAGACACCAGTCTGCAACGTAGGAATACCAAGCACTAAAGCATTCCCTGGGTCTTTAGCGGCTTGACCAAGAGTATCAGCACCATCTGCATAGCTGAAGATGTCATCAATAGTGATTCCTAAGAACTTACCCATTGTGGCATTCATAATTAAGTAACCGACTAATGCTGCAAGTCCTGCAACACCATCTCCTCCGGCTAGACCAAGCGCAGTCCCTATCGCAAATAACAACGGCAGATTGTCAAATATGACTTGCCCGGCTGACTCCATAATACCTGACAACATGACAAAGAATTGACTATCTAACCACGGTGCATACTGCATTAACTGCTCATTATGCATCGCATTACCAAATGCCAGCAGAATACCTGCGGCTGGCAGAATCGCTACTGGNNAAGCATCAATGCTTTACCAATACGCTGCAACTGCCCGAATGATGATTTTAACATATGTATTCCTCCTTTTTTGTTTAAGTGAAAAATGATACAAAAAAAGCATGAGTATAGACTGGTCCCTTGTACCAGTCGTCAACTCATGCCTGCATATCAGTTACACGTCTTCGACTTCAGTATTAAACTGCTGTATATGCATCGTTAAATAAACAAGTTCTGATTCATAGACCGGTCTATTCAACTGCTGCTGCATCATTTTTACTATCTTAACAGCAATATTGTAACATGCAGGATATTGAAGTTTCAATAGTTTTTCTAAATTTCTTTGCTCAGGGGCACGGTCATTGACCATGACCCGCTGGACAGCAAAACTGATATGGCGGACAAAACGGGCATAAATCAGTGAATCTTTGTCGACCTGAATTTTCAGATCGTGTTCGATAATTTGAACGGCCTTAGCAATAACCTCTGTCATCATATTCATTTCCCGCATCGTATGGTTGTTGATCGAAGAATGAATATGAAGTGCTATAAATCCAATTTCTGTGTGTGGAAAATGCACATCAAGTTTTTCGTTAAGCATATCAACAGCTTTTGAAGCGATGTCAAATTCCTGAGGATATAACGCTTCGGTCTCCTTGATAAAAGGATTGGAAATAACAATTCCATCTTCCAATCGTTTCAGTGCAAATATAATATGATCAGTCAACGATAATAATATGGAATCACTGACTTCACCATATGCTCTTTCTTTTATAGTATCTACAATTTCAATGACTGTTTTAATGACCCTGTCATCAGTCATTTCAATCAGTGTTTTATAGCGCTCTTGTTCATGATAACCTTTGAGCTCATAAACTTTTTCAATTTTGTCTGTTTCGATCAGCTGACCATGTTTTTTTCCGAAACCAATACCTTTGCCGATCAATATCACTTCTTCATCGTAATAATTGGCGATGAGAACATTGTTGTTCAATGCTTTCTCGATAATATATTCTCCCATACATCCCCTCATTCTTAAGCCCTATGTCAGATTTCTGAGTGCATGATATAATCTAATTAAGACTTATATTTAATATAAATATATCAAATATAAGCAATTAAACAAGAAAGGAATGTTCGAATGAATATTATAAAATATGGATTACTCACGTTCATCACAGTGATCGTAACGGCTCTGCTGTTCGCTCGACCAGTCAGTGCTGTCACAGAGGAAGCATGGGAAGAAGCAGTCACAGTTTACGGGGCAGCTCTTGAATCAAATGCCGAGCTGCAAAATACAACGATGCAGCTGCTCGGCACAAAAGCGTCAGATAAAACGACTTATGTATATGCTGAAGATTTAAACAAGTACTTAAATCTTCAATCTTCAAACGACGTATTAAAATCAAGCATCCGTATTAAGAAATTAAGCAAAGGATCTGGATTAACGCTCACCATTGATGAGTCTAAAGGACAAATTACAAAAATCAGCGAAGATACTTATAAAAATGCACTGCTGACAGCTGGTGTAACAGATGCTGATGTTAAAATCGCCGCAGCTGAAGATGTGACTGGCGAAAGCGCACTGGCAGGCGTATACAAAGCGTTTGAAGCACAAGGCGAGCCGATAGACCAGAAACAGACGCAAGCAGCACAGGAAGAACTGGATACTATCACAACCATTAACGAAGAAAATGAGAATAAAGATGATTATTCACAAGAACAATTAAATAAAGCTGTGGCAGAAGCTAAAGCAGAAGTTGCACAGCAGGACGGCAAACTGTCAACAGACGAGATTAGAAATGTTGTCATTGAAAAAATCAATAACAATGGATTAAACAGCGTACTCAACAACAATCAGATCAATCTCATTGTTAACTTCATCAACAATGCACAAAATCAAGGAGTATTCACTGGTACGAATGCTGATAAATTTGTCGACAGCGCCACTCAGTACGTAAACGACATTAAAAATTCAGATGCTTTTAAAAAGGCAGCTGATAAAGCTAAAGATGCAGGAAAAAATTTAAAAGACTCTCTTGAAGAACAAGGCGTATGGGAAAAATTCACCTCAGCTGTTCAGTCCTTCTTCAATGCTATTGTCAATTTCTTTAAATCATTGACCGCATAATAGAAAACGGAAATCCATAAAGGATTTCCGTTATTTTTTTGCATATGGTGTACTTTGGAACTCATCATCCCACGTCTCGACATTAGATAAATCTGTGGTGATGTTCGATTTTCTGAATACAGGATTTAAGCCACGTTTTCTTTGAGCAGCATAATCTTTGGCTACTTCAAATACTACATGTGCCAGCCCGATAATAGCAGTAATATTCAGGATTGCCATCAGACCCATAAATAAATCCGCTGTTGCCCATACGGTCTCTACTTTAATGACGGCTCCTAAAAATACCATGATGACAACAAGTGCTCTAAAAATGGTCATAACGACTTTGTTTTTAGTCAAATATTCGACATTGGATTGACCATAGTAATAGTTACCAATGACAGAAGAATAAGCAAACAAAAAGACAGCAATCGTCAAGAATATACCGCCGAAGGAACCGACGTGATTATTCAATGCAGCCTGTGTCACTGCGACACCCTGTACTTTGTCTTCGCCGAACTCAAGACCTGAGTATAGAAGAATCATAATCGCTGTTGCTGTACAGACAAGCATTGTGTCGAAGAATACTCCCAGTGACTGAATCAAACCTTGTTTGACCGGATGTGTCACAGCAGCAGTAGCTGCAGCGTTCGGTGCTGACCCCATACCTGCCTCATTTGAGAACAGACCCCGTTTAATCCCCTGCATAATTGTGAAGCCTAATGCACCGCCAAATGCTGGTTCAAGACCGAACGCGCCTTTGAAGATACTAACAATCATCGGAATGACATCTCCGATATGCATCACTAAAACAAATAATACGATTAAAATATAGAAAATCGCCATAATCGGTACTATAGCAGAAGAAACATTAGCAATCCAGCGCACGCCACCGAAAATAACAATCGCTGTAATGACCGCAAGAATCAGACCAGTCAACCATGAAGGAGTTTCATACTGTGTATTTAAACTCTCCGCAATCGTGTTTGACTGCACTGTGTTGAATACAAAGGCAAATGTCACAGTAATCAACACAGCAAATGTTGTGCCCAGCCACTTCTGTCCTAGTCCCTGCTCCATATAATAAGCAGGGCCGCCGCGGAAGCCGCCTTGTTCATCCTTTACTTTATAGACTTGCGCTAATGTTGCTTCGAAAAAGGCACTGGCAGCACCAAAAAAAGCAATGACCCACATCCAGAACACCGCCCCTGGACCGCCGAGGACGATAGCAGTTGCTACGCCGGCAATGTTACCTGTTCCTACACGGCTGGGGGCACTAATAGCAAATGCCTGGAAAGAAGAAATTCCTTTCTTACCATCTTCTAACGTTTCCGGCTTCTCACCAATCACTCGGAACATCTCAGGCAGCCATCTCAGCTGAACAAATCTAGAACTTAAGCTGAAAAATAATCCTGCTAATAACAGTAACCCGATTAAAAACTGGGTCCAGATAAGATCATTACCTGTTGATACAACTGTTTTGAACCATTCAGGTATTAAAGCATCAAAGTTAATATCATCGAAATTCAAATAAAAATCCTCCCGTGTAAAAAAATATTTACTTCAGTATTTTATCATACAAGGGAGGATAAAGATTCATATTTTTTATTATGACTCTACAATTAACAGTGCTTCAGGCGTTCCGAAATCAGCTGTATCAACGACAAAACTGCCATTCGTATACCGTTCAGTCCATCTGATGCTCTTCACTGTCCCTCTTTCAACTGCCCCTGTTTCAGACAGCAGGACATAATGTTTATCATTATCAGTGACTGCTGCACCAATAACTCGATGTGGGTTTGATTTAATATCTTTCAGTACAACCACACCTCGGTTCGCACGTTTACTTATTTCCACTGTCTCGAGCTTCATGCGCTTCAATGATCCACGCTGTGTTGCAATGACAATGCTGTTATCGGGATAAAGTAATTGTGTCGTCACAACTGTATCATCAGCTTTCAGATTAATGGATTTCACCCCAGCCGCTTTAATACCTGTATCAGAAACTTCTGTCAAGGCGTAGCGAAGCGCCATCCCTTGAGTTGTAATCACTAGAACCTCTTCATCACCTGTCACAGCAACTACTTGGATGACTTCATCATCTGCTTTCAGCTTCATAGACACGATCGGTCTTGAGAACCGCTTCGTATTAAATTCAGCAAGCTTTGTCTTCTTGATCATACCGTTTTTAGTCGCTGTCATAATTGACATATCCTGCTTAAAATCAGCTACTGAAATCAACTGGACGACGCGCTCGTTTTCTTTAAGGGGCACCAGCTGAGAAATATGAATACCCAGCTCCTTCCACTTGTAATCCGGCAGATTGACAACTGGTATATATAAGTAGTTGCCAAGTGATGTGAAGACAAGAGCGACATGCTGTAAATTTGTAGTCACATGTTCAAGCAGGAAGTCACCTTCCTTCAGTCCGATTTCATCGAGTCCGCTCGCCCCAAAGCTGCGAGGTGAAGTACGTTTAATATAACCTTCCCGCGTCAAGCTGACGATCGCTTCTTCACTCGGTACAATAATATCTTTAGATATTTTAATTTCAGAAACTTCTTCTTCAATTTTGCTGAGGCGGTCATTAGCGTATGCTTTTTTGACATCTTTCAGTTCCTTTTTGATCACCTGCATTAACTTTTTAGGATTATCAAGGATCTCATTAAGTTGTTTGAGCTTATTGCTCAGTTCCTGATGTTCTTCTTCAAGCGCGACAATATCAGTGTTCGTCAGACGGTACAACTGCAGCATTACAATAGCTTCAGCCTGTTCGTTCGTGAAATCAAAACGAGCCACTAGATTTTCTTTGGCATCCTGCTTGTTTTTGGACGCGCGTATCGTCTCGATGACTTCTTCCATAATAGACAAAGCCTTGATCAAACCTTCGACGATATGCATGCGTTTCTTCGCCTGCCGAAGTTCGTACGCGCTGCGTCGCGTAACCACTTCCTGTTGATGGCTGATATAGCTGGAAAGTATCGCTTTGATTCCTAATAATTTCGGTCTTCTATCACTTATAGCAACCATATTGAAGTGATAAGTAATCTGTAGATCTGTATTCTTGTAAAGGAAATTCAAAATACCTTCTGCATTCGCATCCTTTTTAAGTTCAATGGCAATCCGGAGACCATCTCTATCTGTTTCATCACGAACTTCGATGATTCCCTCAACTTTTTTATCAGCTCTCAGCTCATCTATTCGTTTCACTAAAGTACTTTTGTTAACTTCGTACGGGATCTCAGTAATGACAATCTCAGTTCTGCCGCCGCGCAATTTTTCAAAATCCACTTTACCTCGAACGACTGCTTTCCCTTTACCCGTCTCATACGCCTGTTTAATACCGGCACGCCCTTGAATAATACCACCTGTCGGAAAATCTGGTCCGGGCATCAAAGTCATCAGTTCATCTACAGAGATAGAGGGTTTATCGATGACTGCAAGTGCTGCATCAATCACTTCACCTAGATTGTGCGTCGGTATATCTGTTGCATACCCTGCCGATATACCTGTAGAGCCATTGACCAGAAGATTCGGATATTTAGCAGGAAGCACCATTGGTTCCATCACTGTATCATCAAAGTTCTGGATAAAATCAACGGTATCATGCTGAATATCCTCAAGCAGAACACTGGCGAGCTTCGACAACTTGGCTTCTGTATAACGCATTGCAGCCGGTGGATCATTGTCGATACTCCCGTTGTTACCATGCATTTCAATTAACACATGACGCAGCTTCCAGTCCTGACTCATCCGCACCATAGCATCGTATACAGAAGTATCGCCGTGA
>DJUI01000018.1:1438-2297 GCA_002438305.1 Staphylococcaceae bacterium UBA6286 | reverse complement strand
CTCTTTCTGAAATTCCGGTCAAATATATTACCGTCCTGATGCATCGCAAATAATATACGACGCTGTACGGGCTTCAATCCATCTCGAACATCAGGCAGTGCTCTATCTTGAATAATATACTTACTATAACGGCCGAAACGATCGCCTATGACATCTTCTAGAGGTAGTGTCTGTATTTGTTCTGCCATTATGCTTCATCTCCAATCGTCACATCATGAATTTCTTCTACATCAGGTGGTTCCTCAAGCAGTGCCTCTTCATCATTTTCTAGAATACTTGCATCTTCATGCATACCGAACTCTACATGGCGTTCAATCCAGACACGTCTAGGTTCTACTTTGTCACCCATCAATGTCGTGACGCGCTTAGCACTGCGTAATTCATCATCTATTTGGACACGAATTAACGTCCTAGTCTCCGGATTCATCGTTGTGTCCCATAATTGATCGGCATTCATTTCACCGAGACCTTTATAGCGCTGCAGTGTAAATCCTTTGCCGACTTTCTTCTGAACATCTTTTAGTTCTTCATCTGTCCATGCATATTCAATCACTTCGTTCTTACCTCTACCTTTAGATACTTTGTAGAGCGGAGGTAACGCAATATANNTATATTTAAAGAAGAATGTCAAGAGCAGCACTTGAATATGAGCACCATCTGTATCTGCATCTGTCATAATGATAACTTTCTTATAGTTGCTGTCTTTCAATGTGAAATCATTACCGACCCCTGCTCCGATCGTATGAATAATCGTATTGATTTCTTCATTTTTGAAAATGTCCTCAAGCTTCGCTTTTTCAGTATTGATGACCTTTCCGCGCAGTGGTAATATCGCCTGAAATTTACGGTCACGCCCAAG
>DJUI01000018.1:450-1420 GCA_002438305.1 Staphylococcaceae bacterium UBA6286 | reverse complement strand
GTTCTTCTCTGTGTTCTTGCTCTGTGCTGGTGTCAGCTTGCCGGACAGCAGTGTTTCCTTCCGTTTGTTCTTTTTGCCGTTACGTGCTTCCTCCCGCGCTTTACGGGCTGCTTCACGGGCCTGTGATGCTTTGACAGCTTTTTTCACTAATGTTTGAGAAAGCTGCCCATTTTCTCCAAGGAAGTAAGGCAGCTGCTCACTGATAATGTTATCTACAGCACTTCTCGCTTCACTTGTTCCTAATTTGGATTTCGTCTGACCTTCAAACTGCAGCAGTTCTTCAGGAATTTTAACGGAAATGATTGCGGTCATTCCTTCTCGGATATCGTTTCCATCTAAATTTTTATCTTTCTGCTTCAGTTCATTGATTTTTCTCGCATATTCATTGAACACACGTGTCACTGCTGTTTTCATCCCTACTTCATGCGTGCCGCCGTCTTTCGTACGAACGTTATTGACGAATGACAAGATGGTTTCTGAATACTGATCATTATATTGAAAGGCAATTTCTGCCTCTATGCCATTGGATTCCCCTGAAAATAATGCCACTTCGTGCAGCACATCTTTTCCTTCATTAACAAAAGACACAAATGCCTTTAAACCTTCCTCGAAATGAAAGACTTCTTGTACAGCAGGATCTGCACGTTTGTCAGTCAATGTAATCTTCAGATCTTTGAGCAGGAAAGCAGATTCTCTCAGCCGTTCAGCAAGCGTATTATAATTATAAGTCGTTGTCGTCTTAAAGATTTTTGGATCGGGCTTAAAGGTCACAGTCGTACCTGTGCGCTTCGTACTGCCTTTTTCGATAAGTGTTGTAACAGGAACACCCCCATCTTCAAAACGCTGTTCAAAGATTTTTCCGTTGTTATAAATCGTAACTTCAAGCCATTCACTGAGTGCATTGACAACCGAAGCACCTACGCCGTGCAGCCCGCCACTCGTTTTGTAGCCGCCCTGACCAAATTTTCCA
>DJUI01000018.1:232-425 GCA_002438305.1 Staphylococcaceae bacterium UBA6286 | reverse complement strand
GGTTTTCCTGTCTTATGCAACCCAGTCGGCATCCCGCGTCCATTATCCTGTACAGTTACACTGCCATCTTTATTTAACACCACATGAATCTCTGAACCATGTCCATTCAATGCTTCATCGATAGAATTATCGAGAATCTCATAGACTAAATGGTGCAGCCCGCGGCTATCTGTTGAACCGATATACATACCAG
>DJUI01000018.1:0-227 GCA_002438305.1 Staphylococcaceae bacterium UBA6286 | reverse complement strand
CAAACATATGTTCGTCATTTTATTCACAATACTTATTTTTATATACTTTAGTGAAAAAATCAAGTAAATTATAGTTTACATAATATGATTATAAAATTTTAAGGCTAACCCTCTATGCTGAGAGTTAGCCTTAAAATTTTATTGCCCTTCATAATTAGAGTGCTGATTCAAAAGCAGCTTCTGTCTTCTCGGTTACTTCTTCCAGCGTCGCATCACCTAGAAGCTCT
>DJUI01000076.1 GCA_002438305.1 Staphylococcaceae bacterium UBA6286 | reverse complement strand
GGTTATAAGTCTGAGCAGATACTTCAGTCGGTTTTCTGCTGCCGACGAGCCAGATCGCAAGGTCTAACAGATGACAACCGTAGTCAATCAGTGCTCCGCCGCCCTGCAGCTCTTTGTTTGTGAAAACACCCCAGCCAGGGACTTTCCGGCGTCTCATCGCTTTTACACGGATGACAAGCGGCTCTCCGATAATTCCTTTATCGATGATTTTTTTCGCTGCTATCGCTTCTTTCATAAATCGGTAGTGGTAGGCGATATGCAGCTTCCCTTTACTGTTTCGTTCAGCCTCTATCATGGCATCACACTCTTCAGTGGTCAGTGCCATCGGTTTCTCGCAAAGAACGTATTTATCATGATTCAAAGCTTCGATAGCAAAAGGTGCGTGAAATTTATTAGGGGTAGTAATCACTACAGCATCGACAGATTCCAGCATCTCCTGGTAGTTCTTCGCTACGTGAGGGATACCAAACTGATTAGCAACGACCATTGCACGTTCCACGTTAATGTCATGGACATGGGTAACCTCTACGTTATCAAACTCTTTAAATGCCGGGATATGACGTTCTGTCGCAATACCACCGACGCCAACAATTCCGATTCGAACTTTTGTCATGATGTCTTAGCTCCTTAGATACGAGTTATAATATTAGTTTCTGCTGACTCAATGGCTTTCATAATCACATTGAGCGATGCTCTGCCTTCTGCGCCGTCACATACAGATGTCGTATCTTCAACAATCGATTGAATGAAGGCATCAATTGTATGTGAATTAACTTGTCCGCCCTCTTCATTAGTCTGCATCTCTCCAAGCTTCTGCTTGTCGATTTCACCATCTGCACTAATAAAGATATAGCTGTAGTCCGGGTCACTGTTGAGTTTGAGAACCCCATTTTGTCCGTAGATGACCGTACTGTTGTCTTCTTCTCCATTATATGCCCAGGACGCACTGAGTGTCCCGATAATACCGCTCTCTGACTTCAGAATCAATACAGCGTTATCATCCACTGTTGCACCAGCTTTGGCAGACGTTTCAATCATCGCACCTACTTCTTTGAATTCCTCACCCAGCAGATATCGCATTAAGTCTGCTTTATGAACACCAAGGTCACCCATCGCACCTATAAATGCACGTTTTTTATCGAAGAACCAGCTGTCCGGCCCATCAACACTCCAACCTTCCGGCCCCGAATGTCCGAATGTTGTCTTGAATGAATAGATCTTTCCGAGCAAGCCGTCTGCAATTGCCTGCTTAGCTGCCAGATGTGCCTCATTGACACGTTGATTGTGACCAATCATCAGCTTAGTACCACTCTTTTCTGCTGCTCTGATCATCTGATCTGCATCTTCAAGTGATGTAGCCATCGGTTTCTCACAGAGTACGTGTTTACCGGCATTAAGNNTGCAATCGTCATTTCTGCATGGAGGTAATTAGGGGTGCAGATGCTTACAGCTTCTACTGCCGGATCTGCAAGCAATTCGTGATAATCACTGTAACTGCTGCCGCCAAATTCTTCAGCGAGCTCATCACTACGTTCTTTGTTGATATCACAGTAAGCAGTAATTTCTGCATGGCTGTTCTCTTGATATTCAGGGATATGACGATGTGTTGCAATACTACCGCATCCGATCACGCCTATTTTGATAGTCATTTGATTACTCCTTTTCTGAAATAAATTCTAGAGGTTGATAGTTGCCGTAGACAGGATAGCTGTTAGTGCTCGGTTTCGCCCAGCGTACGGCATTGTTAATGACGCGCTGCACATTGCTGTCATAATAGGTCGGATAAGTTTCGTGACCCGGACGGAAGTAGAAGATCTTACCGTTACCCCGTTTGAACGTCGCACCTGAACGGAACACTTCTCCCCCTTCAAACCAGCTGATGAACACCACCTCTTCAGGAGCAGGGATATCGAAATGTTCCCCGTACATTTCCTCTTTAGGAAGTTCAAAGAATTCCGGCAGCCCTTCAGCGATAGGATGACCTGGCATGACGGTCCAGATACGCTCTTTGTCATCAGCCTCACGCCACTTTAAGTCACAGCCAGTACCCATCAATCGTTTGAAAATTTTTGAGAAATGCCCTGAATGCAGGACGACAAGACCCATTCCTTCAAGTACTCGTTTTTGGACCCGATCGACAATCGCATCATCTACTTCATCATGTGCCTTATGTCCCCACCAGATCAATACATCAGTTGCATTCAGCACATCTTCAGTTAATCCATGTTCCGGTTCATCCAATGTCGCTGTTGTGACTTCAGCATCTTCAATAAATGATGCAATCTGCTGATGAATCCCTTCAGGATATATATTTCTTACAATGTCAGATTCCTGCTCATGTCTATATTCGTTCCATACCGTTACTTTCAAAGCACTCTCTCCTTTAATGGTTTTGTCGACTCACGTTCAATAATTGAAGTCGGTATAATGATACTTCGTTTAATCATATGTGGGTTGTTTAAATACGCTATTAAACTCTTACCCGCTTCAGCTCCCAATGACTCAGGATGAATATTAACGACAGTCTGCGGGGGACATGCCGCTTCATTGAAGTACGAGTCATTGAACGTAGCCGTCTGTATATCATTCGGTACTCTAATATGCTGCATGTACAATTCACTTAAAATATTCAAGTTCATCATACTGTCCGATGCAATAATAGCAGTCGGAACCGGGCACATGGCAATGATTTCTGCAATGATCTTTCTCACTTCCTGTGTACCTGCTGCACCTTCAAACACTTTTACAGGTAAGCCGGCTGTTCGGCATGCGCGCTCGTATCCTTGAATACGGTCTTCGTTGACTGCATAAGCTGAATTCTCTGCAATAAACACGATGTTGTCATGACCCAGTCTAATCATATAATCGGTCAGCTGATAAGCAGCAATAACATTATCATTGTCGATATATATTTCATTTGAATAAGAGCTCAACTTCTTGCCGAGAATGACAAACGGAAAATCAATGGACTGAAGATAAGTGATGACTTGGTCACTACTTTTTGAATAGAGCAGAATAAAGCCATCCACTGCATTACTTCTCACCAGTTGCTGCACTTCCATCAGCAGCTCCTCTTCATTCATACTCGTTGAGATGACTGTTGAATAATGATTTTCTTTACATACTTTAGATATACTCATCAGCACATCAGTAAAGAACGGATTTTGAGTCATATCTTTGGAGGCGGTTTTAAGCAGCAGACCAATTGTATGAGACTGCTGTGTCACCAGCCTTCTGGCAGAGACATTCGGAATATATCCCATCTCGTCCATCACTTGTTTGACTTTATCACGCGTCTTTTGACTAATAGCAGNNCAGGATGATTACTGATGACTCTTGATACTGTGGATGGTGCGACATTCGCACGTTTAGCCACATCTTTGATCGTAATCATACGTTCACCTACTTAACGGCACCTTCAGAAACACCTTTGATGATTTGCTTTTGCGCAAAGAAATATCCTATGATGACTGGAATAATTGAAATAGTTAAACCTGCAAGAGCTAGATGCCATTGTTTTGTATATTGACCAAAGAACAAGAATAATTTCAATGGAATAGTTTCTTGACCTTGACCTAGTACTAAGTTTGGAAGGAGGAAGTCATTCCAGATCCAGATGACATTCAAAATCCCTACAGTAACAGAAATAGACTTGAGCAATGGGAAGATGACATGCCAGTATATCTGCCATCTGCTCGCTCCATCAATCATCGCCGCTTCATCCAGCGACTTTGAAATTCCTTGCCGTGCCCCATGATATAAGAAGATTGACAAACTTGCCCCAAATCCTAAATACATAAAGATGAGTCCCCATCTGTTCAAGCTCTCAAGATCACCGAACAGCTTAACAAGCGGGATCATTACAGATTGGAACGGCACCAACATTGCTGCAACGAATAAGAAGAAGATGACGCTCGACATTTTCCCTTTGTTACGGCTCAGTGCATAGGCTGCCATACTAGAGAAAATAATAATCAATGCGACACTCAATACGGTCACTAATACAGAATTCAAGAATGTCTGCAGAAAGTTCAATTGTGCGAATGCATCAATAAAGTTTTGGAAGGTCCATTCTTCAGGCAGACCTAATGTATCATCAAATATTTGAAGCTTCGTCTTAAATGCATTGACAATCATCAAATAAAAAGGAGACAGCCAGAGCAGACCAATGACCAGGCCAATAATTTCTAGTAACAGCCATTTACTCTTCATTACATCTCCACCTCTCTTTTCTTATTGTAATAAACCTGTACTAAGCTGATCAGCATAACGATTAAGAAGAATACGACTGCTTTAGCTTGTGCAGATCCCATTAAGTTCATTTTAAAGGCAGTGTCGACAATATCCATCGCCACCATTTTCGTTGAGTTACCAGGACCGCCGTTAGTCAATGATAAGTTCTGGTCATATACTTTGAATGCACCTGACAATGTCAGGAACATGCTTACTGTAAAAGCCGGCGCGACAAGCGGGAATGTAATGTCCTTAAATTTCTGCCATGAATTCGCCCCGTCAATTTCAGCTGCTTCCAGTAAATCTTCTGGCACATTTTCAAGGTAGGCAATGTAAATAATCATGATATACCCTGCCATCTGCCATGTTGAGAGAATGACCATACCCCAGAAACCTGTTGTCGTATTACTCAACCATCCCTGCATCCATTCAGAACCAATAGCTTCACCGATAGATGCGAATACTTTAGTAAAAATAAACTGCCAGATAAAACCAAGGATTAATCCTCCGATTAAGTTCGGCATAAAGAATACAGTACGCAATACATTCTTTGATTTAATTTTACTTGTTACTAGTAAAGCAAGCCCTAAACCGATCAAGTTGATAATAATAACTGATGCAATGGAATATTTAAATGTAAACCAGAGCGCATTTTTAAAACTATCATCTTTAAATAAGTTAATGTAATTTTCAAAACCAATAATATCCGGTGTTAATGTAGTATCCCCATTCCAGTTTGTAAATGAATAGTAAATCCCATAGAGAAACGGAATGATAATAACCATGAATAATGCAGCAAGTACTGGAGCAAGCATGAGCCAGAACGCTAAACTTTTTGTCTTCAATGTGTCACACCTCTTTTTTAAAAAAAGGGATAGACATTCTAAAATATATGAATGTTCATCCCCTTAGTCATATTATTTACGTGCTTTTTCCCAGGCATCCTGAGATTTCTTGACTGCTTCGTCAAATGTAAGTTTACCAGTCAAATAATCTTGTAAGTAAGCACCTAATGCATCGTCAGTGTATCCAGTTGGATAACCTTTGAATACCCATGCAGTAGTTTTACCTTCTTCAGAGTACTTGTAGATTTCTTTTGATAATGGATCTGAGATTTTAGAAGTATCGTAATCTTTGTATGCTGGAATGAATTTGAAGTCTTCCATTACGATGTCTTTACCTTGATCAGAAGTGTATAACCAATCCAAGAAATCTTTTGCTGCTTTTTGAACTTTTTCGTCAGCTTTTTTGTTGACTGCCCAGTTATTTGCTACCCCTACTGGGATTGTTAATTCATCTGTATCTGTTGGCACCGCGATTAAACCTACTTTTTCAGCAATCTCAGGATTAACACTTTCGATAGTTGGATAAGCCCAGTTACCTTGCTGAATCATTGCGACTTTACCAGTAGAGAATAATTCCTCTACTTGTTGAGAATAATCAAGTGATGCTACAGGTTGTTTAGAATATTCATTTTGAATATCTAAATATTGTTTGAATAAGTCTTTGTTTTTGAAAGGTAATGTTTTAGCTTCCGCTGTTTTTTGAATATCGTTGTCAAAATCAGATGCAAGGAACATGCTGGCACCATGATCTGCTAACACCCATTTTTCTTTAGCAGGCAATGCGAATACTGCTTTTAGACCTAAGTCATCTTTTTGTGAGTCAATTTTTTTAGATACTTCCTCTAAATCATCAAGTGTTTTGATGTCTTCAGCTTTAACGCCAGCTTTTTCAAAGATATCTTTGTTGTAGATTAAGCCATAGCCTTCCTGGTTCATAGGAATACCATAAGTTTTCCCATCTTTTTGAACAGGTGAAAGTAATGATTCATCTACTATATTTTTAGTAGCTTTCATGTCTGATAAATCAGCTAGACGACTTGCATGTTGTTTTAAATCTTCAGGACCACCGATATTGAAAATATCCGGCTCATCTTTAGAAGCAATTTTAGCTTTTAGCGCTTGACCATAGTCGTTACCGCCGCCTACTGTCTCAATATTGATTTTTACATTTGGATTTTCATCCATGTATTTCTGTGCTGTTTCTTCGAACTGCTGCTTAAATTCTACTTTGAACTGGAAGACGTCAACTGTGACAGTATCCTTACCGCCTTTAGAAGCCGTGCCGCCACCTGAACCTGAGTTGCCGCATGCTGCAAGAACTGATGCGAATAATAATACGATAATCAACATCAAGCTTGAACGTTTTTTCATATTCTCTTTTCTCCTTTAAATTTATTTTAGAAAACGTTTTCAATGACACTCTTATATTAGCATAGCATTTTTCACACTGTCAACAATTTTTTTGCAAACGATTGCATTAAATATTCACAAGTACTTTAAATCATTATCCGACGTAATCAGCGTGTTATTTCTGCAAACGATTTATTAACAGTCAAACACCGTGTAATCCATAAAAAAGAAGCTGATCAATCAGCTTCTCGTTGTGATGCTTTCAATATATTTCTCGCGATATTCTTAATCTCACTAATATAATATGTCAATCCTTGCACCATAGGAAATGCATTGACTGCACCCGCTTCAAATAATGCGCCGAGTCCAGCCGAAATGGGATTGAATGTTTTCAGTTTGAACGCAGTCCGCAGCAACTGGACAACCTTAGCCATTTCTTTTAATTTTGATGTTTTTGGTTTAGCCTGCTCACTTTCAATCATCTTCATATAATCAGAAATAGTCGGCCATTCCCGTTTGTATTCCAGAATATCATCTTCCTGGATTTTGAAATGATTCAAAATCGTTCTTTCAAGCGACTGATAATTCTTTTTCATAACAATTTCCTTGAAGCTGGGTGTGAACAATTTCGGCAGCAGTGCGTTAGTCTTATAGTTCAAGAAGCTTTCCAGAATTTCAGTTCTACCGTACTTATCATTGTAATCCATTTCAAGCGTGCGGAATATTGCTGACAGCTGTTGTTTAAAGGCATCTATCCCTTCATGAGTCAGCGTACTGACAAATATATAGGAAAGCGGCTGCTTGATATAAGGTTTCAATGTAACTTTAAGCTCTGTATTTTTGTCTCTTTTCAGTTCTTCGACCGTATCATGATGGGTGATATCTACCAGTGCATCAGTTTTGTTATAGACAAACAAAATCGATTGATGATTTTTAGTCAAATATTTGATCAGTTCGACATCTGTTTCTTTAATCTTGCTTTCGAAGACATAGATAAAATGATTAATCCCGCTCTGCTGAATGAGCTTTTTGTAATGTGCAGTGTTTACTTCTTCAGTTCCCACCCCTGGAAAATCAACGAGTTTTCCGTAGTGATTAAATGAATATTCTGTTGTTTCAAGCGTCGCATCTGTATGCACAGAAGTATGAGCTTTCGCGTGAGGAATCAATGCATTGATCAAGCTGCTTTTGCCGGCATCCGGCTGA
The DNA here is from genome assembly GCA_002438305.1 of Staphylococcaceae bacterium UBA6286. Classification (GTDB taxonomy): domain Bacteria; phylum Bacillota; class Bacilli; order Staphylococcales; family Staphylococcaceae; genus Macrococcus. Next base: position 34,029 of record DJUI01000076.1, on the reverse strand, counting down.
CCAATGACTCCTATCTTATAATCAGAACGGTTTGCAACAAACTGTTTATATGACGTCACTAGCGGATGTATATCCATGTCATCACTCCATCGTATTTTTCATCTTATTCCCACATTCATTTATCTTTAATGTATTTCATCTAATATTCAATGAATGTTTAATGCGTTCTTCCGCTTTGATTGTAATGTACTTCGCAACAGGAAAGACCAGTGAACTTTTAGGAATGAGCACGATCAGTTCCGTGCAGATTAGTGTCACAACAATAACCAGCAGATAATTTAACACCATGAAATCCGGATTCCAAAAGGCATCAGGCATAATATTACCTATTAGTCCTATGACGAGCAGATGTATTAAGTAAATCCCCATTGACCGATCTCCAATATATTCAAGAACAGCCTTCCATGTTTCGTCGGCCTTCACATGGAACAATCCCATAAAGAAAGCAGTGAAAATTGGCACATAGACTAAATTCAACAATCGATCTGACTGATAGAGTGCAGGCAGTTTCATTTCGGCGAGCATGACAATAACACTGCTGAGCGCAGCGATAGTAATCTTATTAAAATAACGGCTGCACCAAATTTTAAGTGATTCCATATACATCGCCATATATCCGCCCATAAAAAAGTAAGCGAGCCAGTTCAATAGAAATGCACGATAAGTCAATAAATGGAACGCAGGCATATCTCTAATTAAATACCATCCTGCAGTCAGTGCAATAGTAATGAGCGTGGCGATTAAAATATTATCTTTGTTAATATATTTTGCAAACAACGGGAAAAGTAAATAAAATTGAATCACTACAACCATAAAATAAAGATGAACGTAACCTTCACCTAATAATAAGTAGCGAGGCATATCAGATAAATGGACTGGAGCTGCATGTGTCAATTTTAAAAGGGCCAAATAAACGAACGTCCAGAATAGGTAAGGAATAATAATTTTATCAAACCGCGTTTTATAAAATCTACGTGTGTCCAATTTTTTATGTTTCACTGAATTAAACAGCAGCAGCCCACTGATCAAGGCAAATATCGGAGTACCTACTCGTGCCAGCTGATTGACAAGCAATGTAAACATTGCTGGTGAGTCTATGTGTTCTACTGGATAAGCGAGCGTCACATGGGTTAAAATAACTAACAGGCAGGCAATCGCTCTGACAAAGGAAATTTCAGGAAAGTAAGTTTTTTTCATAGAACTAGCCTTTCTTTCATGCAAAAAGTTTATACGCTATTCATTACAACAAAATTTGTAGGAAAAATCAAATCATCTTTCATCTTCTATGTTAGAATGTTTAATCATCGGGATAAAAAGGAGCGGATATTTTGTTTAGTGATTTCAAGTATATTTTAAGCAAAAAGTTGTTATTAGCCGCATTGACTGTATTATTATTTCTACCAATTATATATAGCGCAGTCTTCATTTATTCAATGTGGGATCCCTATGGGCAGACCGAAGATTTACCGATAGCTGTCGTCAATGAGGACGAAGGCGCTGAAATCCAAGGAAAAAAAGAAAACATCGGTAATGAAGTAGTCGACCGTTTGAAAGACAATGACAAATTCAAATGGCAGTTTGTTGATAACGATAAAGGTTTGGACGGGATTACTGCCGGCAAATATTTTGCACTCATTAGAATGCCAAAAGATTTCTCAAAAGATGCAGCGACCATGCTTGAAGAAAAACCAGAGCAATTGACAATCATCGTCAAGAAAAACCCTGGCTATAGCTACTCAGGTCAAAGTATCGGTGATAAAAGTGCTCAGGCCGTAAAAGATAATGTCTCATTAGCCATCAGAGAACTCTACTTGAAGAAAATATTCCAGTCAGTCAATGATATGGAGAAAAACTCAGGCAAGCTCACTGATAATCTCAAAAAAATGAAAACCAGTGAAGAGCAGCTGGCTGACGGCAGTTCCAAAGTGAGTAATGGTCTCACAGCTCTGCAGAAAGCACTCCCTTCTCCGCAGAATCAGAGTGTCATACAGCTTGCTGAAGGCTCAAAACAAGTGACATCCGGCTTGAACCAGTTAGCAGACGGCACTGACCAAATGACTGCTCAGCTGGACAAGAGTTTAAAACAGCTGAAGGAACGGTCTTTCAAAGAAGATAACGCAAAAATGATCAGCGACCCAGTGAAAATTGCAGAGAATGATGTCACAGAAGTGGAGAATTACGGACAGAGTTTTGCCCCTTATGTATTAAGTCTTAGTCTGTATGTCGGGGCTATTGCATTTGTCTCTATCTACCCAATCGACAAAAGAATGGGACAGCCGAAACGTGCACTGAGCTGGTGGGCAGGTAAAGCCATGCTGATTGGACTCTATGGACTGCTGCAAGGGCTGCTCCTTGCGCTCTTCACCATCTTTGTCATCAATATAGAAATCGATAATACCATTCACTTTACATTGACACTCGTAACATGGTCGATTACAGCTATGTTCATTGTCTGTTTGTTAACAGCGGCACTGAGCAATATCGGCAAGTTTTTCGCTATTATCATCTTGATTCTGCAGCTTGGATCAAGTGAAGGAACATTTCCGATTCAGCTGACTAACGCTTTCTTCCAGACTCTTCATGTTTACTCACCGATGACTTATGTTATCAAGGCATTGAGAGAATCCATTTTCGGCTTTGAAGGCAACATTCCTTTCACAACATCGATTGCAATTATATTATCAATCGGTGCTGTGATGATTGGCTTGCTATATATTACCTATCTCATTAAACTCAAAGTACCTTGGCTCAATAGCGCAAGTGAACTGAAGAACTAAATAATAAGCACTTGATGGCCAAGACCACCAAGTGCTTATTATTTTGCCGACAGTCATTAAAACTGTGTCTTTTTACTCATTAAATATAAGAAATAAGGAGCGCCGATAATGCTCACGATAATTCCAGCTGGAATCCCGGCCGGCTGCAGCAGTATTCGGCCGAATGTATCTGACAACGTAAGCAGAATTGCGCCTATCAAGAGAGCAAGCGGCATAAACATCTGATGTCTAGGACCCACCATGCCTCGTGCAATATGTGGACCAAGGAGTCCGATGAACCCTATTCCGCCGCTCACTGCTACCGCACTAGAGCTTAGTAGAACAGCAAGCGTCACTATCAGTATGTTTTGTCTACCGACGTTAATACCAACACCTTTTGAAATATGATCATGCGTGTTCAAAATGTTCAGCACGTTGGCTTTCATAAATACAATGGGTACAAAAATTAAAATAATCAGTGCCATAACACTCGCAAATGGCCATGTATCACCCCAGATACTTCCTGCAAACCACGTAGAGACAAATTCTATCTGATCTTTGTTGAAAGTAGTGGTCATCATAATTGAACCCCCGCTAAGCGCTGTTGCCAGGCCGACACCCATCAATACCATCCGTACTGGATTGATACCGTCACCTTTTTTGAAGCTTAAAGCGAATATCACAAGTGCCGTCAGCAATCCACCTAACAAGCTGAACAAAGGTAGAACATAAANNGTGATGCTCTGCAGCAATGCACCACTGAGCGCAAGCGCTGCACCACTCAGCACTGTGACGAGCAGCCGCGGCATGCGAAATTCATAGAGAATCATCTGCTCTGTTGCACTTCCCATACCCAATAACGTTCTAAAAAATTCAGTAAACGTCATTTTGAAGTCTCCAGTCGTCACACTCAATGACATTACGGCTAGAAGAAGGATCAGGAGGGATATGAACAATATATTTTGACGTCTTTTTTTGTGTCCTTCAATCATAATATCTTCCCATCCCTTCTCACAAGATAAATAAAGAACGGAACTCCAATCAGCGAGATCACAGCACCGATAGGATTTTCTCCTGTCATCCGGGCTATAATATCGGCGATAACAAGAAACGTCCCGCCAAGCAATGCTGAAAATGGGATGATCAAACGATAATCTGTACCTACTATGAATCTTGTAATATGAGGAATCATCAAACCGACGAAAGCTAGAGAACCAACAAGTGCGACAGCGACACCTGCTAGAATCATCGTTAAAATTGAAAAGAAGATTCTGATGCCACCTGTATTCACTCCTAAACCTTTTGCCATCTCTTCACCAAGGCTCAAAGCAGTCAGTTGTCTCGCACTAAGTGTAGTGATGATAAGCACGAAAATAATGACGGGTGCAGTATACATAATCTGCTGCCACGTCGTACCCGCCACGCCGCCTGCCACTAAAAACGTAATGCTCTGATTGATTTTGAAGAATAAGGCGATACCATCAGACAGCGCTGTTAATAAGGCTGTCACCGCTGCTCCTGCGAGAATAATTCGCATGGTATTGAATCCACCCCGCTTAGACATGCCGATAAGCATGACAATCGTTCCACCGACAACAGCTCCGATAAATCCAGCAAGCATCAATAATAAAAAGTTAGCCCCTGAGTCAATCGCGAGCATGATACTGATGACCATAGCAGCACCGGCATTTAAGCCGAGTAACGACGGATCAGCCAGCGCGTTTTTAGTGATACCCTGCATGATAGCCCCACTACAGGCAAGCGCTATACCGACAAGGACCGCTGCTATTTCCCTGGGGATACGAATATCTCTAATAATATTATGGCTTTCGATATTGCGATAATTAAATAATGCATCAAAGACTTCTTTTAAGGAGTAATTTTCAATGCCGAGACAAAATGATGCAATCAGAAGGAGAATGAGGAGGACAAACAGCAGAATACCCCATAATTCAATCGATAACTTTCTTATATCATATCTTTTCATAGCGCGCTCCTTAAATCCTTGTATAGTGCTTGCACAATAAGTCGTAAGTAACAAGCATCGGTTTACCCGTACGAGGATCAACGCTCAGTTCTGCATCAATGTTGAACACTTCTTCTAGTACATCATTAGTGAGAACATCTACTGTAGCGCCCTGTGTAACAATCTTACCTTGTTTCATAGCTATAATATGGTCTGAAAAACGAACCGCCTGATTAATATCGTGCAGCACCATGATAATAGTAGTCCCACGTTCTCTATTCAGCGATTGAACCAGCTCAAGAATTTCAAGTTGATGGGAGATATCGAGATAAGTCGTGGGTTCATCAAGGAATATAATTTCGGTTTCCTGTGCCAATGCCATTGCAATCCAGACGCGTTGTCTCTGACCACCGCTTAATCCATTGACTGGACGATGCTTAAACTCATATGTACCAGTTGATTGTAATGCCCAGTCAATCATCTGTTTATCTTCTTTTGTCAGCCTTCCGAATCCTTTTTGGTAAGGGAACCGGCCGTAACTGACTAATTCGCCGACGGTCAGACCGTCAGCAACTGATGGTGATTGAGGAAGAATAGCAATTTTCTTCGCAACTTCTTTTGTTGAAGAATGATGAATATTTTTACCATCCAGCAGCACTTGTCCGTGTTTGACCTCAATAATACGCGCAAGTGCTTTCAGCAGAGTCGATTTACCACAGCCATTCGGACCAATAATTGATGTGATTTTATGATCTGAGATATCGACGGTCAAATCCTTTATAATATCATGGTCATCGTAACTGACAGTGATATGATCTCCTTGTAATCTCCCCATGTCTATCCTTCTTTCACAATTTTGTAAATGATAATGATTATCAATGCCTCCATTTTATAGTATAATATATATCAAATCAAGATAACTCATTATTGGAGGAGTTTTTTCCATGAATAATATATTAGATGTAACGGTAATCGGCGGCGGTCCAGCGGGTTTATATTCAGCATTTTATGCAGGTTTGCGTGGAATGAAAGTGCGCATTATCGAACATCATGACAAACTCGGCGGCAAAGTAAATCTTTATCCTGAAAAATTCATATGGGATATCGGCGGCGTTGCACCCAAGCCCGCAGCTATGATCATCCCTGAAATGATCACTCAAGGATTAACGTTCAAACCTGAAGTCAATTTAAGTGAAAAAGTAACAAATATTATTAAACACGGTGAACAGCACTTTGAAGTCGTTACGGAGAATACCAGTTTTTTTTCTAAAGCAGTCATTATCGCGGTCGGCAGCGGTATTATTTCACCGATGAAGCTCGCGATTGAAGGATGCGAGCGCTATGAAGTAAATAACCTTCACTACGTCGTTCCTTCGTTAAAACGCTTCGAGAATAAACGCGTGCTGATTTCGGGCGGGGGCAATGCGGCGGTGGACTGGGCTTATGAAATTGCTCCACTCGCAAAGAGCGTTCATATTCTGTGCCGCAAAGATGACTTTAAAGGACATGAAGAAATGGTCCGTAAACTCGATGAACGTGGAGTCAACAAAGTGATGAGTCATTCCATCAGTTCACTACAGGCGACAGACGATCATATCGAATCTGTCATCATTGAACATTGCCGGACGCGTGAGACATCACAATTAATTGTCGATGATGTCATTATCAATCACGGATTCCATATGGAGTGCGACATGCTGGATAACTGCGACATCAAACTTGAACGGAAAGATAACTTCTATATTAAAGGAAATGCAGATTCATCGACAACTGTCGATGGAGTATATGCAGTTGGAGATATTCTGTCTCATGACAGTAAGGTCCAGTTAATCGCAGGTTGTTTCCATGACGCAGCTAATGCAGCGAACCTCGCTAAAACGTATATCTATCCAGAAGCACAGGAAAAAGGAACCGTCTCCAGTCATAACGATATCTTTAAAGAAAAAAATGAGGAACTTGTGCAGTTATTTAATTAATCAGTACAAACGGGCCGCAGCCAAAAAATTCGCCCCCTTCTTCTTTTTTTTAAAAAATAAAAAAAAAAAAANNGCCCGTTTGTACTGTCAATAGACTAATGACAATGCGGTATTAACGCTCAATTAAACGCGCAGCGGCATCGTCCATAATGAATTCTACGTTTTTGTGCTTGAGTAGACTGCTTGCAGGTATCATTTCATCGGGTTCATTCATTTCGTAGAGTTTTGCCATTATCTTTGCTTTCTTCTCTCCGAGTGCCAGCAATATAATCCGCTCAGCAGAAAGAATTGTATCAATGCCCATCGAAATGGCTTTCGTCGGTACATCTTCTTGATTTTCAAAATATCTTGAATTAGCTGCGATTGTCGTATCTGTCAGATCAACCAGTCTTGTCTTACTGTCAAATGGCGCTCCTGGTTCGTTGAAGCCAATATGACCATTCTCCCCGATGCCTAGCAGTTGAATATGCAGCGGCCCCTTCTCTCTAATCGCACGATCGTACGCTTCATTATCTTCTTCAACATCAAATTCGTCGTTATCTGGTAAGTGGAACTGAGATTCCTGCATACCAATTTTGTCGAAGAAGTGCTGTTTCATATAAGTCATATAGCTATTCGGGTCATTTGGGTCGAGCATGAAGTACTCGTCCAGATTAAAAGTCTCAAGGCAACTGATGTCGGTATGATTCAACTTCAATAATTCGACGAGCTTGTCATAGACATCTTCCATTGTGCCACCTGTTGCCAGCCCAAGTAATGTACATTGGTTATAATGAATTTCCTTGAACATTTCGATTGCTACGTAATGACTTGCATCTTGTCTGCTGCCTAAATTAATGAATCTCATCACTGCCTCCTCTTAATCCTCTTGTATAAATCCATTTCCTAATACGTCTCTGACATCATGGACGACAACGAATGCATCTGCGTCAATTTTTCTGATCATTCGTTTCGCACGTGTCAGTTGAATTTTATTGATGACGCAGTATAACACATCTGTCTCTCTCTTCGTATAATACCCTTTCCCGTTAAGCAGAGTCACGCCACGACCAATATCCTGGTCAAGCATTCTGGCAATCGGTTCAGGGTTCTGCGAAATAATAGTGATTGCCTTCTTAGGATTCAATCCTTCTATCATGAAATCCATCGCTTTTGTCCCGATATACAAACTGAGTGTTGTCAGCAGTGCCTTTTCTATAGGTATAACAGTCAATGATATAGCGACAACGATTAAATCGAAAAATAACAAGGCATAGGACGTGCTGACATCTAAATACTTATGGGCAATACGTGCAAGAATTGTTGTTCCTGCTGTTGTGCCGCCGACAATAACTATCAGCCCGATGCCGATACCTACCATAAAGCCACCAAATATCGTACTGACCAGTACTTCATCAAGGTGAAGCTGCCAGCTTTCTGTTATTTTTAAAAATGCAGCAAGGGTAATAATGGCAACTATCGTTAAAACCATTGACCGTTGCGATAGAAATTTATAGCCGATAACGAGCAGCAGGACATTCATAGCAAGTGTCGTCCAGGCAGGCGACCAACCGAATGCATATAACAGAATCAATGACATACCTGTCACGCCGCCTTCCCCAAGATGTGCAGGTATAATAAATGTATTGACACCGACTGAAAAAAGAAAACAGCCGAGTATGACAATTATCACTGTCTTAAATGAAATATTCATAATTCTCCTCTCTTTCTTCAGTGACCCTTTATTAATAAGCCTTCATTTTAACGGACTCGCCTGTTTCAAGCAAGCACCTTTCTATTCATTATAAAAAAGGTGCCGGCTAATTGCCAACACCTTGAGTTTTATGAAAAAAATGATGATTGTATGTCTTTCAATGTTTTTACCGACTGATCGAACTTACGCTGCTCTTCACTGGACAATGGTGATTCAATGATCTGTCGTATCCCGTTTCTATTCACTACAGCAGGTACTCCGATATAGATATCATCATGACCATATTGACCGTCTAATTTAGCGGAGACTGTGAGTACGATGTCCTGATTGCTCAAAATCGCTTTAGTGATCCGCATTAATCCCATTGCTACGCCGTAATATGTCGCTCCTTTTGCTTGGATGATGTCATACGCTGCATCTCGGACATTGACATAGATTTCGTTCATTCGATCACGTTTTCCAGGCTGGTCTTCCAGTAATTTTTTAAGAGATACCCCAGCAATCGTTGCACCGCTCCAAACGGCAAGCTCTGAGTCACCATGTTCGCCAATGATATTGGCATGGACACTTGAAGGAGCGATGTTGAACTCTTCACTGAGCAGATATCTGAATCTCGCTGTATCAAGAATTGTTCCTGAACCTATCACTCGTTCATGCGGCAATCCAGAAAATTTCCATGTCGCATAAGTCAAGATATCGACAGGATTCGTTGCGACAATAAATATACCATCAAAACCAGAAGCCATAATTTCATCAATAATTGATTTAAAGATTTTCATATTTTTACTCACTAAGTCAAGCCGTGTTTCCCCTGGTTTCTGTGCAGCACCGGCACATAGCACAATGATAGCTGCATCGTGGCAGTCTGCATATGTCCCAGCATATATTTTCATGGGACTCGGCGCATACAGCAATCCATGATTTAAATCCATTACATCTCCTCTTGCCTTTTCTTTATCCAGATCAATAATGACAAATTCATCACAAATCCCTTGATTTAAAATCGAGAAAGCATAACTTGAACCTACTGCACCATTTCCGACTAGAACGATTTTATTACCGATATATTTTTGCATGATGTAATCTCCTTTAGTTTTAAATTATAAGAACATTGCGAGCAGCCATGTCCAGATACAAACAAAGATAAGTAAGGCAATGCTGTATTTCAACGTCATACTTAGTAATTTTGATTCTTCGCCTACTGCCCCAACAGCTGCTGTTGCTATAGCTATCGATTGCGGCGAAATCAGTTTAGCCATGACACCTCCCGCTGTGTTTGCTGCTACAAGCAACACTGGATTGATGCCGATTGAGCTGCCTGCTGTTGCCTGAATAGAAGCAAATAACGTGTTATTATTGACAACTGAACCGGTCATAAATACACCAATCCAGCCTAATACAGGAGATAATAACGGGAAAATAGTCCCTGTTTTGGCAACTGCAGTACCCATTGCTACAGTCAATCCGCCGTAAGTAGTTAATTTTGCGATGGCAAGAATTGCACAGATTGTAATAATAGGTAACCATAATTCTTTGCTCGCTTCAATTAGTAATCTGAACGCGGTTCTGAAATTAATATTTTTAGAAATCAGAACGGTCATGACAATAGCGAGCAGAATCGCTGTGCCTGTTGCACTGAACACATCGAATTTAATCACTATCGCTTTACCTGCTGTTTCATTGAAAGTGCCTGGTACTGTCCAATTAAGTACAAGTTGATGGAATTGGCCGCCTTCTGCGAACAATGCTTTAAATGCTGGTAGACTCCAGATCAATACAAAACCTGTCAGCAGAAAGAACGGTGACCAGGCATTGATGACTGACAGCAGCGAATGTTTAGGGACAGCGCCGCTATCTTCATCCTCTAAGCGGAAAATATTCTTTGGCTGCCATACTTTGCAGAACAAAGCTAATGCACCCATTCCTGCCAGTGATGGAATGATATCAGCGAGTTCCGGTCCCTGGAAAATGGTGAACAGCGCCTGTAACCCTGTAAACACTACTGAAGTAACAATGATGACCGGCAATACTTCTCTTACACCCTTGAAACCATCCAGAATGAATATCAGCAGAAACGGTAAGAAGAACGCTGTAATCGGCAGAATCACTGCTGTCATCTGTGACACATCCATCGCAGTGATATTACCTTTCAGCCCTAACGTGTCAACAATACCTACTGGAATACCAATAGCGCCAAATGCACCACTCGCGCCGTTAGCAATCAAACACAGCATCGCAGCCTGTAAAGGTTTGAATCCTAGCTGCATGAGCAGTACCGCGCATATAGCAATCGGTACACCGAAACCTGCGGCACCTTCAAGAAAAGCATTAAACAAAAATCCTATCAATAACAACTGAATGCGCTGGTCTTTTGAAATACCTGCGATACTGTCCTGAATGACATTGAATCTCCCGCTTTCTACAGTCACTTTGTATAGCAGTACTGCCATAATAATAATATATCCAATAGGCATCAGCCCTTGAATGACACCTTCAGTGATTCCTGCACCTGCTACAGGTAACGGTAATTCGAAGAGTCCCACTGCAATGACAATGGTCACGACTAACGTCAGCAGTGCCGCTGTAATTCCTTTCATTTTAAAAACCGTCAAGCACAATAAGAATAATATAATAGGGATTGCAGCAATAACGGCTGATAATCCGATATTATTCAGTGGATCGAATGACTGGACAAACATTACTAGCTCCTTCTTTCTCTCACAATATCAGTTTATTTAAAACTTTGTTAACTATTTCACAAACTTATTATAATACGTTTTATGAACCGTAGCAATACTTTTTGTGATTTATTTCACAATTAAATTGATTAAATCGTTTTCATTATAACACCATCGAATTTATAAGACATGAACGGTTCTTTTTTTGACATAAGATTATATTTCAAAAAAAAGACTGATTCTAAATAGAATCAGTCTCATTCCGCGGCCACGTTTTTCTTAGGCAGCAAAGCGCGTTGTAACTTCCGTCTCAAATCTCTAAGCCGTCGAGTTTTCATGAAAAAGCCTCCTTTTTCAATCTCTCTTTAGTTACATTTTACCACTTTATTGTTAACATAACATTAATTTAGTCTGTATTTTTTTAATTACCAGCTGAACAATCCAACAAAAGCTGCTGATAATAACGATACTAATATACCTGCAAGAAGCATCATTGGAACATATTTGCTGACAAAGTCAGAAGTTTTCTGATCAACAATTCCTTTTAACGTTCCGATAATCATTCCTACTGTTGAGAAGTTAGCGAATGAAATTAAGAATGTCACAAGAACTGCTGTCATGTGAGGTGAGAATGTTTTTAAGCTGTCCTGGATGTTCAGCATCACGACAAATTCATTAGTAATGATTTTCGTCGCCATATGGCTGCCGACCACTCTTGCTTCATCCCACGGAAGACCTAGTAACATAGCAAATGGTGCCATAATGATGCCAAGAATATCATCCAGACGAATTTCCATATGAGTCAATGGATCCAATAATGACAACAGCATATCAATGAAGTGTGCTAATGATACAAAGGCGATTAAGAATGCAATGATAATCAAAATTAATTTTCCTGCACCTAATACTGAATCACCAAGGAATGAGAAGAATGGCTGACGTGTTTCCTCTTTGATTTCTACAATATAATCTTCTTCAGCAGTCAATTTGATTGGATTCAAAATAGTACTGATGATGATTGCATTAATAATATTCAGCGGAATCGCTGTTAATACAAGTTCACCAGGAACCATAGTTACGTAAGCCCCAACGATTGACCCAGAAATACAGCTCATCGACATTAACGCGATGGTGAGTACACGTGCTGCATTCATGTCACGAACTTGAGCTTGAGATACTGCCAATGCTTCAGTGTTTCCTAATACCATCATCTCTACTGAGAAGAATGATTCAAATTTCGGCTGGCCGGTAACTTTACCGATCAACCAGCCCACCCATTTGATGATAAAAGGAAGAACACCGATATACATTAAAATATCAAACAATGGTACAACAAACAGGATTGGTAACAATGCTGAGACTGCCATATCCATCTTGGACATATCTGCTACCCAGCTGGCAAACGGCATACCGACACCAACGTAAGCGGCCTGTAACATCCAGCTGAAGCCATCTGCTACCCATTTGACTGCTTCACGGCCCCATGAGAACTGCGTGAAGAACCATGCAAGCAGCAAGTTGACTGCGAGCATAATAGCTACTGATTTCCAGTCAATGTTTTTTCTGTCACGTGAAAATAAATAGGCTACGAGAATAAATACGAATATACCTAAAACATTAAGCAATAAATAGAGATTCATGATTTCCACCTTTACATTTTTGAGTGTAGAAAGATTATAGCATTATTAAACTTTAGTTGGATACACTTTTTAATAAAAAAACGAACAATTAATTAAATTCCATCACCAATATCATTCCAAACTCGAATAATGTTTAGTATAGAACCGCTTACATCTTATTTTAATATAATAATGACTATGATGAATGACTAAAGGATGCACTATCCATCTTTTAACATTATAGAATTAACTATTTTATGTTACTATTAGATGATAAAATGACCATGTATAGGTGCGAGGGAAAATAATGAAATCTATCTATTTAAAATTGCTGCTTCTATTGCTGGCAGGTCAACTGCTGATTGCTCCAATGACTTACGCCAAATCACCTGTTGAAATTGCCGAACAGCACGGTTATTCGATGGATGCGTCTTATAATCCGAAAGGGACGATAGTTGTTGCCGCTAAAAATGGTCAAATCCTATATGAAGATCATCCAGACAAGAAATGGCCTCCTGCTTCAATGTCCAAACTCATGACACTCTATCTTGTTCTTCAAGCGATGGATGAAGGGAAATTCGATCTGAAGACAAAAGTGACAGTGAACGATAAGTTCTATGGCATTTCGCAATTACCCGCGCTGAGCAACAATAAATTCAGAAAAGGGGCCACTTATACAGTCGATGAACTACTGTATATTATGCTGATTCCCTCGTCAAATGCAGCGACGTTTATGCTGTCTTCATTAGTAGAAAAAAATGATTCTGACTTCGTCGATTTAATGAACAGAACTGCTTCTAAACTCGGCATGAAGAATACACATTACTATAATCCGGCAGGTCCTCCGAATAATCTACTGCTGCAGTACAAGCCGGAACGTTATCAGCAGGACGAGGATAATATCTCTACTGCCCGCGGCTACGCCATTCTCGCTCAACATATTGTCAATGAATATCCAAATATCTTAAAGTATACGAAAAAAGTCACTGTCACTGTCAAAAAAGGGACAGATGATGAAGAAACATTCAGTACTTACAACCATTCACTAGAAGGCGCCGAACTGAGCTACGAAGGTGTTGATGGTTTAAAAACAGGTTCAAGTGATACTGCCGGATTTGATACGACGATAACAGGCAAGAAGAATGATATGCGGATTGTCCAAGTCGTTATGGGTGTCGAAGACTGGTTTGACCCATCAGCAGAATTCAACCGTAATAAGATTGCTAATGCACTTATGGATGAAGTGTACAGTCAATACAGCTACAAGAAAGTTCTTGAAAAAGGTCACTATAAGCAAGGTGACAAAGAATATTACGTCCATCAAGATCTATATGACATCGTCCAAAAAGGAATAAAAGGCAGACTAGCCTTTAAAAATGACAGAGTGAGCTATCAATATGACCGCCAATTTGTAACTGAAGATCACCCTGCTGTGTTTGTTGCGACAGAAGATTACCAGCAGTACCAAATCAAAAAGTTTACCAATGAAAATTTTGTCTGGATTGTGCTCAGTCTGACATTATCGTTTATTGTCGGGCTGCTGCTCCTGCTCTACTATTTTAAACCTTCCATGTTCACAAACCTCTGGGAACAATAAAACAAATATCAGCCATCGTGACTTGAAGCAGATGGCTGATATTTGTTTTATTATTATGTGCCGCGTTTCTCAGCAAGCTAGGACTGACTATGTGACAACGACAACTTATTTAATACAAAAATTCTTAGCAGCTGGGCAACGATGGATATGATGATAATAATCATCAGAAAAGGGACATAACTGTTCTCGCCCATCACTCCTGTGACTGGCGTCAATGCCCCTCCTATTAGAAACTGTACTAATCCAAGCAAAGCCGAAGCACTCCCTGCTCCCTGCCGCTGAACCTGCATCGCCAGTGAAAAACCCGTTGTCCCAATCATACTGACAGGGCTGATCAATAAGAAGAACGCAGCAAACAATGTCCATACCGGTAGATGAAACAGTAAGACGCAGGCAGTGAGCATCACGCCAATGGATTGAATATACTGACCGAGTTTTAAAATCGTCATCTCAGTCATGCGGTCTACAAGACGAGCCGTCAACTGGCTGAATAAAATGAGACCGATGCCGTTAACAGCAAACATCAGACTGAACTGCTGGGCTGACATGTCGTAAATTTTCTGGGTGATAAACGGAGAACCCGCAATATAACTAAATAGTATGCCGTAAGTCAACGACTGCAGAACAAGTAGAATCACGAACTTACGATTGCTGAGCAGTGCTCTGAAATCGACAAAAATAGACGAAAACTTAACATTATCACGGCTGTTTTCCGGTAGACTTTCTCTTACAAGCAGTGCACTCACTAAAAACATGATGACACCATAGCCGGCAAGAATATAAAAGACCGTCTGCCAAACTGAAAACCGTAGGATGATTCCTCCAAGAACGGGTGCCAGAATAGGTGCTAGACCATTGACCAGCATTAAAGCACTCATGAACTTAGTTAAGTCTTTTCCTTTGTATAAGTCTGCAGAAATTGCCCGGGCAATTACTGCACCCGCTCCTCCTGCAAAACCTTGGAAAAATCTGATGGCAATCAACCATTCTATCGTCGGAGCAACAGCTGATAAGGTTGACATTAACGCATAGACCGCCAGCACGACTAAAAGTGGTTTCTTCCGGCCGATGACATCCGAAACGGGCCCGACAAATAACTGTCCGACTGCAAGACCGATCATACAGGCAGTCAAACTTAACTGAACACTTGATGTTGTCGTCTTAAAATCTTCTGAAACATTAGGCAGTGCAGGTAAGTACATATCTAGAGACAGTGGACCAAAAGCTGCGAGCAGGCCAAGAACAATGACCAGCTTCCATTGAATTTTTGATTGCGATGAATGAGAGTTATTCATAATTACCTCCAATATATAACATGTATTATACATTAAATTAATAGATGCAAATCGATTGTTTCAAAATTTTTTATGAGGGAAAATGAATATTATATTAAAGAAAGAAGGGTTATTTATGAGTGAAGCAATTAGCAAAGTTCATACTCAATTATTTATAGACGGTCAATGGATCGATGGTGACGACAAACAGACGAAAGAAGTAATCAATCCAGCGACAAGTGAAGTGATTGCAAATGTTGCACAGGCAGGTGAGCAGGAAACAACCCGTGCAATTGAAGCAGCTTCAAAAGCATTCACTGAGTGGAGCCGCATGGAGCTGAAAGATCGTGTAACTATTCTACGGAAAGCAGCTGATCTCATTGAAGAAAATGCAGATTATATTGCTGAAGTAATGACGATTGAACAAGGGAAACCTCTTTCAGAATCTAAGCCGGAAGTTATTGACGGTGCTGAGTCATTCAGATGGAATGCTGAAGAAGCGCGCCGCNNAATGCACACCATTACGAAGTATTATATCAACCGGTCGGTGTAGTTGCAGCGATTACACCTTGGAACTTCCCATCAGGTATGGTGACGCGTAAAATAGCACCAGCACTTGCTGCGGGTAATACCGTCGTACTTAAACCATCAGGTGATACACCGCTCACAGCTATCGCTATCTTTGAACAGTTGGAACAAGCAGGATTCCCTGCTGGAACAGTGAACTTAGTGATGGGCAGCTCATCAGTTATCGGCAAAACGATGACTGACTCCGATACAGTAAGAAAACTGACATTTACAGGTTCAACTCCTATTGGTAAAGAACTCTATAAGCAGTCTGCTGACACACTTAAAAAATTATCACTCGAGTTAGGTGGACATGCCCCGTTCATCGTACATTCAGATGCAGATGTTACAGCAAGTGTCGAGGGATTAATGGGTGCGAAATTCCGTAATAACGGTCAAGTATGTATCGCGCCTAACCGTATTTTTGTCCATGAAGACATTAAAGAAGAATTTATGAAACAGTTGCAGGCGGCTGTTGAAAACTTAAAAGTCGGTAATGGTCTGGAAGAAGATTCTAAAGTGGGACCACTGATTCGCGAAGACGCTATCGACAAAATTAAAGATCAGCTGAATAACGCACTGGAAAAAGGTGCAACATTGGTTACTGGTGGAGAACGTATGACTGACGGTGATTACGGAAAAGGTTTCTTCTTCCAGCCTACTATCATTGATCACGTTGACCAGTCAATGAACATCTTCTATGAAGAAACATTCGGCCCGGTTGTTCCTGTCATTTCATTCAATGATTTAGACAAAGTCATTGAAATGGCAAATGATACGGAATTCGGACTGGCATCATATGCTTATGCTTCATCTGCAAAAGCCATCTATCAGTTATCAACGCAGCTGGAATATGGTATGGTGGGCATCAATGAAGTTAAAATTTCAAATCCCGAAACACCATTCGGCGGCGTTAAACATTCAGGATTCGGCCGTGAGAACAGTCATCTAGGTATTAAAGAATATGTCGTCGAAAAATTTATCAACACAAAATATATTTGATGAAGAGAAGCTGAAACTGCACTCTGAACATTACCTTTCATGTAATGTTCAGAGTGTTTTTTTTTGACTATCTTTACAAACGACTTATGAACGTATAGAATAATATAGTTAGTTTTTCTAACTAACTATATAGGAGGTTGTGATGACTAATCAATTATTTTTTGAAACGATGCTCGATCTGCGTCGCCATTATGTCAATGAAATGGATGCTATATTGAATCATTATCAGCTGTCTTCTTCACAGTGGTTTATATTTAAAACTATAGCTCGAACAACACCTACTACACTTGTAGAAGTCGCAAAAGCCCGAGCAATTGAGAAGCCGACAGCTACTAAAATCATCCATAAACTCGTTGAATTAAAACTGGTTGAAACTACTGAAGGTAAGGATAAACGCGAAAAGATTTTATCTCTTACAGATTACGGCCAGGATATTCACAAAGAGATTCAAGTACACGTATCCGCATGCCAGGAAGAATCCCTGAAAGACATCGATCTGTCCGTTGACGAATTGACTGCAGCGCTCGATACAATCATGCACTATTATAAGAACAGAAAGGAACATCGCCTTGGACGAATCAATTAAACAGCCTTTATGGACTAAAAATTTCATATTAGTTTCTCTTGTTAACTTCATCATCATGTTGTCCATGTATTTGTTACTCGTTACCATCGGTGGATACACCATTTCTAAATATCATGTTTCTACAAGTCTTGCGGGTCTTGTGTCCGGTATATTTATCGTCGGTAGTTTGTTCGGCCGCTTTTGGGCAGGGAAATACATCGATATTATGGGGCAGAAAAAAATCCTTGTCATTGGAGGTCTCATTTTTACAATGACAACGGTGTTATATTTCTTATCATTTAATTTAACTTTACTTCTCGTCGTCAGATTACTAAACGGTATCGGCAGCGGAATCGCTTCAACTGCAACTGGGACAATTGCAGCATTCATTACACCAGTCAATCGACGCGGTGAAGGTATCAGTTACTTCAGTATGAGCACTGTGCTCGCTACAGCTATCGGACCGTTCCTCGGTATGTTTTTATTACAATTTATTTCATATCAATATCTCTTCATGCTATGTTTAGCGATTGCTGTTGTTGCGCTGGTGTTGATTCCATTGATTAAAATTGCACCACATCTTGAAACCGTTAAATCAAATATGCCAACAGGGATCCACTTAAGTGATTTCATCGATAAAAATGCGCTGCCAATCGGTATTGTCGTTCTTATTGTATGTACAGCTTATTCAAGTGTCCTCAGCTTCATTTCATTATTCGCAGAACAAAACAATCTTGTCACTGCCGGAAGTTTCTTTTTCCTTGCTTATGCGATATCTGTATTGATTACTCGACCAGTGACAGGACGGATGATGGATACTAAAGGTACTAATATTGTGATGATCCCCTCATTTATCAGCTTTTTTATCGGGCTCGTACTGCTCAGTATGACACACCATGCAGTACTTTTAATCATTAGTGCTGTATTTATCGGCTTTGGTTACGGAAACTTCCAATCTATTGCCCAGGCAATAGCTGTCAAAGTCACTGAACCTGAAAAAATCGGTCTTGCAACATCCACTTTTTTCATCTGTCTTGATTTCGCATTAGGTTTCGGACCATACGCATTAGGTGCAATCATCCCGGCATTGGGGATGCATGGCATGTACGGTGCTATGAGTATTCTAGTTCTTATTGGTTTAGCGGCCTACTTCTTACTGCACGGCAAAAAAGCACATCTTTATCAATAAGATGTGCTTTTTTATTATTTAGCGAAGCGTTTATTGAACTCGCTGAATGTAATAAATCCTTTGTTTTCTTCATCGTACAGTTTGTACTTTAATGATTTTAAGCTTTCTTTAATTCCGATAGTCGTCGCATGATGTAATGGCGGTGTTTCATTATGTGCTTGTTCAAGCAAATAATTAGGAATTCTCGGGCTCAAATGATGAACATGATGAAATCCGATGTTACCTGTCAGCCACTGGAACAACTTCGGCAGTCGGTAATACGAGCTGCCTTCTACAGCTGCTTTTACGTAATCCCATTGTGTTTCATCTTCAAAATATGAATCTTCAAATGTATGCTGAATATAGAATAACCATATTCCGAGCAATCCACCGACGAACAATACAGGTCCCATGACACTGAAGAAACGTGCAGGCCCAAGCAGGTAGATGAGCAGACCATAGACAACGATGATAGCAGCATTATGAATATATGTGTTGTTCCGTTCTTTTGCTTTAGCGTCTTTCGCGTTCATTCTGTTTGAAACAAACAGTAAATATATCGGACCAAGAACAAACATCACGAATGGATGTCTGTATGCACGGTAGATAAAGCGCTGCACCGGCGTCGCTTCTCTATATTCTTCAATGGTCATCATCCAGATATCGCCTATTCCTTTTTTGTCCAGGTTACCGCTTGTTGCATGGTGGGTAATATGCTCACGTCGCCACTTCTCATAAGGGAACAGTGTCAGAAAACCAGAAATATTACCTAAAATTTTATTCGCTTTCTTATCTTTAAAGAAAGAACCATGACAGCAGTCATGAAATATGATGAAACTTCTAATGAGGAAAAATGCACCGATTATCCCGCAAATGATGGACAACCAGGGAGAAATATCATAGGCTAGAAATCCTGCAGCGATTAATAGAAGATACGGAATCAACGTGTTAACGATCTGCATGACACTAATCTGCATTTCTGATTTTTCAAATGGCTTGACTGACTTTCTTAACTGTAATTTCTTATCTCTATCCATAGGTCACCTCTAAAATTAATAATATATGAAGCCGGTAAATCGACATGAATGGATAATTATTATTTGTTAATAGCATCTAGTCATAAATCTATTATACCGGATATATCAATAAATTAAAGGATAAATCAATTCAAATAATCCCATTGCTTGATAGTTTATTATTATAATATAATTAATAAACATTTGATTTGTATGTATTGAGCATATTATTTTAACGACATATATATTAGAATAGTAAAAAAGGAGACATCAGCCTCCAATATAATTCATATTTATTTTTTGTCGCTGTCTATTTTTTACAGTTTCGGCTGTTCTTTCGTCAGAATAACGGTCATCTCTCTGTTTCCATATGTTGATCAGTTGATCTTTCAGTTCTGTATCTGTGACTCCGCGCCGAACAAATGATTTCAGATTGAACCCGCTGCTGGCAAATAAACAGCCATAAATTTTACCTTCAGAGCTTAACCGGACCCTTGTACAACTTGAACAGAAAGATTCAGAAACGCTGGTAATAAATCCAATAGTCGGTCCGTTATCATGCTCATAATATTTAGCTACTTCACCGTAGTATTGCGGCAAAACTGGTGCTATATTAAAATGCTGCTGCAGTAACTCAATCATCTCAGTTTTGGTCAGGACTTTGTCGAAGTTCCAGCCGTTATCGTTGCCGACGTCCATGAATTCAATGAACCGTAGTGTAATATGACGTTTTTTGAAATAGTCGGCCATAGCAAGAATTTGATGGTCATTCATTCCTTTTTGGACCACCATATTGACCTTGATGTTGAATCCAAGTGTTTTAGCATAGTCAATCTGATCAAGAATAGTCTCGGCCTTGATCCCGCGTCCATTGACTTCTTCAAAGACTTCATCAAGGGCATCAAGACTGATATTCAGTCTTCTAAGACCTGCATCGTATAATACCTTGCCGTGTTTTTTCAGCAGCATCCCATTCGTTGTCAATCCAATATCTTCTATACCTGGTATACCATTCAATTGTTTGATTAGCAGATGAAGATCTCGTCTCAGTAATGGTTCTCCTCCTGTAATTCTTATTTTTTTTATTCCTAGTTCAGCATACTGTGCTGCTATTCGAGTCAATTCATCAAATGTCAGTAACTCATTTTTCGGTAAAAAGGCAAAGTCGTCACCGAAAATCTCTTTCGGCATGCAGTATGAACATCTGAAATTACAGCGGTCAGTGACCGAAATTCGGAGATCACGCAGTGGTCGACCTAATTTATCAGTTATTTGTTCAGTCATGGCGCTCACCTTCTTTTATCATGATCAGATCCGATTGCGTATTGATGTTGGCATGCCAGTTTCCCGGAACTGACGCAACATTGATATAGCATGTATTATTATTGAATAAATGGCGTAACGCTAGTTGCTGATTATCAAGTAAATGCTTAATGACCGGTTTTAACCAGGCGGGATATATTCCGATTGTCGGATGAATGTGATGATCATCTCGGTACAGCGTCAGCCGACCGGCATATTGATTGACAAGGTAGTCTATCGCTTCAGTTGTGATGAAAGGTGTATCCACAGAAATGACACAGCAGTCGACATCCGGAAAAGCATTCATGACTGAATATATACCTGCAAGCGGTCCATGATTTTTATATTGTTGTTCATCAATAATGACTGAATAAGCATCAAAATTATCGGCAATCGCGTCATTTGCACTGATAACGATATCGCTGAACTGACCACTCATTTCCATTGTACGAGCTACTCTTTCGTAAAATGACTGTCCCTCAAGAAGATGAAATGCCTTTTGGCTGCCAAATCTCCTTGATTCTCCACCCGCTAATACAACGCCTATCAACCACCGCTCACCGGGGGAATTAATGCCACGACATCCTTATCATTAATTATATCCTGGTCATTGACCACTTCTTCGTTAACAGCTATTTGAAACTTCTCTCCTTGCAGACCGGGATAGGTTTCATATAAGTGCTGTCTCAACTCTTTAACAGTCATATGATGACTAAAAGGAAAGTGATCTTGTTCACGATTGATGAGTTCTCGAATATGAGCGAAGTATAATATTCTCATTGCCGGCCCTCCTTATAGGATGAATGATAACCTCTTTGACTACCTACCCATTGTTCTCCGTCTTCCCAGATTTCCTTTTTCCATATCGGGACAATTTCCTTAATTCGTTCAATCGCATATTCATTGGCTGCATAACTGTCTTTTCTATGAGGTGAAGATACAGCAATGACAACAGCGATATCTGAAATTTGAAGCACTCCTATTCTGTGGCCGATAGCCGTCACTGTGCCCGGCCACCTGCTGCTGATTTCGTCACCGATCTCAGCTAGTTTTTTCTCGGCCATCGGAACATAGGCTTCATACTCAAGATACTCCGTTTTTACCCCTTTTGTCCATTCACGCACAATCCCTGTAAAGACACACACTGCCCCTTGCTTCGGATTGACGGTATACTGCCTGTAAGCTTCTGGATCTAGAGGGGTAGTTACAACTTCAAAAGGTTTCATGATTGATCAGTCCTTGTATGATTTCTATATAATTAACATCATTGATAGCATGCGTATCGATAATCCCGACAATCTGTGTTAGATTCAACAGGTCACGGTCGTGCTCGCTTCTCAGCAGCACGAATTTAGGATAGTCTTCGTGTTTATAACCTTCGACCAATATAATATCAGGTGATGATGATACTTCATCAATCAACGAGTCAAGCGTCTGCGTTTCATTGGTCATTAATTTATGAATGTAACGCTCCCCTTGAATAATACTCTCAACCGCACCAGAAGACATATACGTCACATGATCTCTTTCAAGTGGAATGTCTATTTCGTTTCCTGAATGGTCACCATGATGTTTAATGACTGCCACTTTTACGTTGAGCATTGCCGCTGCTTGGATCAACTGGTTGATTACTGTCGTTTTACCACTTTTCTTGTAGCCGACAATCTGCAGTATGTTCACCATTGTGAAACGTCCGGTAATTGCGTCAGCATCACTTTGACAGCATCTCCTGCCCGAAAGCCGCGTGTTCCGCCGGGCAGTATGATCATACTGTTACTTTTAGCAATAGCGACGACAGCGTTACTTTTATTGAATCCAGCAGGTTTGACCGTGCGAGTGTGCCAATCATACTCTGCCCGGATAAATCGTGTGAATGGATTGGCTTTCTTAAAATCTTCAGACAGTACTCCTTCAATGACCGGCACATAACAGTTGGTCGCTCCCATCATGCTCTTGATGGACGGCCTGACTAATAATTCGAATCCTGTATAACAAGCTGATGGATTTCCTGACAGGCCAAACAGTAACTGCTGACCGAGTGACGCAACAGTCGTGACACTGCCTGGACGCATCGCAATTTTATTGAATAAGATGTCAGCATTCAATGCTTTGTAAATAGCCGGCATGTAGTCGTAGTCACCAACCGACACCCCGCCCGTCGTAATGATGATATCACTCGTCTGCAGCGCTGTCTGGATCGTACTCAGCAGATGTTCATAATGATCTGCTTCAGCTTGATAATGAATCGCTTCAATTCCTAGTTCTGCAAGCTGACCTGCAATCATAGGGCCATTGGAATTGCGTATTTTTCCTGGCAACAGCGGTGCATCGATAGCAGTCAGTTCACTACCTGTAGCAATCAGTGCGACAACCGGTTTCTTTCTGACATGAATGGTGGCGTATGAAAAAGTAGCAAGAACTGCCTGCACACCCGGTGTAATCAACGTTCCTGCTGGAAGAATCAGCTCACCTTGTCGACATTCTTCTCCTTGCACAGAAATATTCTCACCTTGATCAAATGATTTTCTCACAGTAAAACCGTCATTCGTGTCAACCGTCTGCTCAAGCATTACGACAGCATCAGCTCCTTCTGGTATAGGTGCCCCGGTCATAATACGTACTGCTTCATAAGGCTTCAATATATGACTGCTGACCTCTCCCGCACCGATATGATCAATCGTCCGAAAAGCAATGCGGTGTTCTCCATCAGCACCGATTGTATCAGCACTTCTAACAGCATAACCGTCATAAGGTGATTTATCGAACATAGGAATATCATATGTGGCTGTAATATCTTCTGCCGTATAATAATGAAGGCTCTGAGCCAGAGGAATAGAAATAGTGGACATCAGAGCAGCACGAGCCATACAGTGTGCTATTGCTTCATCTACAGGTATAGGCGTTCTTTTATCTAGCATCATCATCCNNTTCTCATTTAGCATAGGTCCTTTATACTGATTATAAAGGAAAGGGTGAACCGAATGAATCAATTCACACATTTTAACGATGAAGGGCATGCACGAATGGTCGATGTTTCTGACAAACAAGTGACTGCACGGACAGCAGTCGCTGTCAGTTCCATTGCAGTGAATGACCTCATCTACGAACAAATTATTCATCAGACCAATCGTAAAGGCGATGTTCTTGCGGTTGCACAAGTAGCTGGTATTATGGCAGCAAAAGACACGTCACGTATTATTCCGATGTGCCACCCACTCGCGTTGAGCGGCATTGATATTAACTTTCGCTGGGAGACTCAAGACACGTATATTCTTCACATTGAATGCACTGTCAAAACAAAAGGTCTGACTGGCGTTGAGATGGAAGCTCTGACCGGCGCTTCTGTCACTGCGCTGACTATTTATGACATGACGAAGGCCGCTGACAAAGGCATGATCATCGGTCCGACTTATCTCGTCCACAAATCCGGCGGCAAATCCGGTGATTTCAATCGGTGATTACTTATGAAGCTCATTCACCATGTGGAATACTTCCTGGGTGATGAGCTTTTTCATTGCAAGGTCGACTGCTCCTACTGAACCCGGAATACAGAAGATAACTGTATGACCGCTCGTCCCGCAAAAAGCACGCGACAGCATTGCTTTCGTTCCAACATCTTCAGTGAAACTCAAATATCTGAACAACTCTCCAAATCCTTCCAATTCTTTGTCAACTAATGGTTTGACTGCTTCAATAGTAACGTCTCGCTTTGCGATGCCGGTTCCACCAGTAGTGATGATTATATCCACGGAGTTGATGAGCTGTGTCATAGATTGCTGAATAGCATTGATGTCATCCTGGACAATTTCATAATGACTTACTGTGATGTCGTGTGCGGACAAGTGATTGATGACTGTCCGCCCCCCCTTATCTGTCGCTTGATTACGCGTGTCACTAATCGTCATTACAGCGGCAGTAATCGATTGATATGTATTTTGATGCATAGTCTCCAGCGANNATTTTGATGCATGGTCTCCACCTACCCGAATAATTGATGATATACTGTTTTTGCTTCATTGATCGAACTGACTTCATGAATCAGCAGACGGCCGCCGGCAAACAACACAAACGGCTTGCTATTAAATACGAAACGAATAAAGTATGGCGTCCGCTGATAGTTAATCTGCCGTTCTTCTAGAAACGTTTCAATAGACGCGGCATCAAACGGTGCCTGTTTAAATTGAACAGTATCACGGCCGCATAACATCGTTTCATGATGATTATCTTTGAGATATGGAAATGTCACATGCTGACCGCACGTGGGGCAGTCCGATTTTTTTGAGCGGCTGAACTTGAGGGCTGTCTGTTCAATGTTCCAACTATCACCGTAGATCAGCTTTGGTTCAAATTTTTCTTCAGTCAATATTTTCAGTGCATAGACTGATTGAATGCTTGCTGCCATACTGACAGCAGGTTCAATGACACCGACCGTATCACATGTGCGGTTCATCACAGGAAGATCGCCGAGTGCACAGTTAAAGCACGGCGTATCACCAGGAATAAACGTACAGGCAGTATAAGTCGCTTCGACACATGCCCCGTAAATCCATGGAATAGTTGTCGTATAGCTGAAATCATTCAGCAGCTGTCTCGTCTCAAAATTATCTGTTCCATCAATCAGTACGTCACACGATNNCATCACAATGACCGATATGTACCTCAATCGTGACATCACTATTAATCTGCATCAATTGTTTTTTTGCAGCAATGACTTTCGGCACAGCAGCTATTGCATCATGTTCTGTAAACAATGTCTGACGCTGCAGATTTGACAGTTCAACATAATCTCGGTCGATGATAACCAGCTTGTTGACACCCGCTCGTACTAACGTACTCGTAGTGTGTGTCCCGAGCGCCCCCATACCAATGATGCCGACAGTTTTCGCTCCGAGGAATGACTGTCCATCACGGCCAATTTTCTTGAATTTTTCCTGTCTGTCATAGCGATTCATACAACGGTCCTCGATTTCTTAAATTTGATGAAAATGATAGTTTCAGGTGAATGATTAGATTCTTTATGAAAAATTTGATTTTATCCATTTTGTCAGAAAATATTATTTCTTTGTTATTCATCATGAGATGAAAGGATTAAAAGAACCATTTTTATTTTACCTTTAATATAGAGCGTTTCCAATATATTAGACAAGTGCTCTAGTGTATACTGTCACTAAAGGAGGCGGCTTTGATGAAAGAAGAGATTGCAGGTCAGCACCCTATCATTAAATATCACAATCAGAATTTCACTGAGTGCTTTGATAGAATGGCAACTGAGTTTCCACTGACTCTCTATGTCAACCGGCAGGAGTTTGCTACGATTGTCTGCAGCCCGACACACCTCGAGGAACTCGTTCTCGGCTTTCTTGCTTCAGAAGGAGTCATTAGACGGCGGGCTGATTTGGAGGCTGTTCACCTTGATGACAGCAAAGGATTTTGTCATATTACGCTGGCTCAACAAACCCCTCTCGATAACAGCCATTATTCCAAGCGTATGATCAGCTCGTGCTGCGGCAAAAGCCGGGAGTTTTATTTTGTCAGCGATGCTGCTACTTCAAAAGTTTCTATGACTAATAAAACCATTACTGCAGGTGACGTCATTCGATTGATGGCACAGTTACAAGACAGCAGCACGAATTTCAAGCAAACAGGCGGTCTTCATAATGCTGCAATCAGTGACGGAGAAGCTTTCTATTTGCATCGGTCTGATATCGGCAGACACAATGCGCTGGATAAATTGTATGGCTACTGCATTAATGAGCAGATTGCTATCCGTGATAAAGTATTGATTTTCTCGGGTCGCATTTCCTCGGAAATATTAATTAAAGCATCAAAAATCGGCGTCGGTATCCTTCTCTCTAAATCTGCACCGACTGACCTGGCGATTAAACTTGCACATGATTTAAATATGACAGCGGTCGGCTTTATACGTAATGACTCCTTCAACATATACAGCCATCCCGAACGCATTATACAATAAAACGCCTTGCTACTTCCGCATAAGGAAGATCAAGGCGTTTCATCATTATTCAGCTTTTAAGAATTCATAGCGTTCACTGATTTTCTTATAACCTTGTTTCTGATACATCTCTCTTGCCGTATCATTCCCGTCAGCTACTAAAATAACCGGCCGCTCACCGGCGCGATTCCAGACAAATTGCTGCAGCATACTGCCAATCCCTTGTCCTCTGAAAACAGCTCTGACGTAAAAATCATCAAGCTCCACTGTCCGTTCATTTAATATTGCTTCCAGTTTTCCGGCAGGTTCTCCGTGAATATAAGCAACCAGCTGAACGACAGAAGGATCCAGCAAGTCACGCGTATGAGTTTGGCGTTTCAATTCTACAAAGTCTTCACCATACTCAATTTCATTTTCACGGCATACAACGAGAAAGTCATTAAATGCTTTGCCGCGCTCCAGTACTTCAACAATGTCAACCGATGGATGATTGTTTGCTTCAAGTTGACTCGTATCTGCACGGTACAGCTCCATCTTTTCAAGAGTCAGCCCTTCTGTCTCACCATAGTTGAGCAGTTCCTCTGTCAGTTCCACATTCTCTGGAAAAATAAACAGTAAATGCTGTTGACCGCGTTCTAAGTGAAAGCGCTGCTGATCTTTAATATCCTGCTTAAATTGTTCCAATGTCGGTAGTTCTTTGTATTCATAATAGTTTGCGTAATACTTAATCAATTGCGACGGTGTATGATAATGCGTATATCGTTCATAGTCTGCATACCATTCGGCATCACGTTTTGTATCATTAAATGTAACCATTTTATCCCCCTATAAGTTCGAGAGTACCTGTCACTTTTAATTCTCTTCCTGAAGTGATGCGATACTCTATGACATTTCCTGTCTGATGATAATCCAGTGTAATATCCTCGCCTACCCATACCGATTTCTTAAACGTACTGTGATTGCATTTGAGGGGTGACAGCTCAAGACTCTGAATCATATAGTGAACAAGAAGCGGTCCAGGAATAACCGGTTCACTGCTGTGAATGTCATCGTGAGATTTGATCAATGCGTAATATGCCCTCACCTGGTCCATTGTGATATCAATCTTCATCACGTTCCTCCTGAACAAACGTTGACTGCATTCGTGCTCTGACGACCGGTCCATCATAATAGATGAGTTCATATGTATATTGCTGCATATGCTTCACTTTTCGTCTTTCTTTCAAAAAAATTTTAACATCATACATCTTGTCAGGCTTCACTTTATTGTCTGTCACCCGCTGCTTTGTATGATGCACTGCTCCTTTAATTGTCCGAGAGGTTTCACTCACATACCAGGCCTGCAGCAGCAATACATCCGGCACTACGTTGTCGTGCAGTACCAGACTTGAAATCTCATCTGTAATGAAACAAATTGTCACTGTTTCCACATTTTACCCACGCTTTCAATTAATGATGAAATCCATCGTTCACTCGGATTTAAATCACACTTCCACCGCGCACTAAAAATTCAAATATTTCTCTATAAGTATATATAAAAAACGCTTTACTGTGCTACTATTTTTAGCTTAAATTTCCAAAAAAAAAAGATGCTTCCGATAGGAATACATCTTCACTACTCATACGTTCTTGAAAATTAATGACTGTTATATTGGATATCTTGCTGGATATAGCGTCTGATAGATGGAACTTCCCTAAGTTTAACTGCAATCATAGCGGCAATTAAACATTTCACCAAGTCACCAGGTATGAAAATCAACACCGATTTTAATGCGGCTGTAATCGGCATACCAATATTAAATGCCATGAATGTACCACCGATTAAATTACATAGCAGGGCGCCAATCAAGCTATTGATCAAAAAGACTTTCCATACGGGATACGCGTTCTCAGTCAACCAGCCGATGAGGTAGGCCACCACCGGAAACGCCAATAAATAACCTCCTGTCGGACCGAAAAACAACGCAATTCCACCGCGTCCACCCGCTAAAACCGGTAGACCGCAGGCAGCTAAAATGATGAACAATAACACACTTAATGCGCCGAGCTTACGTCCTAATAAACACCCTGCCAATATAATACCTAGACTTTGAACTGTGAATGGTACACCGATAGCTGGCACAGGCACTGCCGGCAGTATACCCAGCACTGCAATGACAGCGGTAAACAGCGCTACAACGACTAAATCCTTTGTTTTCATTAACTATACCCCTTTCATCAGTTAGTATGATTATAACAACATTGTTAACCTTAATAAATAAAAAGTTTACATTAACTCGTAAAAAAATTCTGCCTTTCATTTTGAAGAAAGGCAGAAATGATTATTTTTCAATTTTCATCAATTCTTTTTTCAGTACTTCACGTTGATGTTCAAGTGAAATAGGATCATTGAACCAGAAATCTTCTGAGTCATAATTAATAACTCTGTTATTTTTTACAGCGTCTAAATTTTTCCATACTTTAGATTCAACAATACTGTTTGAAATTTTTCCAGTATCACTTGAAATCATCATAATATCGCCCGCATATTTACCAATTTCTTCAGCAGAAATTTCTTTCCAGCCGGTTGGTTTCACATCTTTAGTAACTGATTCAGGCATAGCCAGATCAAAGGCCTGATAGATGATTTCTGAACCGCGTCCCCAGTTATCGCCATAGACGTAAATTTTCTTCTGGAAGATTTGATAGATAGATACGGTAGTGTCTTCACCGATTTGAGCTTTTATTTCTTTGCTGTCATCAGCTGTTTTCTCATTCCACTGATCAATGAACGCTTGTGCTTCTTTTTCTTTATTTACAATTTTACCGAGCTCTTTATGAATATCCAGATAATTATGTTTAGTATAAGTAAATGGAATAGTCGGTGCAATTTTAGAATATTTATCGTTGTTCTTATCAGTATCAAATGACAGAATTAAATCAGGTTTCAGTTCAACGATTTTTTCAACATCGCCTGCTCCTAATTGTTCTACACCTTCAAGTTCAGGCTTCAAAATATCAGACTGAAAAGCATAGGAATCGACCCCTACAGGCTTGATGCCTAAATCAAGCAGGTTTCCTGTATAGCTGGCCCCCATCAATACAATACGTTTTGGATTTTTAGGTATTTCAATCGTTTTTCCATTATCTAATTGATAGTCGACTGTACTTGTTGAGTCACTGCTTTTTTTATCCTCTGACTGATCATCAGAATTTGAATTGCCACATGCTGCTAATGTCAACAAGCAGGCAATTAATAATACGAACCACTTTTTCATTGTCTTCCTCCTAATTGAGATTCATTCTCATTTATATTACTTTTTATCATACTCGGAAAAAGACCCTTTCGCAACTCTTTTCTCATTTTTTTGATTATTTAATAGTCGTTGTGTGCTTTTACTTCTCTGCTCAGCAATCTGATCACTGCATCATCCATCGGTGGATTATGCAGGCCTGCACGTACACTTCGATACCGTCGTTCAATAGTTCCATCTCGTTCAAGACTTTTAGCACCTATGATTCTCATGGCAGTATCTACAATTTCCAGCGCATGGTTCACGACTATATGTTTTGCTGCACTGAATGTTGGAACAAGGTGCTCTTTGTGTGAGTCATGGAGCTCTGCTGCATGATACAGGAAGTGCCGTGCAGCCATCAACTTCAGCTCCATTTCTCCAAGCTGTGCTTCAATATGTGGTAAGTCTGCAATGACGCCTGTAATGGAATTAGGAGAATGAGACAACGCAAAGTGCGCTGCATCATCCACTGCACCTTGTGCAATTCCTAAATATACACTTGGGATATGCATGAGCCATGGATTATCATGTCCTTTACGATTCTCTTCGACTAAATAATCATCGTTAACAAAAACATCGGTCAGCACAAGATCATGACTTTCCGTTGCCCGCATTCCTGTTGTATTCCAAGTCTCAACTATTACTAAACCAGGAGTATCTGCCGGAATATAGAAAAAGCACAGACTGTTTTTTTCTTCAACATAAGCACCGACGATATAATGTGTCAGCCGGTGACTCATAGAGACATACGTTTTAACACCATTTATCAGCCAGCCATCCTGATGCCTTACTGCACTTGTACTGGGTTTCCCGCCACGCGTCGGACTGCCTGTCGCTGCTTCTGATACCACTCGGTTCGTGATACCACCTGCCAAGATATCTTCAGTAAACTGAGCGGTCATACGGTCTGACCAGAGATTAAATTCAAATACTTCGCCGACCACACCAAGATGCCAGCCAATTGAAAGCGCCGTTGATTCGTCATATGATGCCAGCACTTCCTGCAGCAGCAGCACCGATTTAATAGAGCAGCCGAAACCACCTGCTGCAACTGGGAGTGACAACCGGTTATAACCGTGATCCAGCAACCAGTCAATCAATTTGTGATTTAATCGACCTGTTTGATCCGCCTCTTTTGCTGATGCTTTAATCCATTCCTTGTTATCTTCAAAACGCGAAAGGCATTCACGTTCAATGTCCGTCTCTATAAACAAATTACGGTCCATTTCTATCACCTCATCACCATTTTACCACTGAAGTAAATAGCCAAACAAAAGTTGGATACATCAGCCCATTATAAAAAGACCCTAAATCACTTAAGTTTAGGATCTTTTTATAAAATTCGCTATTAAACTATGGTTTTAGTACAACTTTGATATTATTATCTTTCTTTTCATCAAAAATTTCAAAAGCTTCAGCTGCATCGTCCAACTTCATCGTGTGTGTAATGATATCAGTAGGATCAAAGACGCCGTCGCGTATCATATCATATAGCTTAGGCATTAAATGAATGACTGGCGCTTGTCCTGTTCTTACCGTTACGTTGCGGTTGAAAATCAAAGGTAATGGGAAATTGGCAGCCGGAGACGCATAAACACCTGTTAATTGTATCGTACCAAATTTACGCACTGCTTCAACAGCTGTTTCAATCGGGTTGATTGTACCACGCTGAGGTGTCACTAAGTTCGTCGCACGTTCTTTAATGCTCACTTGCCCATCCATCCCCACACAGTCAATGACAACATCTGCCCCGCCTTTAGTCTGTTCGCGCAAAAACTTACCGATTTCTTTTTCTTTATCGAAGTTCACAACTTCGACAGAATTTGTTCTAATAGCGTGTTCCAGACGGTGTTCTACATTATCAACACCGATAACACGCTCAGCACCTTTTAATTTAGCAAATTTTTGCGCCATCAACCCAATAGGACCGCAGCCGAGGATGACTACTGTATCACCTGGTTTAACACCTGCATGTTCTACACTCCAGTAGGCTGTCGGAACAACATCCGACAAGAACAGTACTTGTTCATCCTTCATATCGCTGTCTGGTACAATGAATGATGAAAAGTCTGCAAAAGGTACTCTTAAGTACTCAGCCTGCCCACCCCAATGGTTACCATGCATTTTACCGAATCCGAACAAGCCGCCGTTATCCATCTTCCAGTTCGCTTGTTCTTCATTGGAATTATCACATTGTGACTCCATCTCATTCACACAGTAAAAACATTCACCACAGCCAATATTAAATGGAATGACTACACGGTCACCTTTTTTGAGCTTAGTCACTTCGCTGCCGACTTCTTCAACAATCCCCATTGGTTCGTGACCAATGACAAACCCGGGATCCATCATCATATCTCCTTGATGATATAAGTGTAAATCTGAACCACAAATTCCTGTTGCTGTAATTTTAATAATAGCATCTGTCGGCGCTTCAATAATCGGGTCTTTAACCTGTTTCACTTCCATTTTCTTTTTACCTTGGAAAGTTACTGCTTTCATTTATAACACTCCTTAATTAAATTTGTCAGACTAGTCATCTATAACCTTTTTACGCTTCATTAAACTCTTTATATTCAAATAATATACAATTTACCTTGGAAAGTTACCGCTTTTATTTGTAACACTCCTTAATCAAATTTGTCAGACTAGTCATCTATAACCTTTTTACGCTTCATTAAACCCTTTATATTCAAATGACATACAATGATTCTGTTTCTATACATGCAATACCTCATCGTTTTTATGATGTATACTAGTCTAAAGAGGAGGTGGTGTAGTTTTGAAGCGGTTATTATTAATTATATGTCTTATCATGTCCACAGGCTGTAGTAATAGAAATGAGCAGACGACTATTACAGTTTCTGCTGCCGCCAGCTTAAAAGATGCACTGACTGATATAGCAAAGAACTACGAAAAAACACATCCTCATATTAATATCGTCTATAATTTTGGAGGATCAGGTACTTTGGCTAATCAAATTCAGTCCGGTGCTCCAGCAGATTTATTTTTTTCTGCTTCTAACAAGGAAATGAATAGAGTGATTGCAGCAAATGCTATCCATAAGAAAAACACCGTATCTGTGCTCACCAATCAGCTTGTTATCGTGTCGCAGCAGCAACTGTCCAGTCCTGAGGAATTATCGGCTGCTCGCATACGTAAAATCGCCGTCGGCACACCTGAAACAGTTCCCGCAGGTATGTATGCCAAATCAGCTCTGACAGAATGGCATCTATGGTCGCAGTTGACTGAAAAATTCGTCTTCACAAAAGATGTCCGCCAAGTATTGACTTATGTGGAATCTGGTAATGTAGATGCCGGAATAGTCTACCAGACAGACGCACTGACTTCAGAATTAAATCGTTATCCAATGGGCGACAAACGTGACACTCCTATTACTTATCCTTTAGGCATAGTAACTGCTACAAAACATTTCAAGGAAGCACAGAACTTCTATAACTATCTGCAATCCAATCAATCAAAAAAGGTGTATGACGCTTATGGGTTTATTGTTAACAGCTGATTTTCTATCTCCTATCTATATTTCATTAAAAGTCGCAATCACTGCTACTCTCATTAGTTTTGTTATAGGTATTGTATTGGTGTTCATAATGACCCATAC
>DJUI01000021.1 GCA_002438305.1 Staphylococcaceae bacterium UBA6286 | reverse complement strand
TCCTCTTGAAAAACCAATGAGATGTACAGGTACATCAGGATAATGGGTCTTCAATATACGCACGAGTGCCCGCACGTCTTCCAAGTCTGCCCCGCCAAATTCATCTTTGCCGTTATCATTTCTTGTGCCTCGGTAATAAGGAGCAGCGACCAGTGTGTGAGGTCCTGCAAACTGCATCAGCCGGACCGGTCTCACCTGTCCGACACCTCCTTTACCCCCTCTTAAATAAATAACGATGCGTTTCACTTCAGCGGCATCTAGAATCAATGCTGATACGACGAATTCATCCGAATAGTAATCCACTTCATTCAGTTGTCTGTCACCATACCATGCAGCAATGGGTGTTGCCTTCAGCCACATGACGTCACCTCTCTCACTATATAATTGATGCAGTCATCATCAAGCAGTCTGCTGCGATGGTCTGTTATCCGGCGGATATCATCGACCAGTACCGGACCATACGTCTCGTAGTAATGTTCCCGTCGCTCCATATGGCTTAGTTCTGCTGTGAAAACATCTTTTGAAAATGGTGGATCAGTATAGACAGTATAAGTCGTCATGTACCGGAGCGACTCGGTACGGCCGCCTGTCTCCTCAAATAATTCGCGTCTGGCAGCGTTCACTGTTGATTCATCAGCCTCCCGCTTACCACCCGGAAATTCGATACCGCGCTCTTTGTGATGTGTGAGTACAAGCTGTCCTTCATATGTCGCAATAATCAGCACATGGTCATGAACCGGTCTGTCCTGCTTAAGTACTACTCTATATCCTAGTTCATCGATAAATTCCATAGTCTATCCCCGTTCACCCCTCTATGATAAAATCATACTATCAAAACGTATGAGGTTATTATGAAGAAAATCATTTATATTATCATTATTCTAACATTAATGACAGTCGGTTGTAGCAAAGAAACACTTGCCCCAAGGACGAAGGACGAAACACTGAAACAACTACAGCAGTCCATCAAAGCCATCGATAGTCTGAGCAGTGAAAGTGAAAATAAAACGACGGTTATATATAATAAGTTCACAACACAGTTTACTCAAAAAACAACAAGTCAGACGAATACATTGGATGAATTCAATTTAGCAGTGGAAGCGNNCTGGTGTACTAAGAGCCGATCCGGATCCATCATACCTCACTTATCAGGCAAGACGTGCGGATACGAAGTACATCGAAGCGACTATCGCCGATATTTTCAATTTGAAACACATCGTCCAGGGCGTCATTAAACCATCAGCTGACGACGTGTCGATCGATGAACAAGCCATTCATTACAAAGGCACTGGGGCAGTCATGAAAGAGCTGTTTGAATACGGGCTTGTATCATCAAGCATGAACCAGATAGAACCTCTCTCTGACTTGAAAGACTTAACTGTTACATCCGGCAGTTACAGCATCCAGTACTCTCCTGTCAAAGTATATCCGAAAACATTGACCTTCCAAGTAGAGGTCACAGCGACCATTGACGAAGACCCGGTGATGATTAAGATGGAACAGACGACAGATTACTACGATTTCAACAAAACAAAGGTCACTGACCTGACAGAATAGAGGAATGAAATGAAACAGCTATTAATTTCATGTATTCAGTTTTACCGCCGATATATTTCACCTATGACACCGCCGACATGCCGCTTCTATCCGACATGTTCACAGTACGGTATAGAAGCGATTGAAACGCATGGGGCACTGAAAGGAAGCATGCTGACAGCAGCGCGCATCAGTAAATGCCACCCCTTCCATGAAGGCGGCTTCGACCCGGTGCCACCGAAAAAGAAAGCTAGCACAAAGGGAACTCGGTGACGAGTTCCCTTTTTTTATATATGCAATCCATCTTCTTTCAATACGGTTCCAGCCGCTGCACATCTACTTGCGGAAAACTCATCGTCATCATACCTGCTGAAATGGTTTCCTCCCAGTCTGCATAATCTTGTATAAAATAAGTGCCTTTCGGTGTGATGTCAGGGATTGTCCCCATCTCCTCAGCAAGTGCTGCTGTGAAATATTTACTTAATCCGAATTCATACATACCGCCGATAATGATTCTCTTATCAGGCATTGCTTCTTTCAACATCAATACAGGATATGCACCGCCAAGCCTTGAATATTTCGCGATGATGATCTCAACGCCTGCTGCAGTATATTTCAGTATGTTCTCTATACTGTCAGCAGATTCATCGATGGCAAGCGGCAGCTGTCTGTATCGGTGATAGAGCGCAATATCACTGAATGGTTCTTCGATGTAGTCAATATGGTATGTGAGACATGCTTCTAGTACAGGGATGTCTCTTTCAGTCAGACTGCCGTTTGCATCGATACAGATAGCAATGTCTGGATAGCGCATGCGGAGCTGTCTCACTGTCGTGACGATATCATCGGTCCATTTAACTTTGACCCGGTTCGTCAAGTGCTCTGGAATATCTCGATGGATCGTATACCCTAACGGCACTGTGACCGGATGGCGGTCGTGGAAGTACTGCCAGCCGATATAATCAAACAGTGCTATCGCATGAGGCGTTTCTTTAAACTGATACAATGCGTTGCCAAGTGCTGCAAAACTTTCAAATGACGTTTCTTTTATAGCATTGAATATCGTCTGGACAGCTGCTGCTACTGTGCCAATAGTTTCAGTATGATACCATGGCGCCAAAAATGCGTTGCTCTCCGCATAATAGGTCTTACCGTCAATCTCAAGTGAGATCACTAAGACGTGCCGCTCACTCATCTGTATTTTCACTGTCTCAATCGGCTGACGAAAAGGCGCTTTGTAACGATATAACTTCAGATTACTGAATCTCATTCAACAGCCATTCCTTCACACGATGTCTAGATATTTTGCCGTTGCTGGTCCGTTCGATATGGTCCGTCCGCTTTAGAAGAACCGGACGCTTGTACTTCGCAATGTTTGCTTCCAGCAGCACTGCGAGTTCGTCATCCATTTCTTCTGCCGCTTCATAGACAAGTGCAGGCCGCTGTCCCCATTTGTCGTCATCAAGTGCTACAACCGCACACGCACTGATAGCAGGGATTGTCAGCACGACTTGTTCAATCTCACTCGGATAAATATTTTCACCACCTGAAATAATCAAGTCGCGTCTACGGTCCAGCACATACAAATAACCATTTGTAATCCGTCCGATGTCCCCTGTCATAAAGAATCCATCTGTAAAGGATGATTGGTTAGCTTCCTCAGGATACAAATAGCCATTCATGACATTATCACCTTTGACCAGAATTTCCCCTGCTCCGTTCAACGGGGCTGCAACTTTGATGTCACCTGTCACTCTGCCGACACTATTAGGATACTGCTTCATATCTTCAGGTGTTGCTGTAATGAACTGTGAACATGTTTCAGTCATGCCGAATGATGTATAGACCGGAAGATTGAGCGCAAGGCTCTTATCAAGTGTCCGTTCATCCATCTTCGCTCCGCCGATTAACAGTCCTTCCAGCTGATGGCGCTTAAGCCCTGCGTCAAGCACCCAGTCGAGTGTCTGTGGTACGAGCGAGATATGCGTGACGCCTTCTTCTTCAATACTCTTTAATACCGCTGCTGCTTCAAATTTCTCAAACAAGATGACTGTAAACCCTTCAATGACACTTCTCNNTCCCGAAACATGATAGAGCGGCAGACAGACGAGCCATCTGGACGCCGCCTCGTAGGGAAACGACCATTTGCAGCGTTCAGCACTGGCATAATGGTTATTGAATGTTTGAGGCACTGCCTTTTGTACACCCGTCGTTCCTGACGTGAACATAATGGATAAGATGTCATCCGGTTCAAAAGGACGGTCAGTTCCAGCTTCATCTGAATCTAGCAGCAGTGATTCCGGTGAGATGATCTGAATCGTCGAATAATCGCTGTCAGTGATCAACACATCCACTCCTATGGAAGACAGCTGACGGCTGACTTCGTGTTCAGTCAGATGCGTGTTGATGCTCACCATTTCGCGACCCGACAGTATAATACCATGAATAATGATGACCGTTGATAACTGGTTGGTCGGCTGAATAGCAATACGTTTCGGCAGTTCAAGCGCCGACAGCTGATGGCTGACCATTGACGCATGACGATAGAGCTGCTGAAATGTCAGCTCTGTTTCACCTGACTTCAAAGCAATATGATGCGGGCGATTCTGTGCTTGTGTATATAACCAGTGATTCATGATTGCTACTCCTTTAATTAAAATACGCGCTGACTTTCATGTTGAAAGCGCGCGTATCATGTTAACTTGTTAAAGTTTATGGGAATTTAGGGAACTGATCGAAGTCCGGCTGACGTTTTTCTTTGAATGCGTCGCGGCCTTCTTTTGCTTCGTCTGAAGTGTAGTACAGTAATGTCGCATCTCCTGCAAACTGCTGAAGTCCTGCTAAACCATCTGTATCTGCATTCATAGCAGCTTTCAGGAAGCGCAGTGCTGTCGGTGAATGCTGTAAAATNNTCCTTACACCATTTCACTGTTTCGTCTTCGATATCAGCAAGTGGTACTACTGTGTTGACCAAGCCCATGTCAAGAGCTTCCTGTGCGTTATATTGACGGCATAAGTACCAGATTTCACGCGCTTTTTTGTGGCCGACAATGCGTGCCAGGTAACCAGAACCATAACCGGCATCAAATGAACCGACTTTAGGGCCAGTTTGACCGAAACGTGCATTAT
>DJUI01000102.1:1524-15571 GCA_002438305.1 Staphylococcaceae bacterium UBA6286 | reverse complement strand
ACATTAGCAGATAGAATATTAGAGAACACTAAATCCGTTGCGAGCCGTGAAATGAAAGCACAGCTGCTCGATTCGATGGATCTGGAACGTGAGCGCGGAATTACCATTAAATTGAATGCTGTTCAATTGAATTATACAGCAAAAGACGGGGAAACGTATATTTTCCACTTGATTGATACACCTGGACACGTCGACTTTACTTATGAAGTGTCACGAAGTCTTGCAGCATGTGAAGGTGCTATCCTTGTAGTAGATGCTGCACAAGGTATTGAAGCTCAGACGTTGGCCAATGTTTATCTGGCGCTCGATAACAATCTTGAACTCATTCCGGTCATCAATAAGATTGATCTGCCGGCAGCAGAGCCTGAACGTGTCAAGCAGGAGATAGAGGACGTCATTGGTTTAGATGCTTCTGACGCCGTACTCGCCTCAGCTAAAGCTAATATCGGTATAGAAGAAATACTTGAGCAGATCGTTGAACTTGTTCCACCGCCTGAAGGTGATCCTGAAGCGCCGCTGAAAGCATTGATTTTTGACAGTGCATTTGATGCATACCGTGGTGTCATTTCCTCAATCCGTATCATCGACGGTACGGTGAAAGCAGGTGACAGAATCAAGATGATGTCAACCGGCAAAGAATTTGAAGTGGTCGAAGTCGGTATCAACACGCCGAAACAGCTTCCAGTTGCTGAACTGACAGTCGGGGATGTAGGGTATATTACTGCCTCCATTAAAAATGTAGCGGATTCAAGTGTCGGTGATACCATCACGCTTGCAAGTAATCCGGCAGCTGTACCACTGCAAGGTTATAAGAAGATGAATCCGATGGTGTTCTGCGGAATATATCCGATTGATACAGGGCGATATAATGATCTGCGTGAAGCACTGGAAAAGTTGCAGTTAAATGATGCATCATTGGAATTTGAAGCAGAGACATCACAGGCGCTCGGTTTCGGTTTCCGTGTAGGATTCCTCGGACTCCTGCATATGGAGATTATCCAGGAGCGGATTGAACGTGAATTTGGTATTGAACTCATCGCCACAGCACCTTCCGTTATTTATAAATGTTTGATGACAGATAAAAGTGAAGTGATTGTTGATAATCCGTCAAAAATGCCGGACCCTCAAAAAATAGACAGCATCTTTGAACCGTACGTAAAAGCAAGTATCATGGTGCCTAATGATTATGTAGGATCAGTGATGGAGCTGTGTCAGAAGAAACGCGGGAACTTCCAGACGATGGATTACCTGGATGATATTCGAGTGAACATTATATACGAAATTCCGTTGTCAGAAATCGTCTTTGATTTCTTTGATCAGCTGAAATCCAATACAAAGGGCTATGCATCGTTTGACTATGAACTGATCGGCTATAAAGAAAGCCGCCTTGTCAAAATGGACATTTTACTGAACGGTGATACAGTTGATGCACTGAGCTTCATCGTCCATAGAGACTTTGCTTATGACCGCGGAAAAGTCATTGTAGAAAAATTAAAGACATTGATTCCGAGACAGCAGTTTGAAGTGCCTATCCAGGCAGCTATTGGTCAGAAGATTGTGGCACGGACTAACATCAAATCAATGGGTAAAAATGTACTGGCAAAATGTTACGGTGGTGATATCAGCCGTAAACGTAAACTACTTGAAAAGCAAAAAGCAGGTAAAGCGAAGATGAAATCTGTAGGTTCAGTTGAAATCCCGCAGGAGGCATTCCTTGCTGTGCTTAAAATGGATGACGAATAACTAGATGATGCACGACGCCCCGGCGTCGTGCATTGTCCGTTACAACTGAAGAAGAGGTGACTAAATGACGAGCTTATATGTTCATATTCCATTTTGCAATCGTATTTGTACGTACTGTGATTTCAACAAGTTTTTAATCAAAAATCAGCCGGTTGATCAGTATATTGATTGCCTCATCCAAGAATTAGCAGCTATTAATGACACGGTATTGACCACATTGTTCATCGGCGGCGGTACACCGACCGCACTCACAGTCGAACAGCTTGAGAAGCTGCTGTCATATATAAGCAGGCGTTTTACAATCACTGACGAATTCTCGATGGAAGCGAATCCTGATGAACTGACGAGCGATAAAATTGCTGTTATGAAGCGCTATGGGGTGAACCGACTAAGTTTAGGTGTACAGACATTCGACAACGAGCTGCTGAAGCTGCTTGGAAGAACGCACGAAGAAGCTGACATCAAAGCTGCGGTGGATGCTGCGAAATCTCTTGGCATAGAATCAGTCAGCATAGATTTAATGTATGATTTGCCGACACAGACACTGGAACAAGTGAAAAAGGATCTCGACAAAGCCATGGCATTGAATATTGATCATATTTCAAGCTATTCCTTAATTCTTGAGCCGAAGACCCAGTTCTATAATCAGTATCGTAAAGGAATGCTCCAGCTGCCTGACGAAACGTTAGCGGCTGAAATGTATGATTATACCATTAAACGACTAGCGCAATCTGACTTCAGGCAGTATGAAATATCTAATTTTGCGAAAGCAGGTCATGAGTCACATCATAATATGGTGTATTGGCAGAATAAGGAGTATTACGGCGCAGGTGCAGGAAGTCACGGTTATATTAACGGGATCCGTTATTATAATGTCGGGCCGGTGCCGCACTATATAAAAGCGATGGAGACTCAAGGGACAGCAGTGAAAGAGCGGCACCCTGTGACGACTGAAGAGTCGATGGAAGAATTTATGTTTCTTGGACTGCGAATGAACAGCGGCGTATCTAAAACAATGTTTGAACAACGGTACGGCATACCGATGGATGACATTTTTAAGGATGTACTCAATGAGTTGACTCAGCAGGGCCTTATTACTGACGAATATCAACAGATTGCTTTGACACCAGCCGGCCGGATGATCGGTAATGAGGTCTTTGAGAAGTTCCTGCTTTCAGTATAAAGCAGGACTCTTTTTATAGTTAAAAATAATTTGAAAAGGACCAATTCAAAATCTTGACTTACTTTGACTAATTTGATAAATTTATATTAGCACTTGAGGTTGATGAGTGCTAACGAGGTGGAATATGCTCACGATTAGACAACAAACATTGCTTAATGCCATTGTTGAAGATTTTGTTGAAAGTGGGGTGCCTGTTGGATCGAAAACTTTGATGGACAATCATCAGCTCACTATCAGCCCGGCAACTATTCGTGCTGAAATGAAGCGGCTGGAAGACAGTGGTTTTATTGAGAAAACACATACATCCTCTGGCAGAGTACCATCACTGAACGGCTATAAGCATTACATCCGAAGCCTTCAGGAAGAACTTGAATCCGATGATATGGTAGTCCATGCAAAGAACCATATGCAGCTTGCTGAGAGAGTGGCAGAAGAAACTCAGTATGTCTCTATTGTCTCAGGCTACCATTCAGGAAAAGGTCTTTCAGATATTCATCTGACAGCATTTCACGAACATCTGCTGTTAATTGTAGTGTATCAGAACGGTGATGTGGATCATCAGCAGATTAACTGGCAGAAACACCTGACTCAGAAACAAATCGTGCTGCTGAATCAATATTTATATGAGCGGCTCGAGTATTTGAATGAACTTCAGATGGAATTTCTGCTTCAGGATGATCTGCCTGTAGAACAGCAGTTACTCAGAACAATTATTTCCTGGATTGTCAGACGTTTGACAGACAGAGAGCCTGTCATTCATATTGCCGGCAGAGAACTGTTATTTGAATCTCTCGCAGCCAGTGATATTGAAGTGATCAAGCATACATTGACCTATATTGATTCATCAGCTTTCATTCATAAGCTAAATAATATGAATGATAATTTAGTTAATGTTAAGATAGGACAGGAAATCGATGATACTTTGCAGGATGTATCGTTGGTCACTGCACCAGTGAAATCAGAAGGCTTTTTTGGTCGACTGGCGGTCATTGGACCAGTTCAGATGAGTTACCGCAAAGTATTTGAAGAATTAAAAGCGCTTTAGAGCGAAGGAGGAATACACTGTGACTGAGGAACAAAAAGACCAGTCTATTGATGAGACTGTAACAGATCAATTAGATGCTGAAGAGCAGAATGTCAGTCAAGCACCTGTCGACGAAGAACCGATCGATGTGGATGAAGATGGACTGGAGAAAAAAGTAGCTGAGCTTGAACAAGCTGTTGAAGCTGGTGAAGAAAAATATCTGCGGCTCTATGCTGAATTTGAGAATTACAAAAAACGCACACGTGCTGAGCTTGATACTGAAAGAACTTATCGTTCTCAAAGTGTGCTGAGAGATATCATCCCGGCACTTGATAACTTTGAACGTGCATTGAGTCAGACCGGAGA
Organism: Staphylococcaceae bacterium UBA6286; assembly: GCA_002438305.1. GTDB lineage: Bacteria > Bacillota > Bacilli > Staphylococcales > Staphylococcaceae > Macrococcus. The sequence continues at coordinate 11,255 of DJUI01000102.1, read as the reverse complement.
AGATGCTGCTTTCCAAAGTCTCTACAAAGGTCTGCAGATGATTCATGAAAATCTATTGTCTGCATTGAAAGAACACGGACTTGAGGAAATCATTGCACAGGACCAGCCGTTTGATCCGAATCTTCATCAGGCTGTGATGCAGGACAAAGATGACAGCAAAGAATCAGGCGTGGTTCTAGAAGAGCTTCAAAAAGGATATAAATTAAAAGAACGTGTACTGCGACCTTCAATGGTTAAGGTAAACGAGTAAAAACTATAAAAATTTATTTGGGGGAATTAAATCATGAGTAAAGTAATCGGTATTGACTTAGGAACAACAAATTCATGTGTTGCAGTGCTTGAAGGCGGCGAACCGAAAGTAATCGCAAATCCTGAAGGTAACCGTACAACACCTTCTGTTGTCGCATTCAAGAACGGTGAGACACAGATCGGTGAGGTCGCAAAACGTCAGGCAATCACAAATCCGAACACGATCATCTCTATCAAACGTCATATGGGTACTGACCATAAAGAACATGTCGATGGTAAAGATTATTCACCGCAGGAAATCTCAGCAATGATCTTACAGAACTTAAAAGCAACTGCTGAAGCCTATCTTGGTGAAAAAGTGACAAAAGCAGTCATTACAGTTCCTGCATACTTCAACGATGCAGAACGTCAAGCAACTAAAGATGCCGGTAAAATTGCTGGTCTAGAAGTTGAACGTATTATCAACGAACCGACTGCAGCAGCACTTGCTTATGGTCTTGATAAAACTGACAAAGATCAAAAAGTACTTGTATTCGACTTAGGTGGCGGTACATTTGACGTTTCTATTCTTGAACTGGGTGATGGTGTATTTGAAGTATTATCTACATCAGGTGATAACCGCTTAGGTGGAGATGACTTTGACCAAGTGATCATCGACTTCCTAGTAGAAGAATTCAAAAAAGAAAACGGCTTAGATCTGTCAAAAGACAAAATGGCGATGCAGCGTCTGAAAGATGCAGCTGAAAAAGCGAAAAAAGACTTATCAGGTGTTTCTTCAACACAGATCTCACTCCCATTCATTTCAGCAGGAGAAGCGGGTCCACTGCACTTGGAAGTGACATTATCACGTGCTAAATTCGAAGACTTATCTCGTACTTTAGTTGAACGCACAATGGGACCAACACGTCAGGCGATGAAAGATGCCGGCCTATCAAATGCTGATATCGATGAAGTGATTCTTGTCGGTGGGTCTACTCGTATTCCTGCAGTTCAAGAAGCGATCAAAAAAGAATTAGGTAAAGAACCTAATAAAGGCGTCAATCCTGATGAAGTTGTAGCGATGGGTGCAGCGATTCAAGGCGGCGTTATCACAGGTGACGTTAAAGACGTCGTATTACTTGATGTGACACCGTTATCACTCGGTATTGAAACAATGGGCGGGGTGTCTACTGTCTTAATCGAACGTAACACAACAATCCCGACTTCTAAATCTCAAGTGTTCTCTACAGCAGCAGACAATCAGCCGGCAGTAGATATCCACGTCTTACAAGGTGAGCGTCAAATGGCAGCAGACAATAAAACGCTCGGTCGTTTCCAACTGACAGACATTCCGCCAGCACCACGCGGCGTGCCACAAATCGAAGTGACATTTGATATCGATAAAAATGGTATCGTCAATGTAACTGCAAAAGACTTAGGCACTCAAAAAGAACAGAAAATCACGATTCAGTCATCTTCAGCATTGTCTGATGAAGAGATTGACCGCATGGTGAAAGATGCAGAAGCAAATGCTGAAGCTGACAAAAAACGTCGTGAAGAAGTCGATCTTCGTAACGAGGCAGATCAACTCGTATTCACAGTTGAAAAAACATTGACTGATTTAGAAGGCAAAGTTGACGATGCTGAGAAAGAAAAAGCTGAAGCAGCGAAAGAAGAGCTGAAAAAAGCACTGGAAGGCAGCGATATTGAAGACATCAGAACTAAGAAAGATGCATTGAATGAAATTGTTCAGGCATTATCAATGAAACTTTATGAACAGATGGCTCAAGAGCAGCAGGCTCAGGGTGAATCAGCACCACAAGATGATGTAGTTGATGCTGATTTTACTGAAGTAAAAGACGACGATCAAAAATAATAGCTTATTTTTAAAAGTCAAAGTCAATTTATTGGCTTTGGCTTTTTCTTCAGTTTCATATATGATAGATGAGATAAATGATAAAGGAGCAATCGGACGTGGCAAAACGAGATTATTATGAAGTCCTTGGATTATCCAAAGGGGCTTCTAAAGATGAAATTAAAAAAGCATATCGAAAATTATCCAAGCAATATCATCCGGACATCAATAAAGAAGAAGGCGCAGATGCCAAGTTCAAAGAAATATCTGAAGCATACGAAGTATTGAGTGACGACAACAAGAAAGCTCAGTATGATCAGTTCGGTCATGCAGGAATGGGTCAGAACGGCGGATTCGGCGGCGGAGATTTCGGTGGATTCGGTGGATTTGAAGATATCTTCAGTTCATTCTTCGGTGGTGGCGCAAGACGCGATCCAAATGCCCCGCAAAAAGGTAATGACCTGCAGTATCAGATGACAGTTGACTTCGAAGATGCGGTGTTCGGTGCAGAACGCGATATCACTGTAAAAAAAGAAGTAGAATGTGATGTCTGCGACGGTAGTGGTGCAGAACCAGGTTCATCAGTTACAACGTGTCCGACATGTAAAGGGCGTGGACAAGTCGGTGTCGAACAGAATACGCCGTTCGGCCGTATTAGAACAGAGCGTGCATGTCCTGATTGTCAAGGAACAGGTAAGAAGATTGAAACACCATGTCATGAGTGTGGCGGCGCAGGTACAAAAATTAAGAATGTCACCATCAAAGTCACTATTCCTGCAGGTGTTGATAACGGTCAGCAGATCAGAGTGTCAGGTCAAGGCGAACCAGGTATCAATGGTGGACCGGCTGGTGACCTCTATGTTGTCTTCCGAGTCACACCTCATGAAATGTTTGAGCGTGACGGAGATGATATTTTCTATACGCTTGACTTAACGATTGCACAGGCGGCACTCGGAGATGAAATAGAAATTCCAACACTACACGGTAAAGTCAGATTAACGATTCCAGCTGGAACGCAGACTGGTAAACGTTTCAGACTTCGTGATAAAGGGGTCGACAATGTTCATGGATATGGCAGAGGCGACCAATATGTGACAGTCAATGTGAAAACACCGACTGATATGACTGAGAGACAAATTGAACTGCTGAGAGAATTCGCTGAAATAGATGGCGAAGAAATCAATGAGCAGCATGGAAATTTCTTTGATAAGACACGTCGATTCTTCAGAGGAGAATAATATGAACTATAAAGAGGTTACATTACTGCTGAATCACGAAGTAGAGCCTTTCATCGCGGAGATACTGAACGACCTTGGTGCCAATGGGGTGGTCATTGAAGATAGCAGCGAACTCAGCAAAGGCCGTATAGATTCCTACGGAGAAATATATGAACTGAATCCTGATGATTATCCTGAACAAGGAATCCGTGTGAAATGTTACCACAGTCTATATGACTACACAGATGAACTTCTTGCAGACATCAAACAGGCAGTATATGGACTGAAAGATATTCCAATTACATTGTTCGATATTAGCGTCAATGAAATCAAGGATGAAGACTGGGAAAATGAATGGAAGAATCATTTTCACGCTTTCCGTGCATCCGAGAAATTTACTGTAGTACCGAGCTGGGAAGAGTACGAGGCATCGGCTGACGAAACAGTGATTACTCTTGACCCCGGTATGGCATTCGGTACAGGGGATCATGCGACGACGTCCATGTGTCTGAAATTGATAGAAAAATACGTGAAGCAAGGTCAATCAATCATTGATGTAGGAACCGGCTCAGGAATTTTGAGCATCGCAGCTCATAAACTGGGGGCAGCGCCGATTCGCGCAGTAGATCTCGATAAAGTAGCAGTCAGAGTAGCAGAAGAAAATTTTGAAATTAACGACTGTGCTGAAAACATTGAGACAGATACCGGCAACTTACTAGTAGGTGAAACGGAAAAACGAGATGTCATATTCGCCAACATTCTTGCTCATATCGTTGACCTGATGATTGACGATAGCTATCAGCTGCTGAATGACGGCGGTATGCTTATTACGTCAGGTATCATCGTTGAAAAAGAATCAATGATTGTTGAGCATCTTGAACAAGTAGGTTACCGCATACTTGAAATTATACGCGAAAGCGGCTGGATTGCTATTGCAGCAGTTAAAGAGGTGGCATAATGCAACGTTATTTTCTCAATGAAAACGCTGAACTCAACCAGCGTTTTTTTATTCATTCATCAGATGATGTCCATCATATCAAAAATGTGATGCGGCTTGAGCCGGATGATAACATCATTATCAATTTNNAACGGGGCGTTCATAGCGGTTCTCATCGCTGTAGATAAAGCCGTTGAAGTAGAAACAATCGAACAGCTGAATATTCAGACCGAACTGCCAGTCCGTGTAACGATTGCAGGTGGTCTGCTTAAAAATGATAAATATGAATGGATGATTCAGAAGGCAACAGAACTCGGTGCTGCTCATTTTATTGCGTTTATCTCTGATCGCACTATCGTCAAAGTTGATCAGAAAAAAATGGATAAACGATTGGAACGCTTTAATAAAATTGTCAAAGAAGCGGCAGAGCAGAGTTACCGGCTGACCATTCCAACAGTGTCATTCCAGCGTGATAGTCAATCACTTGCGAAACAGCTCGCGGAATATGACGCGGTGCTCATTGCTTATGAAGAAGAGGCTAAATCAGGTGGCATGCAGTTGTTTCATCAGGCACTCAATAACTTGGCACCAGGAGCAAATGTGCTCATAATATTCGGTCCGGAAGGCGGCTTATCACCTTCAGAGGTCGAGCAGTTTGGTGGGGATGTCATAGGACTTGGACCTAGAATATTAAGAGCAGAGACGGCACCGTTGTATGCACTCAGCGCGGTAAGTTATCACTTTGAACTGATGGCATAAACACATTGAAAAAAATGATAAATAGTGTTATTTTTAAATAATGTATCTCATGATTAATGAATAGATGAAGGTTTAAAAGAGGTGAGGTTTATGTCAACAGTTGCTTTTCATACGTTAGGATGTAAAGTGAATCATTATGAGACAGAAGCAATCTGGCAGTTGTTCAAAGAAGATGGGTATCAGCGCGTCGATTTTGAACAAAATGCGGATGTGTATGTCATCAATACATGTACAGTCACAAATACCGGGGATAAGAAGAGCCGTCAAGTTATTAGACGTGCTATCAGACGTAATCCTGACGCTGTTATTTGCGTCACAGGATGTTATGCGCAGACATCTTCAGCAGAAATTATGGATATTCCTGGAGTCGATATTGTTGTAGGTACACAGGATAGAAATAAATTACTGCCTTATATTGAAGAATATCAGACGATAAGACAGCCGATTAATGGTGTTACAAATATCATGAAGAACCGCACATACGAAGAATTGGATGTGCCTTACTTTACTGACCGCACTCGTGCATCACTGAAAATACAGGAAGGGTGTAATAATTTCTGTACGTTCTGCATCATTCCATGGGCGCGCGGCTTGATGCGTTCTCGAGATCCTAAAGAGGTCGTCAGACAAGCGACCCAGCTTGTTGATAGCGGTTATCAGGAAATCGTTCTGACAGGTATTCATACAAGCGGTTACGGTGAGGATTTAAAAGATTATAACTTAGCACAGCTGCTGCGTGATCTTGAGACTATACGTGGTCTTAAACGTATTCGTATTTCATCAATAGAAGCAAGTCAGCTGACGGATGAAGTGATTGACGTCATTGATCAAAGTGAGAAAGTGGTGCGACATCTGCACATCCCACTTCAGTCCGGCAGCGATACTGTGTTAAAACGGATGCGTCGTAAATACACGATGGCTCATTTCTCTGAACGCCTGAAAAAACTACATGCGATTATGCCCGGACTTGCAGTAACGAGTGATGTGATTGTCGGTTTCCCTGGTGAAACAGAGGAAGAATTCATGGAGACCTATCGCTTCATTGAAGAACATAAGTTTTCTGAACTTCATGTATTCCCGTATTCTATGCGTACCGGAACTCCGGCTGCACGCATGACCGATCAAGTGGATGAGGCAGTTAAGAATGACCGTGTCCATCGTTTAATCAGTCTCTCTGACCAGCTGGCCAAAGAATATGCAAGTCGTTTTGATGGTGAAGTTCTAGAAGTCATTCCTGAGGAAAAAGGGTCACACGATGGTTTGTTAGTTGGTTATACGGACAATTACTTAAAAGTTCAGTTTGAAGGCAGTGAAGAACTGATCGGTGAAATCGTCAAAGTCAAAATCACTGAAGCGGGGTATCCGCTCAATCATGGTCAATTTGTTAAAGTGATGGAAAAAGAGCAGCCACAGGCAGTGATTTCTCCGATAGCTGGTAAATAAATTCACTCTTGACCACTTATTAGAGTTATATTATAATACTTGAGTACATAGAGAAATCTATGATTCATTAATGTTCCGTTGATATTTGGAGGGAGGGAAATATAATGTCTAAAACAGTCGTTCGTAAAAACGAATCTATCGAAGATGCACTTCGTCGCTTTAAGCGCACGGTTTCTAAGAGCGGTACGATCCAAGAAGTTCGTAAACGTGAGTTCTACGAAAAACCTAGTGTTAAACGTAAAAAGAAATCAGAAGCAGCACGAAAACGTAAATTCAAATAATATTTGAACTCCCTCAAATATTATGAATAGATGACACAGACTTTTGTCTGTGTCTTTTTTATTTCCTTAAAGTTTTCTTAATTTTTAGTCAAATACTTATATGTGGCTGTCGTGTTCATGTATAATAATAGTAAGGAGGTGACAATTTTGACATGGACTCTATATGATGGAACTTTGTTCATATTGATGCTCGTCATGTTTACAGCAGCTGTATGGCAATTGTTCCAATCACGATTTTCATGGTCTGGAATTTTGATGACTGCTGCAGCACTTAGCTTCGTCATCATTACTGCTTTGAATGGTGACTTGGAGATGCTATCAATCATACTCTTTTTTACAGGAATCATTCTTGTTGTTACGGAACTATTTGTCATCGGTCTTGTATTGGGAATTATAGGAATGATGATGATTGCATCAAGTTTCCTGCTCATTGGAAACGATATTGAGACCATGTCAGTAATGGTCGCTTCGTGTTTAATAATTGCTTTGATAGAGTGGGTGATCATTGTGAAGTTTTTTGGTAAGAAAGTACCACTTTTCAACAAAGTGATATTGACTGACGCTACTTCCAAGGAAGCAGGCTACACGTCACATGACGACCGCAGTCATCTTGTCGGTCAAACAGCAGTCACAACTACTGCATTAAGACCTTCTGGAATTATAGCACTCGGTCAGGATCGTATTGATGCGGTCAGTGAAGGGGCCTTTATCGGTCAGAACAAAGAAGTACGCATCATTTATGTTGAAGGTACACGCGTTGTTGTAAGAGAAATTATATAGAGAAGAGGTTAAGGAAATGGAATTGGTTATTTTAGGAATCATCGTCGTGGTTGTCCTTGTTTTATTGATGATATTGTTGACATTTGTACCAGTCGGGCTGTGGATATCAGCACTCGCTGCTGGTGTCAAAGTCGGTATCGGTACATTAGTGGGTATGCGCCTTCGCCGGGTATCGCCGAGAAGAGTCATTGATCCACTGATTAAAGCACATAAAGCAGGCCTTCATTTGACGACTAACCAACTTGAATCACATTATTTAGCAGGTGGCAATGTTGACCGTGTCGTTGATGCGATTATTGCAGCGCAGCGTGCGGATATCAATCTGCCGTTTGAACGTGGTGCTGCGATTGACCTTGCAGGACGTGACGTATTAGAAGCAGTACAGATGTCAGTTAATCCGAAAGTCATTGAAACACCTTTTATTGCAGGTGTGGCAATGAACGGGATTGAAGTGAAAGCAAAAGCAAGAATCACAGTTCGTGCTAATATTGAAAGACTGGTCGGTGGTGCAGGTGAAGAAACGATTGTCGCTCGTGTCGGCGAAGGGATTGTATCAACCATTGGTTCTAGTCAATCGCATACGTCAGTGCTTGAAAATCCGGATATGATCTCTCAGACTGTACTGGGTAAGGGACTGGATTCCGGGACAGCCTTTGAAATTCTGTCGATTGATATTGCGGATGTAGATATCGGTAAAAATATAGGAGCAGATTTACAGACAGAGCAGGCGATGGCTGATAAAAACATCGCACAGGCGAAAGCGGAAGAACGTCGTGCGATGGCCGTTGCTCAAGAACAGGAAATGAAGGCAAGAGTGCAGGAAATGCGAGCTAAAGTTGTCGAATCTGAAGCGGAAGTACCACTTGCAATGGCAAGAGCGTTGCAGGAAGGCAATATCGGCGTCATGGATTACTATAACTTGAAGAACATTGAATCTGATACTGGTATGAGAAACGCCATCAACAAGATGACAGATACCAGCGATAGTACACCGCCACAAAGAAAGTAAGGTGATATCAATGGAAGTCGGCATTATCATATTTATTATTGGGATTATCTTTTCTTACTTTAAGGATAAGATGGATAATAATTCTAATAACAGTAATCAACCTAACAAAAAAACAGCTCAAAAAACTCAAATTAAATCTTTGGAAGAATTGAAGCATGAATTCGAGCAGCGGACACAGCAGGTGGAAAAGGCAGTACCGGTCAAAGAAGCACCGTCTCCACAAAAAGTAGTGAAATCACCCGCCGCAACAAGATCATCTGGAGATAGAAAAACCCGTCAGCAGACAACTGTTGACAGGCAGATGACTGCTATTATGAAGGATCAGCATCTGTCAGAAAAGCAGAAAGTTCAGCGGATCAATCAGCTGACAGAGGGTGATCTGACAGTGGAGCACGAGCCGTTGCTTGATTTCTCTAAACATAACTTAGTGCAGAGTCTGATCATGTCGGAAGTTTTAGCACCACCAAAAAGTAAAAGATAAGAGCTGACTTACATAGACTGGGGAAACCCAGTCTTTTTATGTGAAAATAAAGTGTTATGCTCATGATGCGCATGAGAATTTGGTAAAATAGAAAAGAGCTATCCATTGCATCGTCGACTCTTCAAAAATATGACGCAGCAAATCAATCATTGTGAGATGAAACTATCGGTTGACTGTGTTAAATTTAAATTAAACTGAAAATAAGGGAGTTTTTGAATGCCACATACAATCAATATAGAGAATGTTAATGAAGCACAGGCGATTCTCGGCAACGGTGATGAACACATCACATTTCTTGAAGAAGCTTTTAATGTCGTGATACATACGAGAGGCAGTCAACTGACTGTGGCTGGAGCGGACGAAGATGTCGAGAAGGCGGAAGCCGTGCTTGTTAACTTATTAAAGGTAATTCAAAAAGGGATGAATATCTCACTTAAGGATGTTCAATCAGCCGCTCAGATGGCTGGAAAAGGAACGATTCATTATTTAGCGGATCTGTATGATGAGGAAATCACTAAAGATGCATACGGGAAGCCTATTCGAGCGAAAACGATGGGGCAGCGGCTCTATATACATCAGATTAAAAAAAGTGACCTTGTATTTGGTATAGGGCCGGCAGGAACAGGGAAGACATTTTTGGCAGTAGTGATGGCTGCGAAGTCATTACGAGCAGGGCAGGTCAAACGTATCGTGCTGACACGACCGGCTGTTGAAGCAGGGGAATCACTTGGATTTCTGCCA
>DJUI01000102.1:0-1429 GCA_002438305.1 Staphylococcaceae bacterium UBA6286 | reverse complement strand
CACGCCTGATTGAAAGAGGTGTGATAGAAGTTGCGCCTCTTGCATACATGCGCGGTAGAACACTGGAAGATGCTTTCGTTATATTAGATGAAGCACAGAATACGACACATGCCCAGATGAAGATGTTTCTGACACGTCTCGGATTTGGTTCAAAGATGGTCATTACAGGTGACAAGACACAGATTGACCTCCCAAAAGGCGTAAAAAGCGGTCTTGTTGAGGCGGAACTGCGGCTTAGCAGTGTTCCGGGAATCGGAGTGCAGACCTTTGAATCATCTGATGTCGTACGCCACCCGCTGGTAAGTAAAATAATTAGAGCATATTCGGAGGATGAGTGATGCTGACAGTAGAATTTTTAGACGATGATAACTATTTGGATCCAGCTTACCTACCACAGATTGAATCACTGCTTCAGTTCGCTGCGGAACAGGAAGGAATCACAGGCGAAGCAGAATTAGCCGTGTCATTTGTATCGAGTGAAGAAATCAAAGCCATTAATGCAGAGTATCGCGACAAAGACGCGGTGACAGATGTCATCAGTTTTGCGATGGAAGAAGGCGAAGATGACTTTGAAGATCCATCGATGGTCAGAGTGTTAGGTGATATTATCATCTGTGTGGAGCGCGCCAAAGAACAAGCAGCTGACTACGGTCATTCATTCGAACGTGAAGTCGGATTCCTGGCACTTCACGGTATGCTACATTTACTTGGATATGATCATATGACACCAGCAGATGAACAGCGGATGTTTGGCCGGCAGGATGCTATATTGACTTCATTTGGATTGACACGAGAAGAATAGATGAAGCGGTTTATTTATCCTCTGCATGGTCTGCTCATTCTGCTGAAGAAGGATGCTAATTTCATCCTTCATATCATAGCTGCAGTGCTGGTCTGTAGTGCAGGTTGGTATTTCAGCCTCACTAAAATAGAATGGCTGTTTATTATTGTTGCCGTCTTTTCGGTGTTGTTCATGGAAGTCATCAATACATCGCTTGAATATGTAGTGGATTTAGTCACTTCTGATTACCATGAGCTTGCAAAACACGCGAAAGACACAGCTAGTTTCGCTGTCGTGCTGGCAAGTATCATGAGCGCTGTTATCGGCTTTGTTATTTTTCTGCCTTATATTATGAAGTGATTTTAATTAAAGGAGATATGTTATGGAATTCAAACAACAATGGCTGCAGGAAGCGATAAAAGCAAGAAGCAAGGCCTATACTCCGTTTTCAAACTTTAAAGTGGGAGCTTATTTAGTAACAAAAGATGGCAGAGCATTCCACGGCTGTAACGTCGAGAATGCAGCCTATGGACCGACTATCTGTGCGGAGCGGACTGCACTCGTCTCTGCCATCGCACAAGGCTATCAACCTGGCGATTTTGAATTCATTGTGGTCGTCACGGGTGCTGATAAGCCGTCATCACCATG
>DJUI01000038.1:249-29524 GCA_002438305.1 Staphylococcaceae bacterium UBA6286 | reverse complement strand
ATAATCAGCTGAGTCGTATGCCGAATCCTGTCAATGAATGGGGCACATTTAACCCGGAAACGTTTGAAGTCGATGACCATGTCACTGCATTTATCCGCTTTGAAAATAATGTAACAATGCTGTTTGAGACCAGCTGGGCTGCGAACGTCGAAAGTGACGAAGAACATATCAGTATCTCTGGAACAAAAGGCGGCTTAAATGTCTTTGAAATGAAAGTGAATCAGGCCGATGATACACTGATGACAACGCTTAATATTGACTATATTCAAGTAGAGCATCCATTTGACTACTTGCAGACAGAGAATTTCGTGTCTTCGATAGTACATAACACACCACTTCGTGTGAAATCGACGGAAGCAAGAGAAGTATCACGTATTATTGAAGCGGTCTATTTAAGTGCATCAAACAATAAAGCGATATTAATCTAGGAGGACTAGTGATGAAATTAGGTGTTTTCAATCCTTTGTTCAATGACAAGTCATTTGAAGAAATGCTTGATTATGTTCAGGCAGCAGGAGTAGAGGCAGTAGAAGTAGGAACAGGAGGTTATCCGGGCGATAGTCATATCGATCTGGACGGACTTCTTGACAGTGAGAGTGCTAGAGAGACTTATCAAAAGGCATTTGCTGAAAGAGGGCTCTTTATTTCATCTTTCAGCTGTCACGGTAATCCTATCTCGCCGGAAGCAGAATTCAGAGAAACGTCAGATATCACACTCCGCAAAACGATTAAACTGGCCAACTTGATGAATGTTCCCGTAGTCAATTGTTTCAGTGGAACTGCAGGTGATTCTGATGAGGCTAAACTTCCTAACTGGCCGGTTGCTCCGTGGCCGAATGAATACAAAGATATTTATGACTGGCAGTGGGAACAAAAGCTTATTCCTTATTGGAAAGATATCGCCGAAATTGCCAAAGAAAACAATGTAAAGATTGGATTGGAACTCCATGGCGGATTCCTCGTGCATTCTCCGTATACATTGCTTAAACTAAGAGCAGCAACCAATGAATACATCGGTGCTAATCTAGACCCGAGTCATATGTGGTGGCAGGGCATTGATCCTGTGGCAGCCATCAAGATTCTCGGCGAACAGAACGCTATCCATCACTTCCACGCTAAAGATACATTTATTGATCAGGATAACGTCAATATGTATGGCCTGCTGGATATGCAGTCTTATGGCGATGTGAAAACACGCAGCTGGACATTCAGAAGCGTCGGTTGTGGACATGATCTGAAAGAATGGACTGCAATGATGAGTGCGCTTAGAACGTATAATTATGATTATGTTGTCAGCATTGAACATGAAGACCCATTGATGTCCATTGAAGAAGGATTCCAGACAGCAGTACGTAACTTGAAACAAGTGATTATTAAACATACACCGACTGACATGTGGTGGGTATAAGGAGGAAATACAATGGCAGAAATCAAATTAGATCATATCAAAAAGACTTATGAAGGTGGCAATACAGTCGTCAAAGACTTCAATCTCCACATTCACGACAAAGAATTCATCGTCTTCGTCGGTCCATCAGGCTGTGGTAAATCAACGACATTACGGATGATTGCAGGGCTCGAAGATATTACAGAAGGTGACTTCACAATCGATGGTGTCCGCATGAACGATGTAGCACCTAAAAATCGTGATATCGCTATGGTATTCCAGAACTATGCATTATACCCGCACATGACGGTCTATGACAACATGGCATTCGGTCTTAAGCTGCGTAAAACACCTAAAGATGAAATTAAACGACGTGTCGAAGAAGCGGCAGAAATTCTAGGTTTGACAGCGTACTTGAAACGAAAACCTAAAGCTTTATCAGGTGGTCAACGACAAAGGGTTGCTCTCGGTCGGGCGATTGTTCGTGAAGCAAAAGTCTTCTTGATGGATGAACCGTTATCCAATTTAGATGCTAAACTACGTGTACAAATGCGTGCAGAAATCTCAAAATTACATAACCGTCTACAGACAACGACGATTTATGTGACGCATGACCAGACAGAAGCACTCACAATGGCATCACGTATCGTCGTTCTGAAAGACGGAGATATTATGCAGGTCGGCACACCGAAAGAAGTCTATGATTTCCCGGAAAATATTTTTGTCGCAGAATTTATCGGTTCACCACCTATGAATATCTTTGATGCTAAGTTGACTGAGAAATCAATTCTCATCGGTAACTACGAATTTGATGTTCCTGAAAGTATTATGCGATCATTGAAAAACAAAGGCTACATCGGTAAAGAAGTTAAATTCGGCATTCGTCCTGAAGATATTCATGATGAACCTGTCTTCATCCAGTCTTATGAAAATACCTCATTTGAAACAAAAGTAACAGTTAGCGAGCTGTTAGGTGCTGAAATTATGGTCTATTCAATGTTTGAAGGACAGGAATTTATCTCTAAACTGGATTCACGTAACGACTTCAAGGCAGGTGACATCGTTCGCCTTGCTATGGATATGAACAAAGCACATTTCTTTGATGCACAGACAGGAGAGCGTATCCTTAACGCTTCTGAAGATAGACGCCGTCAGGAAGCTGAGCAGGAATTGCAGGTTTAGTGAAGTATACAGCTGCATGAAATAAGTGCAGATGATTGAATTGATGATAAAAAGCTGTTAGCATGCAAATTGTTAACAGCTTTATCTATTGAGTTTAACTGGAGGAACTATAACAATGAAACGCATTTGGTGGAAAGAAGCGGTATGTTACCAAGTATATCCGCGCAGCTTTAAAGATTCAAACGGTGATGGTATTGGTGACATCAATGGTTTGACCGAAAAACTAGATTATTTGCAGGAACTGGGCATTGATGTCATCTGGCTATGTCCTGTCTATGACTCTCCGAATGATGATAACGGTTATGATATTCGAGACTATCAGCAGATTATGAGAGACTTCGGAACGATGGAAGATTTTGACCGGCTATTAATGGAAGTTCATGAACGTGGAATGAAATTGATTATGGATTTAGTCGTCAATCATACGAGTGACGAGCATCCATGGTTTATTGAATCGAAACATTCCGAAGATAATCCTAAACGCGACTGGTATATTTGGCAGGACGGCAAAAATGGTCATGAACCGAATAACTGGGCAAGTATTTTTGAAGGCTCTGCCTGGGAATACGATGCAACGACCAATCAATATTATATGCATGTCTTCAGCCGTAAACAGCCTGATTTGAACTGGGAGAACAAGGAGATGCGTCATGCGGTCTATAATATGATTAACTGGTGGCTTGACAAAGGAATCGATGGATTCAGAATTGATGCTATCAGTCATATTAAACGATCATTTGACAAAGGTGATCTGCCGAATCCAGATGGACTGAACTACGTCGAATCATTTGATGGTCATATGAACCAGCCGGGAATTCATGAATTCTTGAAAGAGATGAAGGAAGCGACATTCGATAATTATGATATTATGACGGTCGGCGAAGCAAATGGTGTGACGGTGGACGACGCCGATCAATGGGTCGGTAAGGATAACGGTCAGTTCAATATGGTATTCCAGTTTGAGCATTTAAATTTATGGGATCATAATGTAGGTAAGGAATTTGACGTGCTTGGCTACAAGGAAGTGCTGACAAGTTGGCAGAAAGGCCTGGAAAATAACGGATGGAATGCCTTGTTCATCGAGAACCATGACCGTCCCCGAGTCCCTTCCACTTGGGGAGATGACAAAGTGTACTGGTATGAGAGTGCGACAAGTCATGGAGCAGTCTACTTTTTGCTGCAAGGGACACCATTTATCTATCAGGGACAGGAAATCGGGATGACGAATTATCCATTCAAAGATATTTCAGAGTTCAATGATGTCCATGCTAAAAATATATATAACAACGAGCTTATAAACGGGATGACAAAAGCTGAAGTGATTGAGATGCTGCAGCGGATCAGTCGTGATAACTCGCGTACGCCAATGCAGTGGAATAATCAAGAGCATGCAGGATTCACGACGGGCAGACCATGGTTAAAAGTTAATCCGAACTATGAAGAAATCAATGTTGAGAAACAGATGCAGGATGAAAAATCAATTTATCACTTTTATAAGAAGATGATTAAATTTAAAAAGGACAATCTTGTGATGACTTATGGAACATTTGATTTAGTCTACCCTGATCAAACCGATGTCTTCGCGTATACGCGCACTTTAGGAGATGACAAAGTGCTCGTTATCGGCAACCTTGATGATGTCGAAGTGAAACTTGATAATAGTGAGGGCTTTCATTTTAATCCGGATAAGATCGTGCTGAACAACTATCAGCTGCAGGAATCTGCATCCGACGAAATTATATTGAAACCATATGAAGCGAGAGTTTACCGTTTGTCATAATGACTGAAGCCGACTGAAAATGATTCCATCTTCAGTCGGCTTTTTTATATAGAAACTGGGGCATAGTTAATATTTTATTTACATAAAGGTCATAGTAAATCCATAAATGATTGCTAGACTAAATGAAAATCTAATTATAAAGGAGTCTTAACATGAATCATATCGCCAAAGTGTTTCTGGCAATCGCATTGATAGCATCATTAATCCCGTTCCCCAACCGCTCGGCACAGGCAGCGGGACAGCTGTTGATTTCTGAATATATTGAAGGGTCGAGCTATAACAAAGCAATTGAGATTTACAATCCTACAAGTGAATCAATCGATTTATCAACATACTCTTTAGTTTCTTTTATCAATGGTGCCAATGAAACAGCAGGAACTGTGGCAGAGCTCAAATTATCAGGAACGCTTGCAGCAGGCGATGTATTTGTCATTGCTAACCAGCAGGCAGGTGCAGAAGTGCTGGCACAGGCTGACTTAAAGACCGGCTCAGCTGTCATGAATTTCAATGGTGATGATACACTTGTTTTATTTGAAAATTATAATGCAGCATCTAAAACCGGTAATGTCAACGATTCGATTGGTCAGGTCGGTACAAATCCAGGAACAGCATTCGGCTCTGACGTCTCAACATTGGATATGACGCTCGTAAGAACGTCAGACCGGCTGACTCCGGATACTGATATCCACAACAGCTATCAACCAAGTGATCAGTTCATCGCACTGCCAAAGGATACATTTTATGAACTAGGGATGTTTAACGGTAACGTTGTTGTCCCTGAACCTGAAACGCCGCAAGCTGAATATGAAGTCAATGTAGTGCGTGTAGTAGACGGTGATACTATTAAAATCTCTCCTTCTATCATGGGATCAGATACCATTCGATTTTTGAATATTGATACACCTGAAACATACCACCTTTCGACATATGATCAGAATTCAATCGATTCAGATCCAGACCAGAATCAGAAGTATCACGGTGAGATTGCTAAAAAAGAATTGAACGAACTGTTAACTGCAGGAATGCCTGTCACAATCAAAGTGAATCCTGAAGAGATTACTGATCAATATGGCCGCGTCCTTGGACAAGTCGTCCGTGAAGATGAGATGAATATTAACCTCGAAATGGCTAAGCGCGGTATGGCCTCCACGTATTTCATCTGGCCGGTCGCAAACTGGGACGATTACCATATGTTTCAGACAGCAGTAGCAGAGGCGCAGAAAGCGAACGTCGGCATCTGGCAGAGTGAACATCCACTGATGGAACTGCCGTTCGAGTTCCGTGCGCGATATGATGGCAAAGGATTGCTCCGCTATGTCGGCAATTCAGAAACTAAAATCTATTATCATCCAGAGAACTTTGCGCAAGTTCCGGTAGAGAACCGCATTTTCTTTACTGAGGAAGAAGCGATTGCACAGGGCTACAAACCAGCATCAGGCACGTCACCAGGAGCAGCGAAGGAAATGACTATTCAAGAAGCACGTGACAGTGGTAGAGGTGTTAAAGCAATAGTGACNNTGGTAAAGGTGTTAAAGCAATAGTGACAGGAACGGTAACGAAAGTAGACGGATATAATGTATACATCCAGGATGAGACTGCAGGAATGGTCATTCGCAGTAAAACAGTAAATCCTGCTGTAGGTGATGTGATTCAGGCAACTGGTGAGACTTCTGAGTACTTCGGGCTGTATCAGATGGAAACAGAAGCTGTCAAAATAACCGGTCAGCAAACCATTGACCCGGCAGTGACGCCGCTTAATTTGATTAACGAAGAAGTAGAAGCGGAACTGATTCGTATTGAGAATGTCACAGTTACCTCTGTCAATGAATTCAATGAATATAAAGTCGTAGATAATAGAGGTAACGAATTTATCATCAAAACGACAGATGCTCTTGAAATCGGTGGTTCGTATTATCAGATAGACGGTGTAGTGACATACAGTTATGATGCTTACAAACTGCTTCCTGTATACATCACTAAAGATGCACCAGTGTACGATATAGCAGGATTTGCCTTCCACGATAAAAATCATAACGGTAAAGTGGATCAGCCAGACAGAAAATTATCAGGTGTTCGAGTAGATTTGTATGAAGGAAACAAACATATTCAGACAGTCATCACAAATTCACAAGGAAAGTTTGTCTTACAAGCACCAGGTAATAATGACTACACAGTTGAATTTGCTTCTCCTGATGGATTGGTAGAAACGTTTAAGGACGCTGTCACAGACGATAAAGATTCAGATATTGAAGATAATAAAGTGAACGTATCGGTTGATCATGCTGCGGTTGACCATGTTACCGCAGGATTTACTAAGAACGTGGGTAAGCTTAAAAACAAATAACATCAATAAAGCCCTGCCAGAAGGCGGGGCTTTATTAGTGTTATTCAGTTGAACGGCTTGGAAGTCAGGTTGCGAAGTCGATTTTTCTAGTACGCAGAGCTGCTCAATGATTTAAGAAAACTTTAAGAAAGATACTGCCTTTTTTTCTGTACAATGAAGAAGAAAGGTGTGAAGCGTATGAAACGATTAACGGTCGTTGATAGTTTGAGAGGATTCAGTCTATTCGGGATATTAATAGCTAATATGCTGATTTTCCAGTTTGGTATTTACGGAAAGGAATATCCTGATGTTTATAGTGTCCATGGAATGAGTTTATGGCTGCAGCAAGGTATTAAATTATTCATTGAAGGAAGCTTCATGCCTATATTCGCACTGTTATTCGGCTTCGGATTGATCAAGATGTCCCGAAGCTTTGAGCGGAAAGGTTTAGGCGTCAAGCGGCATGTTTTCAGACGGGGTACAGGATTATTAGTGCTTGGTATACTTCATGCGCTGTTCTTCTTTGAAGGGGATATTCTTAGTTTCTATGGTCCGTTGTTACTGCTCCTTGTTTTTCTCGTCAAACGAACAGTGAAGACGATGATCATCACGTGTATCGTCAGTTTTGGACTGCTCTTCAGTCTCAGTGTACTGTATCCAGGTTTGGCGAGTGAAGCAATCAACACAGGCTCTCCCTACGAACTGACTGCTGAACAGCATCAGTATTTAATTCAGCAGAAAGCAGTCTATAGTAGTGGGAGTCCGAATGAACTGCTTGAATTTATATTGCAGGAGGATCCGTTCATCGAGTCTGACGAAATGCTGCCGATTATGATGCTGACGGGGCTGCTTGTCTACTTACCCGTATTTATTATCGGCATGATTGCTGCTAAAACAAAGTTCTTTGAGACGGGTATAACGACATTTAAAAAGCGNNTTCTGTATTCCATCAGGCCTTATGCTCAATGTGGCAGGCCTTGTATTTAATGACAGTGAGCTTGCTGTCAATGCGATGCTGGTGGGTGACTTTATACTGGCGTTTGGTTACATCGTTTTATTCTATATCTTATATCAGCGTCTGAACCATCGAACATGGTTCCATGCTTTTGAAGCGGTCGGCAGGCTGTCGTTGGCGAACTATATCATGCAGTCTGTGTTTCACTCATGGATTTACTACAGCCGTGGTCTCGGTCGATTCGGTGATAGTAACCTGGTATTATCAGTGACCCTTGCTCTCGCGTTTTTCGTACTGCAAGTTTTATTCAGTGCAGTCTATATGCGTTATTTCAAGTTTGGCCCGCTTGAATACTTATTGCGTGCCTGGACCTATTTATCATGGCGGCCTTATTCCAGACGCTACGACTCATAAAGAAAGAGACTGAACTTCAGTCTCTTTCTTTCGTTTTACATCATAATTCCTTACAATAGATAGTGAGGTGAAGCACATGATGTTAAAGTGGGATCATATCATACATTACGTAAAAAATTTGGAGTCATTTGACTTTCCTGAGCAGCTACTGACGATTCATGACGGCGGCAGACACGATGCGCTTGGTACTTATAACCGCTTGAGTTATTTCGATCTGAGCTATATTGAATTCATCGATATATTCGACCGGGAACGAGTCATTCAAGCGGCAGCAGATGACAATGAGCGGTTGAGCTTTGCGGCGACACTTGAACGGACGCACGATACAGAAGGGTTTAAACGGCTCTGTTTCAGAACAGATGACATTGAGGCATTGTAAGATCACTTTTTGTCATGTGGTCGAAAGGTCATCGGACCGAATAAGATGGCTCGTACGAAGCTGAACGGAGAGGTCATCAGCTGGCAGTTACTGTATATTGATGATAATAGTGACCGAGAACTGCCATTTTTCATTCAGTGGGAACAGTCGGATGAAGAAAGGCAACAAGCGCTGGCTCCTTTGTTCCAACCGTTGACGGTCAAGGAGATAGCGCTTGAAGTGACAGATCTTAATGAGCGAGTTACTGAATGGCAGGAACTTCTAGGTGCTGAATTTAAAGAGGGTGCCCTGCATATTCCAGCAAGTCCTGTATTTACGGTCACTGAAGGAACATCTGACAGGATTCTGTCAATCACCATCCAGTCTGGAGAGGACCGCACACTGACAGTGCACGACGCTTGTTACCAGTTCGTTCAGTAGACATAATGGTAGACACGCATCACGAGAAGTGTGCCGTGGTATAATGCAATCAGTAGCGCAGCAGCGATAAATAGCTTGTTGGACTTAGATGGTTTCACAATTAAAAAGAGAATGGAAATAATCAGTGTGAGACCAACGGCAATCGTACTAATATCAAAATGATAGATGGCACTGCGCGTCTGAAACAAAAAGATAAGAATTAAATTGATAACAGCAAGCACAGCCAATAACATATTTTTGAACATAATGAACCTCTAATCATGTATTTTGTAACCATTATATCAAAAATAAGTAGTCAATTATAGTTGAACGATTGAGAGGAAGATTCACATGACAGTAAATAGAATTCGTATTTCTAACGAGGCACATGATTATTTTGTTAAACAACACCCAAATGGAGATTTACTTCAGCTCACTAAGTGGGCGGAATCTAAGCAGCTTACAGGATGGTATTCAAAGCGGATTGCTGTCGGACGAGATAATGAAGTAGCGGGTGTCGGCCAGCTGTTATTTAAACCTGTGCCGAAGCTGCCGTTTACATTGTGCTATGTTTCAAGAGGATTCGTCTGCGATTACAATGACAAGGAAGTCGTCAATGCTCTGACATCATTTGCAGTGGAAGTGGCCCGTGCTGAACGTGCCTATGCCATCAAAATTGACCCTGATGTAGAAGTCAAAGCGGCAGGAGACCTTATAGAATATATGCAGTCGCTCGGCTATCGCCATAAAGGATTTGAAGATGGACTGAGTAAGCGCTACATTCAACCTCGTATGACGATGATCACCGATATCGATCAAGAAGACGAACCGCTCATCCAAAGTTTTGAAAAAAACAACCGTTCGCGTGTGAAGCTCAGTCAGAAAAAAGGTACTGAAGCTTATATCGCAGGTCGTGAAGATTTGAAGACATTTGCAGCACTGATGAAAGAAACAGGCGAGCGTGACGGTTTTCTGACGCGGGATNNTTTCGAGAATATATATGATGCACTTCATCCTGACGGAGATGCAGAACTCTTTCTTGTGAAGCTTGTACCGTCACATGTCATGCCGAAAATTCAAGAAGAATACAATATGCTTGAAGTAAAAAAACAGAAGCTTGAACAGAAAAAAGATCAGAAAAAGGCACAGAATCAACTGAAAGATATCGCTCTGCAGCAGACAAAACTCAGTAAACAACTGACTGAACTGAAGCAGCTGAACGAAACCCATCCTGAAGGGAAAATATTGTCCGGTGCACTGCTGACGTTCTCAGGATATAAGTCTTATTACTTATACGGTGCATCAAGCAATGAATACCGGGACTATCTGCCGAACCATAACATGCAGATCAGCATGATGCGGTATGCGCGTTCCCGAGGTGCAAAAAGCTATGATTTCGGTGGTACAGACAATAATCCGCCGAAAGGTTCAGAGCATTTTGGTCTCTGGCAGTTCAAAAAGGCGTGGGGCACACGTCTCAGCGAAAAAGTCGGAGAATTTGATTATGTATTGAATCAGCCTGTCTATCAATTGATCGAACAAGTGAAACCACGTATCACACGATTGAAATTGAAATTCACAAAAGGACGTAAAAAGTAGGGATAATATGAAAATAGCAATCATTGGCGGCGGCAAAATGGTCACTCAGATGGTGACAGGATGGAAGAACAGTGGTGTTCAGATGGACACATTAGGAGTTTGGCTGAGAAACAATGAGAAACAACATGAGTTTGCTGCTGCACACGGGGTGACAAGCATTGATTCACTCGAATCATTGAAAGATTACGATGCAGTGATGCTGGGTATCGTGCCGAATGCATTGGCTGAAATGGCGGTGCAGCTGCGACATTATCTAACTGAGGACCATATTATTTTATCAATTGCTGGCGGCGTATCTATTCAGGACATCGATGACCTGTTCGATCATCATCAGAAGATTATTCGGATGATGCCGAACACACCTGTTGCGGTCAATTCAGGGATTGTGGCTATGAGCTGTAATGATTATGTCAGTCAAGAAGAGATGGATACAGTGACTCAGATGATGACACAGCTGGGTGTAGTCAAATGGATCGATGAATCGCTGATGCCGATCATGCCGGCAATTGCTGCTTCTTCTCCGACGTTTGTCTACGTGATGATTGAAGCGATGGCAGATAATGCAGTCGCTGCTGGACTGGATAGAGCTGCTGCCTATCAACTGGCAAGTCAGATGGTTATCGGTGCCGGCAAAATGATGCTCGAAAGTGGTGAGCATCCAGCAGTACTGAAAGACCAAGTGACATCGCCTGGAGGCTCCACGATTCAAGGTGTCATGAAGCTCGAAGAAAAAGGCTTCAGAGATGCCATCTCAAAAGCCATGGATGAAATAACAAAATATAATTAGTTTCTGAATTCAAGATAGAAAAAAGGATTGATGAAAGCTAAATATAGAAGAAAGCAGAAACTGAGCAGACTAATGAGTGTTAATATAAAAGCCATTATTTTGTAGGTGACGTTTTTTTCTCTGCTCGGCAGTTTCGCAAACATATAGGCCAATCCAATGACAAACGTCAAGATACAGAAGAAGAACCAGAAATATTTGGTGAAGAAATAATACCACTATTGATGAAATAACTTGCGGTGAAGACGATATGCATAATGATAAGAAGCAGCATGAGCATTTTTTGCATATAAGACCCTCCTAGTTGTTATTCATTTTAATGGAAATTCACGATTAATAAAATATAAATATTGGAGGNNGATTTATTGGTACAGGTGTGATGGGCAGCAGCATGGCTGGACATATTAAAGGTCACTCATTATTTGTGTATAATCGGACAAAGGATAAAGCTGATGCTCTTGTCAATCAAGGAGCAGTATGGTGTGACAGTCCAAAAAAGGTGTCAGCGCAGTGCGATATCATCTTCACCATGCTCGGTTATCCGCATGATGTTGAGGAGATGTATTTAAGTGAACATGGGTTGATTGAACTAGGTAGAGCCGGGCAGATTATGATCGACTGTACCACATCGAGCCCTGAACTTGCACGGCGAATAGCAGATGCAGCAGCAGAAAAAGGACTGGCGGTTATTGATGCGCCCGTCAGCGGCGGCGATATTGGTGCCAGAAATGGGACGCTCTCCGTGATGGTCGGCGGAGATGAACAGGCATTCCTGAAGACAAAAGACATCATCGCCATGTTCAGCGGTAGCATTCAATATTTTGGTCCTGCCGGCAGTGGTCAGCATACGAAAATGGCCAATCAGATTGCTATTGCATCGGGGATGATCGGTGTAGCTGAAAGTTTGTATTACGCTGAGCAGGCTGGGCTCGATATAGAACGTGTACTAGAGACCATCTCCAAAGGAGCTGCAGGCAGCTGGTCATTATCTCATCTTGGGCCAAGAATGCTTGAAGGGGACTACAAACCCGGCTTCTATACACATCATTTCTTAAAAGATATGAAGATTGCACTTGATGAAGCCATCAAAATGAACATAGAACTGCCTGGTCTGAAACTGGCATATAAGCTCTATGATCAATTATCACAGCAACAAAAAGAAACGACAGGTACACATATTATTTTCGAAAAATACAGAAGCAATCATTAGCAATGATTTTCTTATTAGTCTATATTGTTATTGAAGATTAAAAATTGGAGGAAAACAGTGATACAAAAAATTATTAATTTTTCGATACATAATAAGCTCGCTATCTGGTTGATGACTCTTATCCTTGCAGTCGGCGGACTTTACTCAGCCTTAACGATGAAGATGGAGCTGCTACCAAGCATCTCATCACCGGTAATTACGATAACAACGCCATATCCAGGTGCTACACCTGAAGCGGTGCTGGATAACGTCACAGATCCTATTGAGAAAAAAGTTTCAAGCATGAGTGGAGTCGATAATGTTTCGAGTCAGTCAATGCAGAACGCATCAGCGATTACGCTTCAGTATGATTTTGGAACTGATATGGACAAAGCTGAACGAGAAGTAGAAGAAGCAATTGCAAGCATTGATATGCCTGAAGAAGTACAGGATCCAACGATTGATCAAATCTCTATGTACACATTTCCTGTCATCAGCTATTCTTTTTCATCCTCTGACAAAGACATCAAAGAACTGACACAAGTCATTGAGAAAGATCTTGTTCCTCAAATTGAAGGAGTGGATGGCGTCAGCAGTGTCACTTTCTCTGGACAGGAAGTCGAGCAGATTGAGCTGCAGTTTGATGAAGATAAGCTCAAGAAAGAAGGCTTGTCAGAAGACACTGTTCTCCAATACATCAAAGGTGCTACCACTGAAGCACCACTTGGCCTCTATACTTTTGACAAAGATTTGAAATCCATTGTTGTCAACGGACAGTTCACATCAGTCGAAGCATTGAAATCATTAAAAATCCCTGCAACAGGTGGTACCGGTGCGACTGGTGGTCAGCAGGCCGGACAGTCAGCGGCAGGAGCTGGTGGACAAACCGCTCTAGATCCGAAAGCGCAGGCAGCAGCAGCTGAGCAGGCAAAAAATGCTAAGCTGCCGACTGTTGAATTAGGCGATATTGCGACTATCAAAAATGTAGAAAGTCGTGAATCTATTTCTAAAACTAACGGTAACGATTCTCTAAGTGTACAAGTCGTNNTTAGCGAATGATGTAAAAGATGCTGTCAGCCAATTCAGCAAAAAAAATAAAGATATTGATGGTCTGTTAATACTTGATCAGGCTAAACCGATTGAAGATTCAGTGAAAACGATGATTGAAAAAGCGTTGATTGGTGCGTTATTTGCAGTCATCATGATTATGATTTTCTTACGTAATATCCGTTCAACATTAATTGCAGTGGTCTCTATTCCAATGTCAATTCTGATTGCTCTCTTGATCTTAAAACAGCTTGACGTTACATTGAATATTATGACATTAGGTGCAATGACTGTTGCGATAGGTCGAGTTATTGATGACTCTATCGTTGTCATTGAAAATGTCTTCAGACGGATGTCACTGAAAAATGAACGCCTTAGAGGCTCGGCACTGATTGCTGATGCGACACGTGAGATGTTCATCCCTAACATGTCATCGACACTCGTCACTATTGCAGTATTCCTGCCGCTTGGACTTGTATCAGGTTCAGTAGGCGAGTTGTTTAAACCATTTGCTCTGACCGTTGTATTTGCTTTGCTGGCATCATTATTAATTGCGATTACCATCGTACCGATGCTTGCTCATATTTTCTTCAAAAATGGCATTAAAGGACATCATGACGAAAAGCCGGGTGCTGTTGCGCACTTCTATCGTCGTGTGCTGGAATGGTCATTAAAACATAAATGGATCGTTGGATTGCTGAGTATTTTACTGCTGGTCGGCAGTTTGATGTTAACACCGCTTGTCGGAACATCATTCATCTCGACAGGTGAAGATAAACTGCTGGCATTAACTTACAAACCACAGCCAGGTGAAACTGAAGATGAAGTGGTTGACCATGCAGAAGAAGTACAGAAATATTTATCAAGTAAGAAAAATGTAGAAAACGTTCAATTCTCAGTCGGTGGTAAAAACCCATTCAGTCCAGTCGCTTCAAACGATATGGCAATGATGGTTGAATACAACAAAGATACACCGAACTGGGAAGATGAAGCTGAAAAAGTGCTCGATAAAATAGCCGCATACAAACATCCAGGTTCATGGAAAAATCAGGACTTTGCAACAGGCGGCGCATCTAATACTGTAGCTGTTTCAGTTGTGGGACCTTCAGCGGATGCCATCCGTTCAACGGTAGAAGAAGTCGAAAAAGTAATGAAAGAACAAAAAACATTATCTAACGTCGATTCATCGTTAACAGACAGCTACGATGAATACACATTGAAAGTGGATCATGACAGATTGTCTGAACTTGGACTGACAGCAGGACAAGTAGCGATGGCATTGAACCAGCGTTCTCCTGAAACAGTCGTTACAAAAGTAGGAGAGCAAGGTAAATCAACAGAAGTTATTTTGACGAAAGACCAGGAAACAAACTGGACTAAGAAGAAGTTGGAAGATATAGAAATCACGTCACCGCTTGGCCGTGATGTCAAACTCAGCCAGGTAGTGGATATTGAAGAAAGCCAATCATCAGATACTATCACGCGTGATGATGGAGATATATCAGCAAGTGTCGACGGTAAAATTAAATCAGATGATGTTGGTAAAACAACAGCAGATGTTCAAAAAGCTATCGACAAAATTGATACACCAAACAATGTTGACATTAAAGTCGGTGGAACAAACGAAGATATCGGAGAAAGCTTCTCTCAACTTGGTATCGCAATGCTTGCTGCTATCGGTATCGTCTACTTGATTCTTGTACTGACATTCAAAGGTGGACTGGCACCACTGGCCATTCTTTTCTCATTACCGTTTACTATTATCGGTGTCATCGTGGGACTGCTTATCGCTGGTGAAACGTTATCTGTTCCATCGATGATCGGAGTACTTATGCTGATTGGTATCGTTGTCACGAATGCCATTGTCTTAATTGACCGAGTCATCAATATGGAAAACAGCGGCCTCTCTACACGAGAAGCATTGCTTGAAGCAGGTGCAACACGTGTCAGACCAATCTTAATGACAGCTCTTGCGACAATTGGTGCACTATCGCCGTTATTAATTGGTGGTGATGGTTCAGTGCTTATTTCTAAATCACTAGGTGTAACAGTCATCGGTGGACTTGTATCATCTACGCTGCTCACATTGATTGTCGTTCCGGTTGTGTATGAAATATTGATGAACTTCAAAAACCGTAACAGAAAAAAAGAAAGCGTCATTGAACCATAATAAAATGCCCTGAAAGCGATAAGCTTTCAGGGCATTTTTCTATAGGCCGTAAATAAATAATGATACAACGATGATTAATACGGAGAGCATCAATGTGAATAAGTTAAGAATAAGCAGTCCTTTGTCATCATGGAGCTTATATTTGAATGAAGTGATTTCTATGTTCATCACGAGTGCAAGCACTAACAGAATCGCCCACCACGATGTTGGTGTGACGCCCAACAATATGCTGAATGCAAATAACAGCAGGCTGATGCCGAGGATCATTCTAAGAATACGCGTCATGCGAATGTTGTATTGATAAATGCTCACGTAAGAAACGAGTAAATAGATGAGCAGGTAGAGCGTTAATAATAAAATCATGCTACTTTTCCTTTCGAAAAATAAATGTAAATCAAAATAAGGGCAAGCAGGCTTGTGACTGCACCGATATAAAATGGCAGGCTTAAACTGAATGTCAGTAGTCCTGTGAAGACAAGTGGGCCGATAATCCGACCTAAGCTGTCCAGTGAATAAGTGATACCGGTCATTTTACCCATATGACGTGCAGTCGTTGTTTTAGTAATACTTGAAGTCAGTAATGTTCTGACCATAGCATTCCCTGCCATCAGCATAACAAGACATAATCCGGCATATACTAAATTCATCGTGAATGGCAGCATAATGAACGCAGTCGCTGTAATGAGCAGTCCTGCCATCATCACTTTACGTTCTGCACCGTGCTTCACTTGTCTTAAGTAACCACCTTGAAGAATCGCGCTGACAAATCCGCCGATCATAAAGAGCAGCCCCATCTGAGTCGGTGTAATAGCAATTCTGTCAATTTCTAACAGCTGAAAAGAGCTTTCCATACCGCTCATTGTCATCATGACAATAAATGTACAGAGCAATAACAGTCCGACGGGTTGTCTGAAAATAGTCCAGTTAATACCGCCGTCATCCGCACCTGTTCTATCAAGGTGAGTCTCCGGCAGCTTCATCATCACGGCGATGAAAATAAGCATTAATATGGCAGCTGTCATAAAGTAAGGCAGTTGATAGGAATATCCTGCAAGCAGCCCACCGACAGCCGGCCCGAATATAAAGCCGAGACCAATCATCATACCGAGCAGCCCCATATAGCGGTTACGTTCTTCAGCTGTCGTCAAATCTGCGACAATACTGGTAGTAGTTGAGAAACAGGCACCGGAAAACAATCCACCGATGATTCTTGAAAAGTACAACATCGGTAAGTGGTCGATAAATAATCCGAAAGTCAGAAAGCTGATAGTAAATCCAATCAGACCGATCAGCAGTACTTTTTTTCGTCCGTTGTTATCTGAGAACTGTCCCCAGAAAGGCGCTGCGATGAACGACGCAATGGAATAGCTTGCGAGCAGCAGTCCCATATGAAAGGCACTTAAATCCATATCGTCAATCAAAGCTGGAATAACAGGAATGACGATACTGAATCCGAAATAGATGAAGAACTGGATGACCATCAATAAGCTGAATACTTGTTTAATATTATTGCTGCTCATTGAGTTGTTCACGTACATCGCGGATTGCGTCTTCTAGTTCATGCAGACGTGCTTCTAGTTTGTCTGCATGGTTGCCTGTGGACTGAACTTTTTCAATGTCACCTTGTAGTCTGACATATTCTTGTTTTAATTCTGTCAGTTGATAGTTTAAATCAGCCATATGTACACTCCTTTATTTTTTAAAATGTAAGTCTATTATAAGCTATAATGTAACTAACTTGAAAGCGGGGAACGATTAATGACGAAGAAAATTAAAACCAATGCATTGCGCAAGCTGGATCAGCAGCGCATGAGCTACGAAATATTGNNATGATGCAGACGGGGGAATCGACGGCATTACCGTTGCCGCCAAAATAGGTGAGCCGGTAGAAACGGTCTATAAGACATTAGTGACGCATAGTGGTCAGGAGCTGTTTGTGTTTGTCATACCTGTTGCAGCAGAACTGGACTTAAAGAAAGCAGCTGCCGCAGTCGGCGTTAAGAAACTTGAGCTGCTTCCTGTCAAAGAACTGCTCAGTAAGACCGGCTACATTAGAGGAGGCTGTTCTCCAGTCGGAATGAAGAAGCAGTATGCGACGGTCATTGATGCATCAGCTGAAGGACTCGCCGCTATCATTGTCAGTGCCGGCCAAATAGGCATTCAAATGAAAATCGCTGTGACGTCGCTGCTTACTGTAGTCAACGGGACATTAAAGGATGTGATTAAACGATGAAACTCAAGGACCATTACTTATCTCTCGCTATCAGAGGTAAGCGAACCATTGTGATTTCTGACATCCACGGAGAGAAAGAATTATTTCAGCGGCTGCTTCAGCAAGTCGGATTTTCTGCTGACGATCTATTGATCATCGGCGGAGATATTATCGATAAAGGGCGTGATTCAATAGGTACAATGCGCTACGTTTTTGAGCTGCTGGAACGACCGAATGTCTATATGATTGAAGGGAACTGCGACCGCATACTAGATGAATTATATGANNTCTATGATTATATGGACCGCAGACGAACATGGGTCCATGATTATTTGGATGAAGTAGACAGGTCACTCGATGACTATGACAGTCAGCAGCAGCTCGGTGATGATATCCTTGAGAAATACAGTGACTATCAGGCGATGATCAATACGCTGCCGACTGCAATAGAAACAGAGGATTATTTGTTTGTCCATGCCGGAATCGACGGTGTTGATTATTTGGAGACAGCTCGTGAACAGGCACTTAATATGCCGAACTTCTATACGCAGTCTCATCAGCTTGATAAATACGTAGTGGTCGGCCATTATCCTGCCTGTAATTATGTTGAACATGGAATATACAGTCATGACATTAAGATCAACGACGCGCGAAAAATAATTGCTATAGACGGCGGCAACCAAGTAAAACCATCAGGTCAGCTGAATGCGCTGATTATTGAACCAGATGGCTCTCTCTGTTCTGAACATGTAGACGATCACCCTGTCCAAGAAGTGATTCAGTCATTCGAAGTCACTGTTCAATCTCCGCATACCTTTACATTTCCGGAATTTGATATAATGATTGAGGATATTGAACCTTACTTCACTAAGGCGGTACATACGCCCTCAAATACTGAATTCATGGTCAAGTCTGAATACATACAAGAGGATGGAACAGGTGGTTATCGCTTGAAAGAGGATTACACGGATTTATTTCTTGATGTGGAAGCCGGTGAACATGTCAAAGTGATTGATGATACATGCTCCGGCTATGTGCTGATTAAAAAAGGGAGTATCGTCGGCTGGGTTCCTGAAGAAGTGCTGGCTTAAAACACACTACTCGTAGTGTGTTTTATATTTTTCGTAATTGATGTAATGACGATGACGGATAATGAGCATCGTGCCTGCTGTAATGAGCAGAACAGGGATGACAAGCGTGAATAACATCAAGAGACCTGCCACAATGAACATGATGGCACTGACCGTAATGCTGCGTTTCAAGTAAAGAATACCTAATAAATTAAGCATCCATGGAAATAACACGATGACGATCAATGGAAGTAACGCCTCTTTTAAAGCGGTTGTTGCTTCGGGCAACGTCTCCTGGTCCACATGGTCAGCCAGGAAATTTTGTACAATGCTGCCTGATGCGCCGAAATAAAGTGTGATGACAGACATGATGAGAAGGGTCAATATGATAAGTGAAACGACTGCCAGTCGTTTCGGAATTTTGATGAAATCCTGCATAAAGCACCTCGAGGTTTTTTATTTATTTTAGCATAGTAAGGGAAGGAAGCGCGCGTATGACACAAAGTTTCTTAACAATTATCGCAATGATTCTGCTGGGTTATCTGATGAAGAGACTCGGTTATTTTACTGAACAGGACGGCGGTGTTATCGGCCGGATTGTCTTCAACATTACGCTGCCGTCACTTGTTATTGTGACACTCAGTAAGGTGGAGATTGAGCCTTCATTGATGCTCCTGCCTGTCATCATGATTTTATATGCAGTGACCGCCAAAGGGCTTGTCATCCTGTTATTCATCAACCATCATCGTCACGTCAAAGGATCTGTCGGTATGATGGCATCTGCTTTGAATATTGGACTGTTTGCTTATCCACTTGTTGAACAGATGTTTGGAGCAGAAGGACTGCTGTATTTTGGGATGTTCGATATTGGCGGCTCTATCGTCATGTTTGGTATCACTTACATCGTCGGAAATTACTTCAGTGACGGAGCTGAGATTTTTGATATCAGATATTTGGCGTTAAGTCTCTTAAAAAGTGTGCCGCTGATGACTTACATGATCATGCTCATATTAAGTCTCCTCCATGTCAAACTGCCGACATTCGCACTTGATTTTTTTGGTATCGTTTCACAGGCAAACATGCCGCTGTCCATGCTGTTATTAGGTATTTATTTGAACTTCAAGGTGGATCAGGCGTATTTGCCGATTACTATTAAATATCTGCTGTTTCATTATGGTTTCGGAACAGTGATTGGATTGCTATGTTATGTCTTCCTGCCGTTCAATGAAATGTTCAGAACAACGATATTGATCGGGCTGTTATTACCGATTGGTGTGTCCATTATTCCTTATGCTATTCAGTTTAAGTATAAGACACTGCCGCTTATCGGTATGGTGTCGAATTTGTCGATTGTCATCTCCATCATCATCTTGTTTGTTTTTCAGATGGTTATGTTGTAAGTCTGTATGACTATTACCAATCAAAAAAGGACAAGTGCTTAGCGCTTGTCCTTTATTTTATTAACCTTTACCACCCATGAATGCTGGATATTTTGTCATACCGCCATCGACATATAATGTTTCACCAGTCACATAGCTGGCATTTTCACTAGCGAGGAAAGTTGCCACTGTTGCGACTTGCTTCGGATCACCGATGATACCCATTGGAATCATTTTTTCAGTTTCAGCACGGGTGTCAGGATCTGTGAATTTATTTTTTGTATGTTCCGTCATAATAGCCCCCGGTGAGATGTTGTTGATGCGGATTCCTTTAGGAGCAAACTCCATACACATGGTTTCCATCATCAGTTTCATGCCGCCTTTACTTGCCGCATAGTTGACATAGTTCGGCCAAGGAATGACATCATGAACACTTGAGATATTGATGATTACACCTTTTTTGCCGGTTTCAACAAAATGTTTACATGCCTCGCGACTGCCGACAAATGCACCGGTTAAGTTAGTCTCCATGACTTTGTTGAATTCTTCAGCTGACATTTCAAGAGACGGCGTCGGATGTTCAATACCCGCATTGTTGATCATAATATCGATACCGCCGAATTCATCGAGCGCTGTCTGGCATATTTTAACCACATCTGCTTCGACAGATACATCACCTTGAACAGTAATTGCTTCTCCGCCATTTTCTTTAACGNNTGGCGGCAACTTGTTCTGCGCCTTCAGGACTTGAATAATAGTTGATGACAACTTTGCATCCTTCTTTGCCGAATTCTTCAGCCATTGCTTTTCCGATACCATTTGAAGCCCCTGTAATGACAACTACTTTTTCTTTAAGATCTTGATACATTGATACCACTCCTTGTTATTTTTTAGCATAACCTAGTAAAAATGCTGCAGCGATAATGAGTATGATCCCGACAGCAATGCCGATATATTGTTTTTTTGTCTTCTGCTCGTGCAGAATGAAGATACCACCTAGAGTTGACACGACCACAAGCATCTGCGAGAACGAGAAGCTTGTTGCAACACCGACTTTTGGCTGAGAATAGAACATGGCCATGTTACCCAGGGCCCATAACACACCTGGAATCAAGTTTTTGACGACTGCTTTCTTTTTAGGTTTGTGTTTGAAGCTGAGCAGGAATCCGCCGATTACCATTCCAATGGCTTGCGGGAATAATGCATCCCATCCCTCGACACCGAAGAATCTGCCGATGACGACATATGTAATATAGCCGATGGAAGAAATAATCAGTATGTTAAGCGCTGATTTGATACTTCCGTTTTCTTCGTCATCTTTGTCACCTTTCAACGATGTCAGAACAACACCAGTGACTAACAGCAGTAGTGCAACGATGCCGAGAATCACAGCAGTCGTTGATTTCCATTCATTGAAGAATATCACTGAGATGAGGGTTGTTCCGACAAGCTGCATCCCAGTGGAGATGGGCATTGTTTTAGCAACGCCGATTTTTTTGATGCTTTTCAGCTGATTTCCTTGACCGAGCGCCCAGAATGCGCCGGAAATCATGCCGACGATCAGTATTTTAACGCTCAGTTCAGGCTGAACGATGAAGTAAACAGCAGTCCCAACAATGAAAGCACCAAGTACTGTGCCCATAATTTGTTCATAAGACGTTCCGCCTACTTTGACATTGATCAGTACAACGCTGCCCCATAATAGGGCAGGAAGTAATGCGATTAATATATCCATTGCCTCATTCCTTTATCCATTGATACTATCCTATTCCCATCAATAATCTGATAAAACATCATCATGATCATAGTCAGGTCAATAGATAACAAAAACGCCAAAACCTTAACAACGATTTTGGCGTTACTTCTTCGTCAGTCCAACGTAAATTTGTAATGATGCAGTTCATTCACTTTTTTGAATCCTAACTTCTCATAAAATTCAATCGTACGTTTTCTCTTGTCTTCTACGCTCAATTGTATTTCAGTCGCATGATGTTCATTGAACGCATGACGGGCGGCATAAGCGACAAGACGATGCCCAATTCCTTGCTGACGATAATTTTTATGCGTGACCACATAGTCTACATAACACGTTGCGTGTTCATTAACTGCGAGCACGATATATCCTTTGACGATACCTTCACTCAACAGAATGAAGAGCTCATAGGATCCATCCAGTTGGCTGAGCAGTGCCTTTGTCCGTTCTTTCGGATTGACATATAAGTTCTTCATTAAAGCCATTAATCCTTTCTTGTAGATGGGACTGTACGGCATGACAAGGCGTGTATCGATATCAGAGTCATTAAGACGTGCTGCAGACATGGTATAACGCGTTCCCAAATATTGAGTTTTTAATGATTTCATCACTGCCTGACCGAAGACGTGCTGGGCGCCGATATAGAATTCGTATGTTTTGACGTCGGGATTCTGCTGTATCAGTCGTTGACATACTTCTTTCATTTTCACTTGTGTGGCACTGTCTGTCTGTTTTGTAATCGGTCCGAACACATAAGCAGTATCGTCTTCTTTAGGACTGATGCCGACCACTGCGATAATTTCATCATCTTCTGATAATACAGCGACATTTTCCGGACTTAGTTGTTCCAGTTGTTTTTTGATGCGTTCTTGGTTGTACGCTAAGTAGCCGACATGATGTTCCGGCTGCTGATTCATCTCATAGAGGAATTGACTGACCTTGTCATAATCATCTGTAGCACTGTTCATGTGCTGTTCACTCCTTAAGTTATTATTGTCTTTAGTGTTGTCAAAATGCCCTTGCTGTATGGATATTCTGCAATCGATGGAAATAATTTTTTTGCTTCGGGCGTAGCATTACTTACTAAATACCCATGTTTCACGCTATTCAGCATGTTGATATCATTCCCGCTGTCACCAAAAGCAGCTGTTTGTTCTTTTGGAAGGTTGAACTTTTTAGTTAAGTAATGGACGATGGCATCTTTGCCCGCACTTGCTGGGAAGAAGTCGACGTCATAATGGTGTTCTGGATCACCGATCAGTGGATTGCATTTACTGATATTGACCACAAGTCGGTGGGCATGAGCCAGCTGACGGATAC
This sequence comes from Staphylococcaceae bacterium UBA6286, assembly GCA_002438305.1. Taxonomy (GTDB): domain Bacteria; phylum Bacillota; class Bacilli; order Staphylococcales; family Staphylococcaceae; genus Macrococcus. The sequence goes on along the minus strand of DJUI01000038.1, from coordinate 6,182 downwards.
GCCTGAAATTGGCTTCATCGATGTCAGGCGTCTGCTCATGGTAGTAGTAGTTGCGAGAGAACGGAGCGTCGACGAAAGGTGTCTGCACAATAAGGGAAATGCCTTCGTTAAGCAGCCGGTCTTCAATCTCCAGAATGTTTGATTTGGAGAACCCTTGTGTCAGTAGCTGTTCTTCATACTCTGTATCGTAAATTTCTTCGCCGTCTCTATAATACCAGAGCTCAGTGCCGGAATTAGATGAGATGAAGTGAGGATAATGGCTGAAATGGCCGATTTCCATGCAGGATTTGATCATATCGATAGTGCTTGCAGATACAATGCCGAACATAATGCCGCTCTCTTGAGCATGGTGTGCGGTATAGTCATCCAGTGTCTTCGCATCTTCCGCGTTGGACAAGTCGTGGGCGAAGAAGGTCTCGTCAAAATCTGAGCACACTAACCAGTGAACACGCTCAGGGAAATACATTGAATTCATCAATCGTCCTCCTCTGTTTGCCACTAGCATATCGAATTAATAAAAGTAACTCAAATGAAATCTTTATATGGGCATGCTATAATGATGCAATGACCAAAAGAGAATAGGAATGATGATATGAAATCTGTCGTATTAGCAGAAAAACCATCTGTTGCAAGGGATATTGCCCGAGTGCTCGGATGTAGTCAAAATAAAAACGGCTATATGGAAAATAACCGCTATATTGTTACTTGGGCACTGGGTCATCTTGTGACCAATGCTGACCCTGAACAATACGATGTCAAATATAAAACATGGGACTTAAATGTGCTGCCGATATTACCGGACCATATGAAGACAGTAGTCATCGGCAAGACGCGTAAGCAGTTCAATACAGTGAAGGCTCAAATTGAACGAAATGATGTCAATGAAATTATTATTGCAACCGATGCCGGCCGTGAAGGTGAATTAGTCGCGCGCTTAATTATCGAGAAGTGTAAGGGGAATAAGCCGGTCAAACGGTTATGGATCAGCTCAGTCACTGACAGAGCTATTAAAGATGGGTTCCAGCGATTGAAAGATGGTAAGGCGTATCAAGGGTTGTATGATGCGGCAATGGCAAGAAGTGAAGCGGACTGGATTGTCGGTATCAATGCAACGCGTGCATTGACGACTAAATACGATGCACAGTTATCGACTGGACGTGTTCAGACACCGACGCTGCAAATGGTAAAATTGCGTCAAGACGAAATCAATGCGTTCAAGCCGCGTAACTATTATGGCATTACTACCACTGTTAAAGGTACAAAGTTCACATGGCAGTCAGGTGGACAGGTGTTTGATGAAGCTAAAGTCGATCAGCTGTTGAATGAGTTGAATTCAGAGCAGGGGTACGTAGTGTCTGTCGAAACAGTGGAGAAGAAGAAGTATCCAGAACTGCTCTATGATTTAACATCATTACAGCAGGATGCTTATAAGCGTTATCAATATTCTGCCAAGGAAACATTGAGTACAATGCAGAACTTATATGAGAGTCATAAGCTCGTGACCTATCCAAGAACTGATGCGAACTATTTGTCAGAAGACATGGTACCTACATTGAAAGACCGTGTAGCAGCATTAGGCGGGACTGTTTACCGTCAGACAGTGGTCCAGCTGCTGAAGTCGCCGGTCAAAGGAAGCACACATTTCATCAATGACGCTAAAGTTTCTGATCATCATGCGATTGTCCCTACAGAAGTGAGAGCGAATGCTGCTGAATTATCACTGCGAGAGCGCCATATTTATGAATTGATTGCTGAACGGTTCTTAAGCGTACTGATGAAACCGTACCGCTATACTGTTCAGACAGTGACGATACAAGTCGGCAAGACACAGTTCACAGCCAAGCACGAACAGGCTGTTGATCTCGGTTTCAAGGCGCTGTATGAACCATTGACAGAAACAGCGGCATTATCATTCAAGCAGGGTGAAGTTATCGACCAACTGAAATTGACTAAAACAACAGGGGAAACAACGCCGCCGCCTTATTTCAATGAAGGAACGCTGCTTAAAGCAATGGAGAATCCATCTGCTATTTTCAAGTTGGATAAAGCACAGAAAGCCACATTGAAAGAAACAGGTGGCATCGGGACAGTGGCAACGCGGGCAGATATCATTGAAAAACTCTATCATCTAAATGCCATTGAAAATCGGGATGGCAGGCTGCGAGTGACGAATAAAGGGAAGCAGCTGCTCGAACTCGCCCCCGATGCATTGAAATCACCAGATTTAACAGCAGACTGGGAATATAAATTAACACAGATTGAAAAAGGAAAGTACAACAAACGACAATTCATCGAGGAAATGCGTACCTTCACTAAAACATTGATTGCAGACATTAAAGCAAGCGAAGATAAATTCAAACATGATAATTTAACATCAACAGAATGTCCGACATGCGGCAAGTTCATGCTGGAAGTTAAGACGCGTAACGGTAAGATGCTGGTCTGTCAGGATCCGACCTGCAAGACGAAGAAGAACGTTCAGCGTCAAACCAATGCCCGCTGTCCAAACTGTAAGAAGAAACTGACACTTCACGGGACAGGTAAGAAAGCTATGTACAGCTGCAGCTGCGGGTTCAGAGAAACGCAGGAAGCAATGGATAAACGCTTCAAGTCAAATAAAACTGGCAAAGTATCGAAAGGTGAAATGAAGAAATATATGAAGCAGGATGAACCTGTGAATAATCCGTTCGCTGATGCGTTAAAAGGATTGAAATTATAACTTGAACTTCCCACTAAGCCATTATACGAACAAAAAGTTATGAATATTTAAAAATGTTCGATTTTTACATTGATTTTTACGATTCAAAGTAATAAGATAGACAAGTGCTTATTAAATGAACGTAAAAAGGAGAACATATGAAGAACTATTTTAAGTTTGATGAATTAGGTACAAACTATAGACGTGAGATATTAGGTGGACTGACAACATTTCTATCAATGGCTTATATTCTAGCTGTCAATCCAGCGACTTTATCGTTATCAGCAGTAAAAGATCTTCCTGATTCCATGCGTATGGATACAGGCGCTGTATTTGTAGCAACNNGGGGCTGATTGCCAACTATCCTATCGCTTTGGCACCTGGTATGGGATTGAACGCATTTTTCGCCTTCACTGTCGTACTGACGCTCGGTATTCCGTGGCAGATCGGTTTGACAGGTGTCCTGTTCTCGGGCGTCATCTTTGCAATACTGACGATGACAGGGCTCAGGGAGACTATTATCAATGCTATCCCTTTTGAGCTGAAGATGGCGGTGTCGTCGGGTATAGGGCTGTTCATTACTTTCGTCGGGCTGCAAGGTTCAGGTATTATTCAGAACCATGATGCGACACTTGTGACGTTAGGGAACTTCCATGACCCGAAAGTGATTCTTGCCATAGCAGGTATTGTATTGACTGTCATTCTAATGGCCAAAAAAGTACCGGGAAGTATCTTTATCGGCATGATCATGACTGCAGTCATCGGAATTGTGACAGGATTGATTGCCCAGCCGCAAGCAATCGTCAGCAGCGTACCAAGCGTAGCACCGACATTTGGTGCAGCATTTGAAGGATTAATGGACCCGTCAAAAATATTGAATATCAAGTTTCTGATAGTGGTCTTGACTTTCTTGTTCATCGATTTCTTCGATACAGCAGGAACGTTAGTCGCAGTAGCCACACAGGCGAATTTAGTAAAAGACAACAAGCTTCCAAGAGCAGGACGTGCATTGTTCGCTGACTCTCTAGCAACGATTACAGGAGCGATTTTTGGTACTTCAACGACAACATCTTATATTGAATCTTCTGCCGGTGTAGCAGTAGGGGCGAGAACAGGATTTGCCAGTGTCATTACAGCGCTATGCTTCTTCCTGGCATTGTTCTTCTCACCGTTGATGAGTGTCGTTACATCAGCAGTCACGGCTCCTGCATTAGTCATCGTTGGTGTACTGATGGTCTCTAATCTAGGCAAAATTGACTGGACGCGTTTTGAAATCGCAGTGCCTGCATTCTTGACGATGATTATGATGCCATTATCATATTCCATCGCAACAGGGATTGCCTGTGGATTTATCTTCTATCCAATCACGATGATCATGGCGAAACGTCACAAAGAAATACATCCAATCATGTACTTCATGTTCGTCGTGTTTGTTATGTACTTTATCTTCGTCAAACATTAAAAAAAGTTCCATCACTCCGACTGAGTGATGGAACTTTTTTGTAGTTCGAAACTTGATTTAATATCTTCTGTAGGTGTCTTGCGAATCTCTTGAATATTCCGGGTAGTTCAGTAGACGAACAACGAAATAAATCATGAATAATGTCATAATCCAGTGTGCGACCATACCGACAAACGGAATGAATGCGATGATATTCAATATCGCCCCGAGAATAGGAATATACATTAATTCTTTGGCCTGGTTGTAACGATCAGCGCCTAAAATCACAGCTATGATGATGTACAACAAGATGTTCGTACCAAGAGGTGTCCAGCCAAGAGAAACAATATAAGTACCACCAAGTATAGGAATTCCCAAAAATGCTTCATTTAATAGCGTAATGACTCCTAACACTAGCAGTATAATACGGATTGAACCTTTCATTCATGTGCCTCCTCAATTAACTTTCTTCTATTATATATAGACTAATAGGCAAAATTTTATTGCTGCCCCTATATTATACCATTTTAATTTTATATTTCTAAATGGTAAGACTTGCAACGTAGCCGATAACCCTTTAGAATAAAGAAATGTGATTATGAAGAAAAAAGTATAAATTACTACGATAAGTATTGATTTATTATTAAAACTCATGTATCATATCTAATGTTGGACTTTTAAAAGCGATGAAGCGGAAGGTTACTGACACACCCGGCCGCTTTGCCATGGCGATGTGTGAGACAATTTTCGTGGAGAAGTCTATCAAACCAAAATAGACGTTATTAGAGGAGGTAAAATAATGGCAAAACAAAAAATTCGTATTCGTTTGAAAGCTTATGATCACCGTGTGATCGATCAATCAGCTGAGAAGATTGTAGAAACGGCTAAACGTTCAGGTGCTGAAGTATCTGGTCCGATTCCGTTACCAACTGAAAGAACAGTTTATACAATCATCCGTGCCGTGCACAAATACAAAGACTCTCGTGAGCAATTTGAGCAGCGCACACACAAACGTTTAATCGACATTGTTAACCCTACACCGAAAACAGTTGATGCTCTTATGGGCTTAAACTTACCATCAGGCGTAGACATCGAAATCAAATTATAAATTAAAGTAGGAGGTGCGACTTTCGATGACCAAAGGAATCTTAGGAAGAAAAGTGGGAATGACTCAAGTATTCGCTGAAAACGGTGAGTTAATTCCAGTAACTGTAGTAGAAGCAGCACAAAACGTTGTATTACAAAAGAAAACTGAAGAAGTTGATGGTTACTCATCAGTTCAAATCGGTTTTGAAGACAAACAAGCATATAAAAAAGACCGTAAGTCTAACAAATATGCAACTAAGCCAGCTGAAGGCCATGCTAAAAAAGCAGGCACAGCGCCTAAGCGCTTCATTCGTGAATTCAGAAACGTAGATGCTTCTGGATACGAAGTAGGTCAAGAAGTCACTGTGGATACATTCCAAGCTGGTGACATCGTTGACGTGACAGGAACTTCAAAAGGTAAAGGGTTCCAAGGGGCAATCAAACGCCACGGACAGTCACGTGGACCAATGAGTCACGGTTCTCGTTACCACAGACGCCCAGGTTCAATGGGTATGGCATCTGACGCTTCTAAAGTATTTAAAGGTAAAGCATTACCAGGCCGTATGGGCGGTAATACTGTTACAATGCAAAACTTAGAAATCGTTAAAGTTGATGCAGAAAACAACGTCATCCTTGTTAAAGGTAACGTTCCTGGACCTAAAAAAGGTTTAGTAAAAATTCAAACTTCAATTAAAAAAGGCAATAAGC
>DJUI01000038.1:0-219 GCA_002438305.1 Staphylococcaceae bacterium UBA6286 | reverse complement strand
AAGGCAATAAATAATTCAGTAATTGCGAAAGGAGGAAACAAACATAATGGCTAATTATGATGTATTAAAAGTAGATGGATCTAAAGCGGGTTCAATCGAATTGAACGACAACGTATTCGGTATCGAACCTAATCAACATGTATTATTCGAAGCAATCAATCTTCAACGTGCTTCATTACGTCAAGGAACTCACGCAGTTAAAAACCGTTCTGCAGTACG
>DJUI01000068.1:5052-9126 GCA_002438305.1 Staphylococcaceae bacterium UBA6286 | reverse complement strand
TTCAAACTCTTTTTATTCGACAATATTCTGCATTTTCTTAATTAAAAATAAATAAATAAAAAAAATAAATAAAAAAAGCAAGGAGGAAATCCTCCTTGCTTTTTGTGAATATCTCTAACTTCATTTTAATTTCTGCTAAAGCGTTCAGGAACTTATCGTTTAATACTTTAATATATGTTCCTTTCATACCTAATGAACGGGATTCGATCACTCCGGCACTTTCTAATTTACGAAGCGCATTGACAATGACTGAACGCGTAATTCCTACACGGTCTGCTACTTTAGAAGCAACGAGCAGTCCTTCTGTCGCATTCAATTCTTCAAAAATATGTTCAATCGCTTCTTTTTCAGAATAAGATAAAGAGTTGATAGCCATCGTAATGGCTGCTTTATCGCGGGCAATCTGTTCTATTTCTGTATGTTTTTCACGCAGAATTTCCATTCCGACAACTGTGGCTGCGTACTCCCCTAATACAAGATCGTTATCATCATAGTTTTTGTCGATACGACCTAGTACAAGCGTCCCAAGTCGCTCACCGCCCCCTTTAATCGGGATGATGGTTGTCTGACTGTCTTTAAACAACTCATCATTTTCAGTTGGGAACACAGTCAATCGATTGGATAACGGAATGTCAGATACTGTTTCTTCGACATCAAGCAGCCAGTCTGTGTATTCCATCGGTAGCTGCCTATCTTCCAGCATTTTAATAAGACGTTCATTCTTCAGCAGTTCATTGACCCCAAACCCCAAAATCTTCCCTTTTCTTGAGAGGATAAAAACATTTGACTGCATCACGCTGCCCAAATGGTCCGCCATTTCCTTAAAGTCAACAGCAAGCCCTTTATGTTCCTGTAATAATTTGTTAATCTCACGTGTTCTCGTTAATAAGTTCATTTTAATTCTCCTTTTTATAAGATAAATTCACTTAAGTTTTTATTTTTCGAAATCGAACCTAGTTTTGATTCGACGTATTGCTTCGTAATATCCACACGCGCATGAGGCATTTCAGATGCTTCATATGAAAGGTCTTCAAGCATTTTGTCAATGACTGTATGAAGGCGTCTTGCGCCGATATTATCAGTCTCCTGATTGACTTCATAAGCAATCTCAGCAAGCCTTGTAATCGCGTCATCTGTGAAATTGATCGCCACATCTTCTGTAGCGAGCAGACTTTCGTATTGTTTTAACAGCGACTGTTTCGGCTCACGAAGAATCTTCTCAAAATCTTCGACCGTCAATTTATCCAGCTCCACTCTAATCGGAAAACGTCCTTGCAGCTCCGGAATTAAATCACTCGGTTTTGACACATGGAAAGCACCTGCACCAATGAAGAGAATATGCTCGGTGTTCACTGCGCCGTATTTAGTCTGGACGACACTTCCTTCGACAATCGGCAGTATATCTCGCTGTACGCCTTGACGGGAAACATCCTGGCCACTATTGGATGAACCGGCAATTTTATCGATTTCATCGATAAATACGATTCCCATCTGTTCAGTCAATTGTACGGCTTCCTGATTGACTGACACTTGATCGATCAGTTTTGATGCTTCTTCATCAATGAGAATAGGTCGTGCTTTGGCGACTGTTAATCGGCGTTCAATTTTCTTTTTAGGCATCATCTGGCTCAGCATGTCCTGCATATGATTGTCCATACCGGGCATAAGCATCGGTTGTTCCTGCTCCACTTTGATGACAACTTCCTCTTGTTCAAGTTGGTGTGCTGACAACTTCATACGGATATCACGGCGTTTAGAACTGATCTCTGCCGTCACTTCTTCTGCATCACTTTGTTCAGCAAACGGAAATTGCCCGCCGAACAGCGATTCAAACGGATTATTTTGTGCCTGCTGTTTGTTTTTCATGGCTGGCACCAGCAGCTTCATAAGTCTTTCTTCTGCTCGTTTCTCCGCTTCTGCGAAAACTTCTTTCTTTTTCTCCGCTTGAATCAACCGGACACCATTCTCCACCAGGTCGCGGATCATACTTTCGACATCGCGACCGACGTATCCAACTTCTGTATACTTTGTCGCCTCCACTTTGACAAACGGCGCGCCGACTAGCTTTGCCATCCGTCTCGCAATCTCTGTCTTCCCGACACCAGTCGGTCCAATCATCAGTATATTCTTCGGGATGATTTCCTGTTGCAGCTGCGCGTCCAGCAGTGAGCGCCGGTACCGGTTACGAAGGCTGATTGCCACTTTTTTCTTCGCTTCTTCCTGACCGNNAGCTGGTTGAGTTCATTGACAATTTCTTTCGGCGTCATTTTCATTTGATTGTTCATGATGCCTCCTTATAATTCTTCAACAATAATATTGTGATTTGTAAAGACACAGATGTCTGCAGCGGTCTCAAGACTTGCTTCTGCTATTTCCCTTGCCGTGAGTTGGGGCGCATGCTTCTTCAAGGCGCGACCGGCACTGAGAGCATAGTTACCGCCTGACCCGATAGCAATAATATCGTCATCTGGTTGAATGACCTCTCCTGTACCACTGACAAGCAGCAGCTCTTTGTCATTCATCACAATCAGCATGGCTTCCAGCTGTCTCAACATTTTATCACCGCGCCATTCTTTAGCAAGTTCAACTGCAGCTCGCGATAAATTACCGTCGTATTCATACAGTTTTGCTTCGAACTTTTCAAATAATGTGAACGCATCTGCAACGCTGCCGGCAAACCCGGCGACGACTTGATTATCAAACAGGCGTCTTACTTTCTTTGCTGTTGCTTTCATGATGACTTGTTCACCTAATGTCACTTGTCCATCACCGCTCATCGCAGACTGTCCGTTATGTTTAATCGCAAAAATAGTTGTTGCATGCATTGCCAAAATGATTCTCTCCTTTATGCACGTGGATGTGCATTCAAATAAGTTTGTCTAAGATGTTCTTTCGTTACATGCGTGTAACGTCCTGTTGTCGATAAGTTCACGTGCCCTAGTAGATCCTGTACCGTTCTGAGATCTGCACCTTCGTTCAATAGATGGGTGGCAAATGTATGACGCATTTTGTGTGGATGTATCTCAGACACATTACCGGCGCGTTTGATGATCTGATCAAGAATATATCTGACGCCTCTTGCTGTCAGCGGCTCTCCTAGATGATTGACGAACAGGAAATCATGGTCATGCGCAAGCTGCTGCCTCACCGGAAAATAATCCCGTAAACTTTTTAAGGCGAATGTGCCGAAAGGAACCATACGCTCTTTGCTGCCTTTTCCAAGTACTTTTATCATCATCAACTCTTCATCGATATCAGTCAGTTTCAGGTTAACAAGTTCTGACACCCGTATTCCAGTGGCATAGAGCAGTTCCATAATGAGCTGGTCACGCTTATGAAGCGGCTTACCTTGATCTATCTCTGCAAACAGCTGTGTCATTTCCTCTTCATAGAAAAAGGAAGGTAAGTACTGCTCCTTTTTAGGGTGAACCAGTGCATCAAATGGATTAACTGCCTCTTTATCCAACTGGATGAATCGATAGAACGTTTTTAAGCTGGATATTTTACGAGATACAGACGACCGTGTCAGTTTTTGTTCATATAAATAGACTAAATAACCCCGTGCATGTTGATAGCTGAACGTTTCAAGATTCAATCCTTCACGGTTTAGATAGTCTATAAATGATCGGACATCATGGTCATATGCGGTAAGCGTATGGACAGAAAAATTCTTTTCGTTCTTTAAGTAATCAGCGAACGCATTTAATTGACTTTCCACTACGCCACCTCCAGTTATCTGAATTGTATCACAATTCAAATTTCTTTAACAATCAAAACTATAACGTCACTTTAAATTGTTCAAGACTCTCAAGTGCACGAGCAGCAAGAGCCTCGTATCGTTCTTTTTTATCCTTAATACGGCTGTCGAGCGGTGGTAATAAACCGAAATTCGCATTTATCGGCTGGAAGTTCTTACTATTGGTATGCGTAATGTAATAAGCCATTGCACCGATCATTGTTTTCTCAGGGAATGTAATAGGCTTCACCCCTGATAATAGTTTTGCCGCGTTAATTCCTGCAATCAAACCGCTCGCTGCACTTTCAACGTAGCCTTCAACTCCGGTCATTTGTCCC
>DJUI01000068.1:294-4828 GCA_002438305.1 Staphylococcaceae bacterium UBA6286 | reverse complement strand
TGTGTCTGGAAGCCGACGATATTATATAATGTACCTGCTGCATCATCTTGGCGCAGCTGAACGACAGCATACGGCCGTTTTCCGGTTTTTGGATCCTCCAGCCCTACTGGTTTCATCGGGCCGAACAATAATGTTTTCTTACCGCGACGTGCCATCTCTTCAAACGGCATACAGCCTTCAAAGTAAATTTCTTTCTCAAATTCTTTTAACGGGACGACATCTGCTGCCAGTAATGCCTCATAAAAACGATCGAACTCTTCTTCCGTCATCGGACAATTTAAATAAGCGGCTTCACCTTTGTCATAACGTGACTTCAAATACACTTTGTCCATATCGATGGATTCTTTTTCAACGATAGGGGCTGCTGCATCGTAGAAGTACAAATGACTCTGACCTGTCATCTCCTGGATGCTCTTAGATAGATGTTCAGTTGTCAGCGGTCCTGTCGCTATAATGGTAGGACCGTCAGGGACTTCATTGATTTCTTCGTTGATCACCGTAATATTCTCGTGATTTCTCAAAGTATCCGTAATATGTCTGCTGAACTCATGACGGTCAACTGCTAAAGCACCTCCAGCAGGAACGCTTGCACTGTCTGCAGCCTTGATGATCAATGAATCAAGACGACGCATCTCTTCTTTCAGGACACCGACACCATTCGTCAGCGCATTACCACGCAATGAATTCGAGCAGACAAGCTCTGCAAACTTATCCGTATGGTGGGCAGGTGTTTGTTTCACCGGACGCATTTCATATAAATCGACTTTGATACCACGCTTTGCAAGTTGATAAGCTGCCTCTGAACCAGCCAGCCCGGCACCAATCACATTAATTTTAGACATTGTAATTCCTCCTTATATCCTCAATGATTGTAATATATTCTGACAATTAAATAAACCTTTAAATCCTATGAAGTCAAATTGATGACGACATAATGAAACCCTCCAGGGAAATTTCCTGAAGGGCCTATTGATTATTGTGCTTTTTCCTCATATTCACAATTAGGACAAGCGACCTGCATCGTCTTACCTTTTTTGCGTTCTACAAGCTGTGTATCACATTTCGGACATTGGCGTGCGACAGGTTTATCCCATGAAATGAAATCACATTCCGGAAAGTTCGTACAGCCATAGAAGATTCTATTCTTTTTAGACTTACGTTCTACCACTTCACCGTCTTTACATTTCGGACATGGGACACCGATAGATTTGACAATTGCTTTCGTATTACGACAGTCAGGAAAATTGGAGCACGCCATGAATTTCCCGTAGCGGCCCATTTTAATGACCATCGGCGATCCACATTTCTCACAATCTTCTCCTGCCGGTTCATCTTTGATTTCAATCTTTTCCATCTCAGCTTCTGCCCGGTCGACATGCAGCTTGAAATCAACATAGAATGTTTCAATGACTTTCTTCCAGGAGATCTCCCCGTTAGCCACTCTATCAAGCAGTGCTTCCATATTGGCTGTAAAATCAACATCAATAATTTCAGGAAAATATTCTTTCACTGATTCATTGACAATGATACCCAGTTCGGTCGGGAAAAATTTCTTCTGATCGATTTTGACATAATTCCGTTTCGTAATTGTATCAATCGTCGGCGCATAAGTAGATGGCCGACCGATTCCTTTTTCCTCAAGTGTCTTTACAAGTCTTGCTTCTGTATAGCGGGGCGGCGGTTGAGTGAAATGCTGATTTTCATCGATGTTAACTGCTTTGACCTGATCGCCGACTGTTAGTTCCGGCAGTCTGTTCTCGCCTTCNNCCGGCAGTCTGTTCTCACCTTCTTCTCCGGCGTCATCTTGACCTTCTACATAGACACTCATAAATCCTTTAAATTTAATCGTCTGACCGTTCGCTCTGAATTTAATAGGTCCTTGCACTAAATCCACTGCGACTGTATCAATCACTGCTGCTGCCATTTGACTTGCCATAAAGCGCTCCCAGATTAACTTGTACAATCTTAACTGGTCTCTTGATAAGTAAGCTTTCATCTCTGTCGGTGTCCGAAGTGCAGACGTTGGACGAATGGCTTCATGGGCATCCTGTGCTCCAGCTTTCTGTCCTGCTGACTTTCGTTTTGACAAGTACTGCTCACCGAACTTTTCTTTGATGTAACCTGCTGCTTCAGTTTTTGCCGTATCAGAAATTCGAGTGGAGTCTGTTCTCATGTAAGTAATCAGACCCACTGTTCCTTGTTTCTTCAAATCGATACCTTCGTACAGCTGTTGCGCAAGCATCATCGTTTTGCGAGCTTTAAAGTTCAGCTTGCGCGCTGCTTCCTGCTGCAGACTGGATGTCGTAAATGGATTCGCAGGATTTCTCAGCTTCTCTTTTTTAGTGACGTCTGTCACATTAAACTGATCAGAAGACAACTGCTTGACAATCGCTTTGACATTTTGTTCGTTATGAAGTTTTGTCGGCTTATTGTTTTCGTGTAGAAACTTTGCTTTGAACGTCACACCTTGATGTTCAAACTGACCATCAATAGTCCAGTATTCTTCAGGCTTAAACGCACTGATTTCTTCTTCACGGTCAATGATCAGCTTCAGTGCGACAGATTGTACGCGACCGGCTGACAGACCTTTTTTGACTTTCTTCCATAGTACAGGCGAAATGTTATAGCCTACAAGGCGGTCTAATGCTCGTCTTGCCTGCTGTGCATCCACGAGCTCGTGTTGAATGGCACGCGGCGACTTAAAACTTTCTTTGACTGCGTCTTTCGTAATTTCATTAAATACAACACGTGACTTTGCGTTTTCATCGATATCCAGTAAATGTGCTAAATGCCAGGCAATCGCTTCACCTTCGCGGTCCGGGTCACTTGCCAGGTAAACATGCTTTGCTTTTTTAGCATGTTTTTTCAGTTCCTGAACAACAGGCCCTTTTCCGCGAATTGTAATATATCTTGGCTCAAAATCATTTTCAACGTCAATGCCCATCTGACTGCGCGGTAAATCCCGAACATGTCCCATAGAGGCAATGACCTTATATTTTTTTCCCAAATATTTTTCAATGGTTTTTGCTTTTGCAGGCGATTCAACAATGACAAGATTCTCTGCCAATTGTATCTCCCCTTTGCTTATGACTGTTTCGTTATTCAAGTGTAAATGATAACGGTACTTACAAATAGTTGTCAATTATTAAATGTTATAACTGCTCTAAGACTGATAATCTTCTAGTATGTCGACGACCGACAGACAAGGCTTTGCACCTTCTGAAATTCTTAAATTACAACCTTCTGAATAGACGCTTGTTATCGGCCCTGGAAGGCAGTAGACGTTTCTATTCTGATCGAGCGCCTGATNNGTTGATCGCATGTGATCAGGCTGCCGCTCCGTTTCTTCGCCTCCGTTATGAAAGTCCCTCTGCAGAGTCCACTGATAATCCGGTTGCGTTCAGGAAACTGCCATGCGCGTGATGTGATGTGCGGCGGATATTCACTGATGACCAGTTGATGCTGCTCCATATATTTCCTGAGCAGCCGCGTCTCCTCCGGATAATGAAAGTCATGACCAAATCCAAGCACTCCAATAGTTTTCCCGTGGTGATGAACGGCGAGAATGTGAGCATCGGAGTCTGTTCCTTTAGCGAGTCCACTGACGATGACAACTTGGTGCCGGACCAGCTCAGGTATAAACTGATCCAGCACTGTCCTCGTATACGACGTACGCTCTCTTCCTCCGACGACTGCAAGGCAATGAGGTTCAGTCAAATAGTTTAGATGACCTTTGCAGAACAGCAGTAAAGGATAATCATAGAGTTCTAGCAGCAGCTGTGGATATCCAGGATCACTATAGAAGAGCGGAACAATTCCTTTCCGCTGTAAATCCTCTCTGATCTGACCGGCATCCAGCAAATTCATACGACTGAGCTTAGCATGCATTTTGGCATCTGCAAATTCTGACAGCAGCATTTCATATTTTAACTGAATATAATTAAAACAACCGAATCGCTCTTTAAATCTGTGGAGCTGACCGGTTGTAAATCCGGCATAGATTAATTTTAAGATCATATCTTGTTCCATCATATTTATCACCTCATTCTTATCATAAGACCGATAAGTTGAGAAAGTGTAAATTCGTCGATAAGAATAGTAAATTATCCATTGAAATCGAAAAAAATAGTCGCTGTTTTATCAACTGTCCACTAAAATTTGGTACATAAAAAAACTTTTCATCGCTGACATAACAAGTGTCTGCGATGAAAAGTGCTATGAGAAGTCTTTTCCTGAAATTATTGTGTCACTGTCAGACATTTCTCGTAAAGACCATCTTCTTCTTTGATGCGTTCTACTAATGTAGAACCAATGTCTGATGGAGTGGCAGCTGTCTTAATGCCTGCTGCATTCATTGCTTTAATTTTTTCTGAAGCTGTTCCTTTACCGCCTGAAATGATGGCACCTGCATGGCCCATACGTTTTCCAGGAGGTGCTGTTTGTCCACCGATGAAGCCGACAACAGGTTTTGTCATGTTCGCTTTCACCCATTCTGCTGCTTCTTCTTCTGCAGTACCACCGATTTCACCAATCA
>DJUI01000068.1:0-285 GCA_002438305.1 Staphylococcaceae bacterium UBA6286 | reverse complement strand
CGATGAAGTCAGTACCGTTGACTGGGTCGCCACCGATACCTACTGCTGTTGTCTGACCGATACCTAATTGTGTCAACTGGTGAACCGCTTCATAAGTCAGTGTTCCAGAACGTGATACAACGCCGACATGACCTTTTTTGTGAATATAGCCCGGCATAATACCGATCTTACATTCATCAGCAGTAATCACACCTGGACAGTTAGGACCGACTAAGCGTGTAGATTTGCCTTTCATATAACGTTTCACCTTGACCATGTCAAGAACCGGAATATGTTCAGTGATAC
>DJUI01000103.1 GCA_002438305.1 Staphylococcaceae bacterium UBA6286 | reverse complement strand
TGCCATGACCACTGTTGCTACGCTGGTTGCCTGCATATGCTTGAAATAGCGGAGCGGTGCATCATCAAACCATCTGCTGAATACGGTATGAGGAACTGCCGTAATCACACCGTCATAGTACTGTTCTTCGCCGTTGACCGTGATGACATACTGCTGATTGCGCGATTCAATGGCTGTGACTGTGCTGTTATAGTGAATAACCACACCGTGTTCCGTCACAGACTCAGCAAGTTTGTCGATAAAACTCTGAAGGCCATTACGGAACTGCCGGAATTGTCCTTTCGGCTGAACAGTAGGTTTCGTCTTACTTTTTTGAGCGCGCATTCCTTTAATCAGACTGCCATGAGCTTCTTCCTGTTCCTTGAAATTTGGAAACGTCGTCTTCAAGCTCAATTTGTCGATATCAGCGCCATATATTCCGGAAAGCAGCGGCTCGATTAAATTTTCAAGCGCTTCGTTACCGACACGCTTCCTGAAAAATGCGCCGACTGAAATATCTGTCGTCATCGGTTTCGGCTTAATGAAATAATCCATCCCTGTCCGAAGTTTTCCGATAGGCGAGACGAGTTTTGTCTTGAGGAATGGCTTGATTTCTGTCGGTATCCCCATAACAGAACCACCGGGTATCGGATACAGCTGATTGCGCGCATAAATATAAGACTGTCCTGTTGTATTGGTCACCAGTTCATCTTTCATGCCGAGTGTTTCTGCAAGCTCAGTCATGATGGTCTTACGCGCTAAATAAGATTCCGGACCCAGTTCAATCGTATAACCGTCCTGCTGATACGTCTTGATTTTACCGCCTGCACGCTCAGACTGTTCAAGTATATCGATATGGACGTCACTCTGTTGCTTTAAATAATGTGCAGCGGACAAGCCGGTAATGCCTGCTCCAATAACTGCTACTTTTTTCATGACCGGTCACTTCATTTCTTGTGAATTTAACACAGATTTCACTTCGTCGGCCATTGCTTCAATGAACAATCGATGCGTATTCGGCATCGCAGGACGATGGTATACTGCACCGATTTCATGGCAGACATCTTTACATTCAACATCGTTATCGTACAGTACTTCAAGGTGCTCACAGACGAAACCGACCGGTGTATAGATGAAGTGCTTATAGCCGTGCTTGTTGTAGAGTTCACGTGTTAAATCCTGAACATCTGGTCCAAGCCACGGGTCAGGTGTGTTACCTTCAGACTGCCAGCCGATAGCAACATTTTTAATCTGTGATGCTTCGCTGATTAAGCGTGCTGTATCTGCCAATTGATCTGGATAAGGATCGCCTTTTTCCTTGATTTTCTCCGGAAGACTGTGCGCACTGACAATCAGCACCGTATCATCCAATTCATCTTCTGGAATAGATTTCAATGTATCATCTACTTGATTGCGCCAGAACGTAATAAATTTCTGCTGACGGTAGAAATCTTTGACGTGCGTCAATTTAATTTNNGTTATAAGAGTTCACAGAGAAATCAGAGAAGTGCGGTGCGAGAACTATCGTCACAGCTTCTTCAATACCGTCTTCATGCATTTGTTTGACCGTATCTTCAATAAATGGTTGGATATGCTTTAAACCGATATACAGCACATATTCTACGTCTTTATCCTTGTTCAGTTCGTCGCGCAATGCCTCGGCCTGACGTTCTGTTGTACCTGCGAGCGGCGAAATTCCTCCAATCGCCTTGTAGCGGTCTTTTAAATCCTGCAGTGCTTCCTCAGACGGTCGTTGTCCACGTCTGATATGTGTGTAGTACGGTTCAATATCTTCTTCTTTGTACGGCGTACCATACGCCATAACCAGTAACCCTCTTTTTTTCATTACAATAACTCCTTAATTAGATTTATAATCTGCTGAATACGTATGAACAAATTCTGATACACGTCTTAACGTGTCGGGTTGAACTTCCGGGAATACCCCGTGACCTAAATTGAAGATGTAGCTGTCAGACCGCAGTCCTTGATCAAGAATGCGTGTAAGACGCTCTTCGATCACTGCCCACGGTGCGAGCAGAATTGCAGGATCCAAATTCCCCTGCAACGTTTTAGTGATGCCTTTTGCGCGTGCTTCTTCAATTTGTATACGCCAGTCAAGACCGACGACATCCACAGGAAGTGCATTCCATTCCTCGATTAAATGGCTGGCGCCGACACCGAATGTTGTCACCGGTACATTCTTCTCTTTAATACCTCTGAAAATACGCTGCATGTGCGGTGCGATAAATGTCCGGTAGTCCTCACGGTTCAACGCACCGACCCATGAATCAAATACTTGAATCATCTTACAGCCTGCATCGATTTGAGCATGCGTATAAGTGATACACATGTCGCTCAGCTTCTCCATCAACAGGTGCCAGCTCTCAGGCTGTTCATACATAAACGCCTTAGTCTTATTATAGTTCTTTGAAGGTCCGCCTTCTATCATATAGCTTGCTAATGTAAAAGGAGCACCAGTGAAACCGATCAATGGTACAGATAGCTGTTCAGTCGTCAGCAGTTTGATCGTATCAAGAATATATGGCACATCCTGCTCCGGGTTGATTTCACCGAGTTTTTGGACGTCACTGATGTGACGGATTGGATTGCCGATGACCGGTCCTATTCCTGATTTAATTTCTACATCCACACCAAGTGCACCAAGGGGTGACATAATATCTTTGTAAAGAATGGCAGCATCGGTATTATACTGGTCGACCGGTAATTTTGTGACATATGCACATAACTCAGGGTCATGTGTGATTTCAAACAATGAATGTGTTTTCTTGATTTCTCTGTATTCCGGCTGGCTGCGTCCTGCCTGGCGCATGAACCAGACCGGCGTATGCGTCGTTTTTTCACCATACGCTGCTTTTAAAATTGTATCGTTGAACGGCTTCAAAGCTATTCCTCCTACTTTATAATGATTATTAATTATTTTAACACAACCAATATCATGCCGCCCCCGAATACGTATTTGTCATAAAACTGACATAATACAAAATTATCGGGTAAGATATGAGTAAAGGAGTGATCAAATGTTTACTTATTTAACACATGGCTCTGAATATTACATGCAGCGATTGATCGACAAACATAAAAATCGGTCAATACTGGAATTTGCTGGACCAGAAGACATCATATTATATGAAGAATCAACAGAGAAAACTGTATTCAGTACACCCGAATCCTTTGAAATCATCGACAGTGAAGGTGAAGTGACCGCTCACGCACCGCTTATACTTCGTTATTTCCAGGTCAGTGACGACCGCCGAAAAGTCGCTGAAAGTAAGCTGACAGAACAGAAGAACTTCAGTGACTATGCAGGGTTCACGGCCTACCGACTGCTCCGACCATTACGCGGCCAGTCATACTGTGTTGTACTACAGTTCAGTGATGAACAAACATTGGCTGATTTCAAGAACAGCTCAATCTACCGCGATACTTATGAAGACAGCGTAGTGAAAAATTATCAGCCGGCGGACTNNGGCGGACTTCATTTCAAATATTCACTTTACAAAAACACTGCTTCCTATCAAAGAATGATAGGAAGCAGTGTTTTGCTGATTTGAAGGCTGTGTTCCGACTGATTTCACGGTTTTCTCTCAAACTTGGACTTCTAATCTTTCAGCAATGTCATTTTCTTCTGTAATTTATTCATTACTTGCTGGTTCGTCCACCACATGACAGCGAAAAATGCAATCACATAATAAAAATGCGCTGAATAAAACACGATATAGATCACAGCCATCAATACAGTGACAACAAGTGACAGCTGCCATAGAAACTTGCGGAACCCATCAATGACGAGTGTTTCCTTGACCGGCCACACTTGCGGCCATAATTGATAAGCCTGCTGCTTATAAAACTGTGATGACTGGAGCACAATGATGTAGACCACAAATACACCGATGATCGCTGCGATAACCGGCTGTCTTACAAGCCAGATAATGACACCGCCAATGACTACTAATCTGATGATGATCCAGAAAATATCTTTACTGCGCACAAAATTCCGTTTGAATAAATACAAGAACATCCCTTGTTGATTGAAATTCTGACTTGCTAGTACCAATAGACCATCCAGAAAACGTCTGCGTCTGACATTATCTTTTAACCCTTTTACGTCTGTGAACATGTTGATGGTCTTGTACTGACGCTGCGTCAATCCACGCTCATAGTCAATGATCTTATCCCAGTTAAAGACATAGTTCCGTGAAATATGGTTAAGCAAATATGCCAGGCCAACACTAAAGGCAACTTCACCGACTGATGTAAAATAAACACCTTGCAATAAATTATATATTCCTGCCATAGCCATCAGAAACAGCAGTATATTGACAGCTGAATGACTGATGTCCAGTTTCATTGCGAACCATCTGACAAACAACCCGATCAAAATCATCATGACACCGAACACATACGCACCGCCTAAACCATAACTATCATCAGACGACGCCGCACGGTAGAGCGGGATAAAGACAGCAAACAATATCGTCCACCCGATGAGCCTTCTAACAAATGCTGCGATGATGGCTTTATTGACGTAGCTGTTCAGCTGCTTCTCATAGGCGAGCAGGAATACTTGATCAGCCTCTTTAAAATAAGTTCTAAGCGGAGTAACGATGCCGAGAGATAATACGAGCGCGATAATCAGATGGTAGTTGATGCCCTTCGGTAAATGTCTCAGTAATTCTCCGTACTGCAGTACGAGTGCTCCGACAGCTATAGATAAGAACAATATAAAGTGCCCATTAAAAATATATTTGCTGTAACGCATCACGTCTTCTCTATTGTCATTTGAGCGTTTGCCAAACAACGTCCGTGCATTAAACATGGACTTCACCTTGCGTCAACCGGATATAAATGTCGTCTAGCGACTGTCCCGGCATATCTAGTCGGTCCTGCAGCGCTCTCATATTCCCTTGAGCTACTAATCGTCCTTGATGCATAATTAAAAAATAATCACAGTACTTCTCAGCTGTCGCGAGAATATGGGTACTCATCAGTACGGTTCGTCCTGCCTCGCGTGCATCTACCATGAGTTCAAGCATCGATTGTATGCCGAGCGGATCAAGTCCTAGAAAAGGCTCATCTATAATATGCAGTTTCGGCTGACTTAAAAATGCACAGATGATCATCACTTTCTGCTTCATTCCTTTTGAGAAGTTCTGCGGGAATTGTTTTAATTTTTCCTCAAGACGGAATATTTTCAACAGCGGCATACTTCTATCCATCGCTGTCTCTTTTGACAAGCCGTATGCCATCGCTGTCATATCTATATGTTCTTCAAGCGTCAGTTCGTCATAGAGTACCGGCGACTCAGGTATATAAGTGATTTCTTGTCGGTAGTCATAAGGTGCATCGTTTAACGACAGCCCGTCAATCAATATTTCACCCTGCATCGGTCGAAGCAGTCCGAGCATATGTTTGATTGTCGTANNTTAAAATTAATATCATGAATCACAGGCTGATTGCCATAACCCCCTGTTAATTGCTTTACTTCTACAGTCACTGCTGCACCTCCAGAATTTCTTTATATCATATTGTATCAAATAACCTGTCCATTCTCCTATCTAAATCAATTAAATGATATAATATCGTTAAATGATTGGAGGGACTCTTATGACAACATGTATTTTCTGCAAAATCATCAACGGTGACATCCCATCTTACAAAATTTATGAAGATGAGGATACAATGGCGTTTCTAGACATCTCACAAGTATCAAAAGGTCATGCGCTTGTCATTCCGAAACAACATAGTGATGACCTGCTCGGCACTGACCCGGACGTGCTGCAAAAAACCATTGCCACGGTACAAAAAGTTGCCCGGCAGATTGATGACACACTTAAGCCTGACGGAATCAATATTCTGCAAAACAACAGAAGTTTTGCTGATCAGAGCGTCTTTCATCTTCACTTCCATATTATGCCGCGCTACAACAATGAAACAGACGGCTTCAGTTATAACTGGCAGACACATGACGTAGCACAGGATGACATGACAGCACTCCTCCATACCATTAAGGATGCTTGATTGTTTCTGTTTCGGGGTATAACAAACAAAACTACTGGAGGAATTCACATGAAACTTAAAACAGTCCTACTGGGCTTCACATCAGGCGTAGCTACAGGTATTATTACCGGGATTATGAAATCCCCTCGTTCAGAACAGACCGGACAGAAATTTGTCACTGATTCGTATGACACGAAATCTTTGCTTCACCAGCTCAAAGTTGAGACCATTGAAGTGAAAGACTATGTCATGAAAACAAAAAATGAAAGTCAGGAAACGATGAAAACGATGGGTGATGAAGTCAAAACAATGATCNNATCCGAACATCAATCACCTCAAATCCAACGTAGAAAATGTGAAAAACCGTGTGGATGAAGTGAAAGAAACGTTTTCGAAAAAATAATAGTATGCTAAAATAATAATCAATAAGAAATTAAAGCATGATGTTCGACATCATGCTTTTTCTTTATATTTAAGGAGGCAATATGATGAAAAGAGATCGTGAAACGATTGAAAAATTGTTATATACTCATAGAATTTCTCAGCTCAGCAAAGCATTGTGGAAGACGATTGAAAAAGACTGGCAGAACTGGATTAAACCTTACGACTTGAATATTAATGAACATCATATACTCATCATCATCAGAAATCTCGAAAAAGCTACGATATCTCAAGTCTCTCAGTATGGTGTCATGCATGTATCGACTGTCTTCAACTTCGCCAAAAACCTTGAGAAGCGCGGTTATTTGACCATGCCGAAAAGTGAATATGACAAGCGTAATACGTATCTTGAACTGACTCAGAAAGGAAAAGATGTGCTGTACGAAACCTATACAGCCTATAGTGGTATTGACAACAGAATTTATGATGCAGCCGAGGAATATAAAGATTCAATGTTCACCCTGCCCCATTTCAATGACATCACTTTTATGGTCGGCCAGATCTACGGCAAAGACTTCATTGAACAGCTTAATACCAGTCACGATGAGTTAATGAAAATTCTGCTTGACGAGAACGATAGTGATAATGCATAATGCATAAGATATGTCCACATTAACAACAACAAGGAGAATTTATCGTGTTATCATGCACTAAAAATTTTAATATTAAAACGACTTATGGCCTGCAGCGAATTATCTTTATTTCGTCCATCATCACTGGCATAGTCTTTCTTATATCGTTTGAACTGTTTAATACTTTTACGAATACGTCATTCAGCGACGCTAATTTCATCGCCTTTCTGCTAAGTCTTATCGTCCTATATCCAGTTCATAAGGTGCTGCACTTAGTTGCTTTTATGAATGATTTCAAATCGCTTGTCATTCAGAAAGTAACGAGAAAGTCATGGCCGCCACTGATCAATGTCAGAGTCAATCATCCAGTCAGCAAGCTTCATTTCACCGTAGCTCTGCTGCTGCCATTTGTCATCATCACCTGCTTAACTATCGCCGGTGCTATGGCAATGCCTGAATATGGCCATTATCTGCTGTTTCTCTGTTCTGTTAACATAGGGATTTCCTATATTGATTTTATTTACTTCAAATATATCGTCAAAACACCGCGCGGCACTTTCATTGAAGAGAGACGTCACGGTCTTGAGCTGTTAATGAAATGTGAAGGTTAATTCTCATCTCATTTTAATCAATAGATGTTAGAGTAAATTGCAAATAAATATTTCAGTATGCTATATTGGGTGTACGGTTTTTAGAAAAGGAGAATTATAATGAATAAATTCAAAACAGCTGTACTGCCTGCTGTGTTATCAGTGTCAGTGCTCGGACTAGCAGCATGCGGTAACAATGAAGGTGAAACTTTAATTACATCTAAGGCAGGAGACGTGAGTTCAGCAAACGTCATCGACCAGATGGGTAAAGATGAAGTTGCTCAAACAGCATTTCAAATTCTTATTACTGATATCCTGAAAGATAAATACGGTGACAAAGTCGATGAAGACAAAGTGAAAAAAGATGTCGATGCTGAAGTAAAAAAATACGGCGGCGAAAAGCAGTTCGAATCTCTTCTTCAACAACAGCAGCCGGGAATGACCATTAAAAAATACAAAGAATCACGTATCAACGATGCTTATCAAACAGAGCTGATGAAAGACACAGTGAAAGTATCGGACGAAGAAGTGAAAAAGAATGCAAAAAAAGGATCACACATTCTGATCAAAATTAAATCAGAAACAGATCCATCAGGATTGTCAGCTTCAAAAGCGAAAGCAAAAGCTGAAAAAGTACTGAAACAAGTCAAAGAAAATCCTGATGATTTCGCGAAGATTGCGAAGAAAGAAACAGGCGATGCTGGTTCAAAATCTGACGGCGGCTCACTTGGATATGTCGTCAAAGGACAGACTGTAGAACCGTTCGAAAAAGCATTGTTCAAGCTTGATGAAGGTGAAATTTCTGACCTTGTGAAATCTGATTATGGGTACCATATCATCAAAGCCGACAAACAAGATGATTTCAACAAAAAGAAAGACGACTTGAAAACTCAAGTACGTCAGGCTAAAATCCAAAAAGATCCATCAGTCATGGTCGATGCCTACAAAAAACTGCTTAAAGATTACGATGTAGACTATAAAGATAAAGACATGAAAAAAGTGGTAGAAGAACAGATTTTAACCTCTAATGCACAGCAGTCATAACAAAAAGCACAGCCTTCCCGGCTGTGCTTTTTTTAATCCAATGATGACGGCTTGTAGAACTGTCTGTTTTCAAGCGCAAAGATCCGCTCTGTAAACTGTCCTTTGTCGACTTTTTTGAGATGCTTATCAAACATCTGCATCCGCGCATCAATATTATCGATGAAATGCAGAATTTCCGCTTCTTTGATCATCGGCAGCTTCGGTGAACCGTACTCATACTTACCGTGATGTGACAGCACTAAATGTCTCAGCAGAAGAATCTCTTCTCCTTCAATATGATGTTCTTTCGCAATTTCAGCGATTTCATCACTCATGATGGATATATGCCCAAGCAGATTCCCTTCAACCGTATAGCTTGTCGCAACCGGCCCTGACAGCTCTTTGACTTTGCCCATATCATGTACAATGATACCGGCATATAACAGGCTGCGGTTCAATGATGGATAGATGTTGCACAGTGCTTCTGCCTGTTTCAGCATGGTCACAACGTGGTACATCAATCCAGATACAAAGTTATGATGATTGGAACTCGCTGCAGGATAGGTCATAAATTCCTGCTGATATTTCTTCAGCAGTAAACGCGTCACCCGCTGTAAGTTCGCATTGCTGATATCCATGACATAAGTCATCACCTGGTCTATCATTTCATCTGCAGCGACAGGAGCAGATTCAAGAAAGTTCTCGAGTTTCACACCGTCCTCTGGAGTGGCTACACGGAACTGATTGATCTTCATCTGAATTCTGCCGCGGTAATCGATGACGTCGCCTTTCGCGCGAATTAACTTCTCAGGAACAAGTATCTTAATATCTTCTTCAGAGACCGTCCACACTTTGGCTTCGATGTCACCACTTTTGTCTTTCAGATAGNNAGTAAGGTTTTCCTTGTCCTGTCACACCCTGCACTGCCCGGTGAATCATAAAGAATGCATCGACTGATTCACCCGGCTTCAAATTTTCTATTGTTCTCATTATTTAGTCTCCTTGTCATGACGCTCAAGTACAAGCGTATTTTTACCTGGAATATGGGACGAACGGTTAGGCGTAAAGTAGAGAACTTGATTGTCATCATTTTTTCTCAAATAATCTATGATGAAATCTTTTCGTTGTTTGTCGAAATGTACGAAAGCATCATCAATAATAATAGGCAGCGGATATAACTGATGTAAATGGTGGATTAAGCTGAAACGCATAGCGATGTATAGCAGTTCCTTTGTCGACTGCGACAGTTCCATCGGCTGGTACACCTGTCCATCTTTGTGTTTGACGACAAGACCTGCTTCGTACATCACTGCGATATATCTACCTTCTGTCAGTGTACTAAAAATCTGTGATGCTTCACTAATGATATGCGGTATTCTTTCTTCTTTGACCTGCTGACGGTGCGCCCTGATCAATGTTTCGATATAGTTAAGTGCGCCGTACTCTTCAGCAAGTCTGTTGACAATCTGTCTTTCAATTTCATATTGATAATTCAACTCAGAGAGCAGTGTATTATTCTCAAGTTCGTTCAGCTGCTGCTTTGTTTGATGCAGTTCAAACTGCTCCTGCTGAAGCGTATCGTTCAGCTGCTGGATTTGATTGGTGATATCCGCTGCTGCCTGCCTCAAATCTTCAGTAGAAGTATAGGCAAGCTCTGTATTCATCTCATAAGTGAAGTTCTCTTCTTCGAGCTTCTGACTGAGCTTCTGGTGCTTTTCTAAATTTTCTTTGTACTGCTTGTATTCAGTATGCTTTGAATAATAGGCTGCTTCATCATCAACAGCAGCTTCAGTGAATAACTGTGCAGTTTCCTTATTCATTTCTTCTGACGATGTTTGAACAGCGGCAAGTTCGCGTTCACTCAATGCCAGCTGTTCATTCAACCGGGCCTGCTGGGTCCGCTGCTTGTCTTCCGACTTAACGATAGCGCCTAATTCCTGAAAGGCTGTGACAAGATGTTCGCTGTCATTGATAGCACTGAACGCGCGCAGCTGTTCTTTGAAGGCTTCAATGACTGCTTGTTCAGTCTGATACTGCTCTTTCAGTTCGCTGATGGCTGCGGTCAATGGTTTCATCTTACCGATTGTCCGGAACGCATGGTGCAGCAGACTATCTTCAAATGTCACTGGAAGGTGCAGCTGCTCCTTCGTGCTATTCAATTCGTGCTGGATTGCATCAAAGTCCGCTTGTTTTTTATTGAGTCGGGCTTTCAGCTGTGCTGCTTTTCTCGCATGGGCCTGCAGTTCTCTGTTGAGAGCCGTCATCTGCTCTCTGTAAGCACGCTGCTGCTTTAAATCGAATGAATCATCAAGATTACGTGCCAATGTGGCTATCGACTGTTCAAGGCCGCTGAGTTCATCTTCCATTATCTGACCTTGACTATCATCTGATGGCTTATTCATTACATACAGCACAATCATAGCAATGGGTATGACCAACAGTGCTGCTGCAGGTATTATCCATGCATTCAAGAACAGATAGACGGCCGCTATTAATGCCGCTATCCCAAGAACACCGTACACTATATTTAATTTTTTACGTCGCTGCTCTTCAATTTCAGCTGTTCTTTTTTGTTCAGCATTCAATTTGTTATATAATTCAGTTTTCTGTGCCAGTTCATCTTGCTGAGCGACTAACTGAATCCCGTCTTGATACTGCTTATCTGAGACGACATTCGGCAGCAGCGCAGTTCTTTCGTCTGCTGTAATCGTCTCTTCGAGCCTGGACTGTTCGAGTTCACGGTTCAACTGCTCGAGCTGCAGCGCCAGACGTTCTTTTTCTGCGACGTTGTAGACCAGCTGCTCCTTAAGTGCAGCTCCGAGCGTGACATCATGATAACTTGTCCAGCCGATATCTGACTGCAGAGCATGAAGTGCTGCCTGCTTGTCCAATATGTCGCGGTCTAGTGATTTTAATGTCCGTTCATGCTGTTTGATGACTGGTTCTTCTTTGAGTAATTTCTGCGCCAAATGATAATCGTCATCAGACATCAGTTCAATGTTTGCCATCTCTTTCGTCAGCTGATCCACTTTTTCCCGTCTGAGCATAATGTCACGGTCTGTGTTATAGCTCTGCCGCTTCAGTGATTCATAGCGTTCAATCCCATTATCAGGGAAGACAATCGGCTCAATGTTCAGTTGATGTTCCAGCTGCTTCCACTCTTTCATATCCGCATGGAACATCATTTCCTTCTGCTTACGCTGCTGAATCGCTGTCAACTGCTCAATATGTGTTTTCAGGAGATCGATTTTGCCCTTTAACTGATAAGCACGGCTCTCATGAATATCATATTGTTCAAGCTTTGCTTCTTCCTCTCTGATCTGAATCTCAAGACTAGTGAGCTCAAGCACATGATCATACAGCTTTCCTGATTCATGGTCGTCCGTTATCAGTTGTACTTTCTCATCTGACAGCTTATCTTCCAGGCTTGAATACTCCGCAGAACCGAACACCCCTGCCTGAAGCAGATAATTCTGCAGTTTGTCTTCTGTCAACTGATGGACATGCTGCAGGCTCAGCACATCAAAAGAAAATATTTGTCTATAGGTCTCTTTTGTGATGAAGTTCAGCTTCTGTTTCAGCCAGCTTTCGTCTTTTGGCTGGTCGTTAAAGCGTACAGTCAGTTCTTCTTTGCTTTGGCGATGCACGCGTTCTATGAACAGTTCATCACCATCCATATCAATCAGCAGATGACCCCCATAAGTCGTTGAAAATCTCGGCAGCAGTTTAGGTTCATCCGCTGCAGGAAAGCCAGTCAGAATGGAATGGATGAAGAGCTGCATCGTTGACTTGCCCGTTTCATTTTCCCCGTATATTTGAGTGAATGACCGGTTGAGTTGATACTTTCGCTGCTGAAGTCTGCCGTAGCCGTATATTTCTAATGATTTAATGTTCATGCGTCATCCCTCATTCGTGCCTTGATCATTCTTTCACCTATTTCAAGCAGTTCATTCTTATCGAATGCTGCGTAATCATCAAGAAAACGTGCCATCGTATCATCGTGGTAGATCGGACTCATTGCTTCATTGAACAGCGCATCATCCGCAAGCGACTCACGGTCAAATTCCTGATACAGCGTCAGAACGTCATGCTCCTGCTTAACTATCAACTCATCAATCCAGATGAAGTTCTGCTCATGTGTTTCGTATTGCTGCAGTAAAGATAACAATTCATCGATTTGACCTGGATTAATCAATGATTCACTATGATTGATGAGCTCTATTTGATAGATACATCTACCTTCTTTTCTACGGTCATTCTTAAAATCCGTTAAATCCTGATAAATGGCATTCTTGCCTGTATCACTTAATGTCAGCTGTGCGCGTTCAAAGCGAATATACTGGGTCGGCACGAAGACGACATCCATCGATACATGGTCACCCGTCACCAGCAGATAGCCTTTCTTCCCGAGTTCATCTATACTCGTCCCTTGAATGTTACCTGGATAGTGAATGTGAGGGAGTTCACTGATGAGACGCCTATCATGAATATGACCGAGCGCCCAGTAATGGTACATTTTTTCGTTGAGTTCTTCCTGACTGAACTCTGTCAGCGGGTCTTTCGTCTGCTGCTTGACAAAAGTACCGTGCAGCAGACCGATATGTATACTTGTATCCACTTGATTCGTCGGATACTGCTCAAGCTTGTTCTCATAACTTGTATGTTCTTTGTAGCTGAACCCGTGAATATAGACGATATTGCCTTCCTTAGTGATGAATTCATACGTTTCAACCTGCTCACCGAAGACAATGACATTTGCCGGCCACTTAATTCGGGAATATTTAATATCATCGGCTTCACCGCGGATGATATAGACAAATATATGAGCATCCTGCAGTCGTTCAAACTGTTCTCTCAGGAACACCATAGTGCGTAATGATTGATTGTTAACAACAAACAAATCCCCTGCAATCAGGACAAAATCTACTTGATGATGAATGGCATCTGTAATCATTCTTCTGAAGCTCTCAAAGCTGGATCTGCGTATATCTTCCATAATGGCATCTGATACATAGTGGTTCAATTTGAACGGTGCATCGAGGTGCAGATCAGCACAGTGGAT
Organism: Staphylococcaceae bacterium UBA6286; assembly: GCA_002438305.1. GTDB lineage: Bacteria > Bacillota > Bacilli > Staphylococcales > Staphylococcaceae > Macrococcus. The sequence continues at coordinate 3,069 of DJUI01000103.1, read as the reverse complement.
AAATTTAATCATGGCAATCCCTCACTTCTAGTATTCAGTTTATTTTACAACAAATATGAAGTCAGTTGTATGGATACAGGAAAAAAGATGGATTTTTCTCAACTTGATGTGAGCCGTCAGTTACAGCACGTTGTCTATCGTATTAGAATGACGAAGTTATAAAAAAAGAAACCACAATGGATTCATCATGATTTCCTGATATTGTAATTGTTATGAGTTACTGCACTGGTGTAGTGCTGTACAGCAGTTCTAATTTTTTGAGTTTCTCAGCGGTGTAGTGTTCATAGGATTTATTATAGCTCTTTGGATCTTTCGGATTCAAATAGTTTTCGATCTTTCCGGTATCCGGATGAATCAGTTTGCTGGAAGCTCCGCATCCGATGCCGAGAATGGTCTGTACTTCTTCCATGATCAGAATGTTATACNNCCGATGTTCTCAAGATTGCCGAGAATGTTTTTCTGACGGTACAGATAATAAGGAAGATAACCGTTGTCTTTGGCATAGCGCTTTGTCATATCCATCATCGTCATAATTTCTTCACGCCCTGCGACTGGATATTTTGATTTATTACGTGTCATTTCGCTTGCGCGTTTGAAGCTTAATGTGTGGACAGTGATTGATTCCGGTCTCAGCTTGTCTACTTCATTCAATGAATGCAAAACATGCGTTCTGTCTTCATTAGGCAGTCCGATGATGAGATCCATATTGATATTGTTCATTTGATGTTCGCGCGCCAGCTTGAATTTTTCAATCGTCTCAGCCACTGAATGATGTCTGCCGATTGCTTTCAGCGTTTCATCGGTGAAGCTCTGTGGATTGATGCTGATACGGTCAATATTGAAGTCATTCAATACTTGCAGTGTTGCAGGGTCAATTGTATCCGGTCGACCTGCTTCAACGGTGACTTCTCGCACTGAAGACATATCAAATGACCGGTAGCATTCATCAAGCAGCAGCTTCAAGTCTTCTGGTGTAATAGATGTCGGTGTTCCTCCGCCAAAATAGATAGACGTAATTTTCACAACATGCTGTTTCAACCACTGACCTGTTTCTTTGATTTCGTGCAGCAGACCGACAAGAAATTCCGGGACATCATTTTTATGGACCAGTATACTGTAAGCCGGGAACGTGCAGTAGGCACACTTGGTCGGACAGAACGGTATACCGATGTACACGCTGACCTCACGCTTCAAGTCATACAAGTCAGGAATGGCTTCATTTTGAATCTGTACGATGTCACGCATTAAATCCAACTTCTCACGGCTGATCAAATAGTCCTGTGATAACGGGTCACAGATCGCTTCATGATTAAAGCCTTCCCGGTACAGCCGGTGGTAGAGCTTCGTCGGACGAATCCCCGTCAAAGTACCCCAGCTTTGTGTGATGCCTGTATGTTCAGTCAACATGGTAACGAGCGTCTTCGCCATCGCCTGCTTCACTGATTTCTTGTCAGTTTCGCGGCGTAGAGCTTCTGCCTGATAGCTTTGCCCTTCGATAGTCAGCAGCGCTTTGACATGTGTCGACTCTTCTCTTGTAATATCGAAGGTCAATTCGTTATCACCCGTACCGATAAGAACAAATGCATCTTCAAAATAAAGATTGAAGATGTTTTTAATGAAGAGCAGCTGCGGTTCAAGTTCAGGATGATTTACGTATATTTTCATAGACATACCTCTTATGATAAGATCATTCATTTCTTAGTTATAAAATGAAACACGGCAACTCCCGGATGGTATCAGAACGAGTTCATACTCGTCCATACATGCGGAAAGCGTCCGTGTTTCAATCAGCTTATTATTCTGTTGACGCGTCGTTCACACCGTACAAGTCTTGTAACGGCTTCATGATAATACGGTTTAAATCTTCGATAATCTGGCTCATGCGTTGTTCTGCCTGCATTAACTGGGCGATGTTGTTATCCTGTTCAATTTTTGCGGCAACATTGTTGGCACTTGCGATGTCTTCTTCAGTGATTTCCTGACCGTTCATTTGTTTTTCCTGCAATGTCAGCTGAATGTTTCTGAATTCATCAAACAGCTGTTTTGATTCCGGATGATGATTGATTGCCTCGAAGTGTGTTTTCACTGCATTGTATTCGTCACTTTGACGTAATGCACTTTCCAGGCGATTTGCTTCGTCATAAATATTAACTGTCATGTTGAATAGCTCCTTTAATTAATGTCTGTAAATAATGTACCATAATTCATGGCATTAACCAATTGATAGCAGTAACATAAAAAAAGCAAACGATAGTCGTCTGCTTAAGCGTTGATCAATTGATCAGAGACTCTTCTGTTGAAGAAAGTGTCCGCTTCACGTTCTTTATTTGAGCCGAACAATGGTTGGTTGGCTGCATCAATGACACGGTAAAGGTTTGAAATTTTATTGTACTGAAGCGTGTAACCTGCTTCCTGCTGTTTTGTCTCCCACCATAATTCATCAAGGTTTTCATTTTTAGGATAGGCACAGGCACCGCGTGAAATTACTTGAATGACTTCTAATGGATCGCCTCCAAGTGTTGTCTGCAGCACTTCTGAATCTCTGAACAATGCACATAGTGACACACATGTCGTCCAGTTTGGTAATACCCGTTCTTTTTCAATCTGTACTAACGTCTTCTTAGACAGACCGATTGTTTGAGCCATTGTATCTTGAGTATAGCCCGCCTCGATACGGACCATCTTGAATTTAGTCTGTAATAAATCTGTGAAATTCTGTTTATCCATTATATACGACCTTTCATCTATTATATTTACGCTCAAATATATGTAATGAGCATTAAATTGAAATAATACACATCTCTTTTAAGACACATTTACCATCTTAATATAATTTACAACAAATTAAAAGAGGGAAAACTCGNNGATTATTGAACCGCTGAACGATTGATTTTTCTTTTTTCGCGTTCTGAAATAATGACTGCGCATGCAGCATCTCCTGTTATATTGACAGCGGTCCGTGACATGTCGAGCAACCTATCGATGCCCAATATGATTCCAATGGCCGCAGGATTGAGTCCGACTGCTGTCAATACCATTGCCAGCATGACAAGGCCGACACCAGGAACC
>DJUI01000050.1:4554-15179 GCA_002438305.1 Staphylococcaceae bacterium UBA6286 | reverse complement strand
CATTTAAAGACATCTTCTTCGTGTTTTGCATAGCCTTTTACTGTTTCAACAAGATTAGGGATTAAATCAAGACGTCGTTGTAGATTAGTATCGATATTGGCTTCAGCCTTTTCAACATCCTGTTCAAGATCAACCAGTTTGTTGTAAGGTCCTATCAGCATACTTCCTAATAAAAGTAATACTGCTGCAATAGCAATAATAGGGATTAAAAGTTTTTTCATTGAGTGAGCTCCTTTAAATGATTTAGTTTAGCTTAATTACATCTACCCCAAAAAGACTGGTGTTAACCAGTCTTAACTATAGTTGACCATAAAATATTTCTTCTTGCCTCGACGAACAATCGTAAATTCATTGTCAATTTTGTCCTGCTCAGTGATGTCATAACTGACATCAGTCTGCTTGATGCCATTAATGGAGATAGCCCCATTCGTGATGTCTTCACGTGACTGACGTTTACTTGGTGAGATTCCTGCTTCAACGAGAAAGTCAACAAGGTTTGTTGACTCATTTACCGTCGATTGTGGGACATCCTTGAATCCTTCGCGTATTTCTGCTGCAGAAAGTGCTGCTAAATCACCTTTGAACAATGCCTCTGTGATTCGAACTGCATCATTTAACGCATCTTCATCATGGACTAACTTCGTCACTTCTTCAGCTAATTTCTTTTGAGCGAGGCGCAGATGTGGTTCTTCTTCCACTGATTTCTCAAGAGCATCAATTTCTTCATGAGATAAGAAGGTGAAGTATTTCAAGTATTTGATGACATCTGCATCAGGTGTATTGATCCAGAACTGGTAGAATTCATAAGGTGATGTCTTCGTTCTATCCAGCCATACTGCCCCGCTTTCGGATTTACCGAACTTCTTGCCGTCTGACTTCGTAACCAGCGGAATGGTCATCCCGTACGCTTCCACTTCACCGTTCATTCTACGCATCAATTCTATACCTGACGTAATATTGCCCCACTGATCTGAACCGCCGATCTGCAGTTTCACGTCATGCTTCTGATTCAAATGACCGAAGTCAATCGCCTGAAGAATCGTATATGTGAATTCAGTATATGAAATCCCTCCTTCAAGACGCGATTGAATGCTGTCTTTCGCCAGCATGTAATTGACTCCGACATGCTTACCGTAGTCACGTAAAAACGTCAGCAGGTCAATCTGTCCAAGCCAGTCTTTGTTATTGACCCGCAGTGCACCATTTTCACCGTTGAAATCAAACAGCTGTTCCATCTGCTGATTAATACCATCAACATTACGCTGCACCATTTCCGGCGTCTGTAAGACACGTTCATCCGTACGTCCTGACGGATCACCGATCATTCCCGTCCCACCACCGATGAGCACCACTGGTCGATGGCCGTGCTGCTGGAATCTTCTCAATGTCAGAAATGGCAGTAAATGACCGATATGCAGACTGTCAGCTGTCGGATCAGCCCCACAGTACAGACTGACTGATTCCTTGTTCAATAATGCTTCAATCGCTTCTGGATGTGTCTCCTGATAAATTAATCCTCTCCACCGTAAATCTTCTAATAATGCGTTCATATCATATCCTCCTTAATGATTACTAATGAAAAAAGCACCCCTACGTCGAAACGTAAGGGTGCTTGAATGCACGGTACCACCATACTTATGATTACTCATCACTTGTCCGATGAAACGGTCATCGTCCGTCAGACAGGGTAACCAGGTGTATTCATAAATGGGATTTCATCAGTTTGCAGCACCACTGACTCTCTTTAGAAAATCTTCATTTATTACTTGTCCTTTAATCTGAACACTATATAATTATGATAATAGTTTAATCTTTCATTTCCACTACGTCAAGTGCGTTGATATGATATACTACAAATAATGTGGGAGGTTAGTAATGGCAAACAACAAACAACATTCTTCCAAAGAGAAGAATACATTCACCAGTACTAAAAACAGGCTGAAGTCTATCAAATGGACGCCTTTTGTTATCTTTAATACGGTTTATCAGACATTCTCTAATGTATTGTTCTTCTTTTTAATTCTGTCCATCCTCTTTGTATCGCTGCTTGCAGGATTCGGTTCAGGTTACTTTGCGGCACTCGTCAAAGATCAGCCGGTCCAAAGCGATGCCGCTCTTAAGAAGTCGCTTAACCAGATGACAGAGAGCACAACGGTCTATTTCGGCAGCGGCCAGTCCCTCGGCAACTTAAATGCCGATATTCAAAGACAGCTCATCGAATACAAAGACATTAATCCTCATATCGTCGATGCACTTGTAGCGACCGAAGATGAGTACTTCTATGAACATAATGGGATTGTTCCAAAAGCATTTATTCGAGCATCTGCCCAGGAATTTCTAGGGGGCAGTACCACTTCAGGTGGGAGTACGTTGACTCAGCAGTTGATCAAAAATCAGCTGCTGTCCAATGAAACATCATTTGAACGAAAAGCGAAAGAGATGCTGCTGTCATTCCGTGTAGAAAAATCATTATCTAAAGATGAGATTATGTCAGCCTACTTAAATGTCGTCAGTTTCGGCCGTAACGCTAACGGTCAGAATGTCGCTGGAATAGAAGCTGCATCACGTGGTGTATTTGGTAAACATGCCAAAGATCTAAATATCGCACAAAGTGCATTTCTTGCAGGTCTGCCACAGAATCCATACACTTACACGCCATTCTTGAATAACGGCCAGTTGAAAAGCGATGAAGCACTCAGCTCCGGCATGAACCGTCAGCAGTACGTTCTTAAACGAATGCTGCAGGAAGATAAAATCACTAAAAAAGAATACGATAAAGCAAAAGCATTCAATCTGAAAAAATCATTCAAAGATAACGTGGCTACACCTAATGATAAATATCCTTTCTTGATTGAAGAAGTCGAACGACGTGCCATTGATATTATGAAATACGTACTCGCTGAACAAGATGGTATCTCGAAACAGGAAATCAATGAAACACCTGTCCTTGATGANNTGATTATGCACTGAGAAATCAAGGTTACACAGTTGAAACAACTATAGACAAAAAAATCTATGACATTATGGATGAACTAAAAAGCAATCCTGCTTACTACTCAGTAGACAGACAAGCTGAAGTGAACGGTAAGACGCGTACATTGCAGCACGAAGTCGGTGTCATGCTGAAAGAAAATAAAACGGGTAAAATTCTAGCATTTGTCGGTGGACGTAACCATGATAAATCACAGAATAACCATGCGACACAGACTAAACGTTCACCAGGTTCAACGATGAAACCATTACTGACTTATGCACCAGCGATTGAATACGGTATGATTACACCGGAAACTGTACTGCTGGACAAGAAGTTTGATGTCAACGGCTATTCTCCTGAGAACTATGCAAGAGAAGAATATAATCAAGTAACAGCAAGAATTGNNTCATTCAACTTAAGTACATTAAGACTGTACTCCGGTATTCAAGACAAAAAACCATGGGATTTCCTGGATAAAATGCATATCAATATACCGGATTCCGAAAAACCAAATCTATCATTACCACTCGGCGCAACGGATATCACGCTTGAAGATAATGTCGATGGTTTCTCAACATTCGCCAATAAAGGAAACTACCAGGAAAGTTACTTGATAGAGAACATCCGTTCAAGAGACGGTAAAGTTCTGTATCAACACAAAGCAAGACCAGAACGTGTCTTCAGTGAAGGTACAGCGTATATGATCACGGATATGCTGCGCGGTGTTCTTGAGACAGGAAGTGCGTATCAATTGAAAGGCACATTCCAGTATGATCAGGACTGGGCAGGCAAAACAGGTACTGCGCAAGATGCGACAGACAGCTTGTTCCTGAGCTATAACCCAGACGTCACTATGGGCATCTGGATGGGCTATGATAAACCGACGACATTCGATGAAGAAAATCACTACCAGCTGACATTATGGCGTGATATCGTCAACGCTGCAACTGCTGCTGAACCAAAACAGATGGGTGTTGGCAAACGGTTTGAACAGCCTGACTCTGTGATCAATCAAGAAATTTGTCAGTTCACCATGAGTCCAAAAGGGTCATGTGCACCAGGCGAACCCGTGAAGTTAAGTCTTGTATCCAATAAGACAGATGACAGTAAAAAAGATCTGAAATCACAACCCGTATTAGAGCGACTAGGAATCAGGCTGGACGACAAGACGAGTGAAAAAGTATCAACGAAACGACCAGTAGCTGATACGTTCTCTGAACTTGCAGGCGTCAAAACATCTGGCAAAGATGATGATTCCGAAAAAAAAGAAACGCCGGCTACTATTACTAATCCGAATCAATAATAGATCTGTTATTTTCATTAAGCAGCAAAAGGTCCTCATTATCATTTAATGAGGACCTTTTGCTGTGTCTTGTTAGAATAACCCTACTGCATGGCCATTGTCGTCGATATCCATGTTCAATGCTGCCGGCTGTTTCGGTAAGCCCGGCATCGTCATAATATCTCCTGTCAATGCAACAATGAAGCCGGCACCTGTTTTCGGAATCAACTCACGAATTGTGATCTCAAATCCGGTAGGACGGCCTAACTTCTTCGGATCATCCGTAAATGAATATTGTGTTTTGGCCATACATACAGGGTAATCACCCCAGCCGTTATCATTAATAGTTTTCAGCTGCTTTTTCGCACTATCTGAGAAGACAACATCATCTCCTCCGTAAATCTTTTGAACGACTGTACGAATTTTTTCTTCTACTGGCAGTTCGAGTTCATATAACGGCTTGAAGTCCTGCTTCTCAGCCAGCACTTCTTTTACGAGGCGCGCAAGCTCAACTCCGCCTGCACCCCCTTTTTCCCATACTTCTGTCAGTGCCACTTTAATGTTGCGGTCAGCACACCAGTCTTTGACGGCTTTGATTTCTTCGTCGGTATCCGTGACGAAGGCATTCAGCGCAACAATCGGTTCTACACCGAACTGCTTTAAGTTTTGAATATGCTTCTCGAGATTGACGATGCCGCGTTTGACTGCTTCCACATTCTCTTCTTTTAAGTGCTCTTTCAATACACCACCGTGCATCTTCATGGCACGAATAGTTGCGACTACAACGATAGNNTGATATCCATGAATTTCTCTGCTCCCAGATCAGAACCAAAGCCGCTTTCAGTCACTACGACATCTGCAAGTCGTCGCGCCGTATTAGTCGCGATGATGGAATTACAGCCGTGTGCGCTCTTGGCGAACGGGCCGCCATGAATCAATGCCGGTGTCCCTTCAATCGTCTGCACAAGATTCGGTTTGATGGCGTCCTTTAAAATAAGCGTAAGTGCACCTTCTACACCTAAGTCTTTGACAGTGACAGGTGTTCTGTCATAAGTATAGCCGATTGTGATTTTAGCTAGATTAACCTTCAAGTCATGAATATCGCGTGATAGACAAAACACAGCCATAATTTCACTGGCGACTGTAATATCAAATCCATCTTCTCTCGGTATGCCTTTGAATGGGCCGCCAAGGCCGACAATTACTTCACGCAGCGAACGGTCATTCATATCAATGACGCGCTTCCACGTGATGCGTCGCGGATCAATATTCAGTTGATTTCCTTGATAGATATGATTATCGATAAATGCAGCTAATGCATTGTTCGCCGTCGTAATCGCATGAAGGTCACCATTAAAATGAAGATTGATCTCTTCCATCGGCAGGACTTGTGCGTAACCTCCACCCGTCGCGCCGCCTTTCATACCAAAAACCGGTCCTAGTGAAGGTTCGCGTAAAGCGACCATCACATCATCACCCAGCTGTCTGAAGGCATCACTTAAGCCGACTGTTACAGTAGATTTTCCTTCACCTGCCGGGGTTGGACTCATCGCTGTAACGAGAACGACCTTCCCTTTCGGCTGTGAGGTGATTTTTGAAGTGTCTATTTTGGCTTTGTAGAAACCATAGGGTTCAACGGCTTCAAAAGGAATGCCGGCCTCTTCAGCAATGGAACTGATCGGACGGATTGTGGAACGTTTTGCAATTTCAAGATCAGATAAATATTCAGTCATTGTCATTCTCCTTTGTATGTGAATGTTCAACTTCATAAAGGAATTGAAACACCTTGAATCTGCATCATTAATCTTCCATCGTACTTAAGTCGCCTGTCGGCAGATCAAGCTCCCAGGCTTTAAGGACGCGTCTCATAATTTTACCGGAACGTGTTTTAGGGAGCTTATCCTTAAATTCTATTTCTCTAGGTGCGGCATGTGCTGCCAGACCATTTTTGACAAAGACACGAATTTCTTCCTTCAATTCATCAGTCGGTTCATAGCCCTCTCTCAGCGCAATGAATGCCTTAATGATCTCACCGCGGATAGGATCCGGTTTCCCGATGACACCCGCTTCAGCGACAGCTGGATGTTCAACCAGCTTAGATTCCACTTCAAAAGGACCGACACGCTCACCCGCAGTCATGATAACATCATCCACACGACCCTGGAACCAGAAGTATCCCTCTTCATCCATGTAGGCTGAGTCACCGGAAATATACCAGCCGCCCGGTAAGAAGTAGGATTCATATTTCGGACGGTTATTCCATATCTCTCTCATCATGGACGGCCATCCTTGTTTCAGTGCCAAGTTACCCATACGGTTAGGTGGCAGGACATTCCCGTCATTGTCAACGATAGCCGCTTCCACACCAGGAAGTGGTTTCCCCATCGAACCTGATTTGATATCCATACTAGGATAGTTGACAATCATATGTGCACCAGTTTCAGTCATCCACCACGTATCATGAATGCGTTTGCCGAATACTTTGTAACCCCATTTGATGACTTCCGGATTCAGTGGTTCTCCGACAGACAGCACATGTCTTAAACTGGATAAGTCGAAGTTCTTAATCATTTCATCGCCCGCACCCATCAACATACGGAATGCAGTCGGTGCAGAATACCAGACAGTCACTTTGAATTCTTCAATCGTACCGTACCAGCCTTCCGGAGAAAACCTTCNNCAGCGGTACACCAGTATATGTCATCTTCTTTTAAGTCCAGCACATAATGGCCGGACATGTAATGCTGAACCATCGCGTACTGAACATGCAGCACCCCTTTTGGCTGTCCAGTTGAACCTGATGTATAGTGAAGAATAAGGCCGTCTTCAAGATCGAGCCATTCTGTCTCAAATGACTCTGAAGCTGTTTCAAATGCTTTATTGAAATCTATATGTTCGTCTGCGACTTGATCATCCACGATAACGATATGTTTTAAGTTCGGCAGCTCGTCCACTGGAATACGACCGACCAGGCTGTTCGTCGTCACGATGACAGATGCTTCGCTGTTTTCCAGTCGATCTTTAACTGCTTTCTCCATAAATGCCTCAAATAACGGTCCGACAATCGCTCCAATTTTCAAAGCCCCGAGGAGTACGAAATATAGTTCCGGTGAACGCGGCATAAAGATGAACAGTCGATCGCCTTTAGCGACATTAGTCGTACTTTTCAAGACATTCGCTGCTTTGTCTGATTTCTTCTTCATTTCACTGAAAGTATATGATTCATTGCGCTCAGCATCTTTATAATATAGAGCGACTTTGTCGCCTCTGCCATTTTCAACATGGCGGTCGATACATTCATAAGCCATATTGACTTTACCAGTTTCATGCCAGGAGAATGCCTTCTCTACTTCTTTCCAGTCAAAATTATGATAGCTTTCATCGTAATTTTTTAAATTATACGTTCCTGATTCCACTTGATAGATCTCTGTCTTCATGATGACATCCCCTTTGTATACGTTTTCAATGCTACAATGTTATTATATAATAAACTAAACAAACTTTTCAAAAAAATTAGAAATTTCAAAGGAGACCAGCATGGAACACACGAAAACCTACTACCGACATGATCACCATATTAACGGCAGGCATGTTATCATCGAAGGTCCTGTATCAGGCAGCACACTGAGCCAGTATACTTTTGATGAAGGTCTTGTCGCTTTCAGACGACCGCCGGAGCAGTTCGAAGCACTGAAAGAAATAGCGGATCTGCCGGAAGGAAGGATCATTATATGCCGTGATGGCAATCATATCATTGCTTATACGACTTATCTGTATCCTGATCCGATGGAGCGCTGGAGCGAAGGTAATCTACCTTTCCTGCTTGAACTTGGCGCGATTGAAGTATCGCTCAACTATCGTAACCTCGGACTCGGCAAAGAAATGCTCAAGCTGTCGATGCTTGATGACCAAATGGAAGATTATATTATCATCACTACAGAATATTACTGGCACTGGGATTTAAAAAACTCTAAGCTTAATGTATTTGATTACAAGAAGATCATGCAGAAGATGATGGCAGCTGGTGGTCTTGAAGTGTTCTCTACGAACGATCCAGAGATTACCAGTCACCCGGCAAACTGTCTGATGGCAAGAATCGGCAGCAGAATTACTAATGAGCAGATCGATCAGTTTGATAAAATCAGGTTTATGAACCGATTCTTTATATAGGAGTGATATGTATGTTAGTTGANNATGACCAGTCCATGTTTCACAGTTAATGAAGTGGAAACGATCGAACATGCTCTGGAGATGATGGCACGACATGATATCAGACATCTGCCAGTCGTCGATTCAAATATGAAAGTGCTTGGTATCGTCTCTGACCGCGATATCAATCTCGCCCTGCCTTCTATATTAGGAATTGAAGATTCAGCGGCTCATTTAGCGATGCCCATCACACGAATTATGCACAAAAATGTGGTGACGTGTCATCCTCTAGATTTCGTAGAAGATATCGCAGTCGACTTCTATGAACAGAAGATCGGCTGTGTACCTGTCGTTCAGAATAACCAGTGTATCGGTATCGTCACACAAAAAGATATGCTGAATACGTTCCTCGAACTCACCGGTGTTACGACGCCGGGATCTGCTGTCGAAGTCGCAGTTCCTGACCGCGCAGGTATTATGCATGACGTCACTAAGATCTTCAATATTAACAAAGTCAGCATTGAAAGTATATTAGTCTACCGGGACCGGACGCCCGGCTATAAGCTTGTATTAATCAGAATGCAGTCTATGAATCCAACGAAGATCATAGCTGACTTAAACGAGGCGGGGTTCGAAGTAAGAACACCTCACGACAGCGGCCTATGAGTAAATATATCTATTCTAATGAATTATTGAACTATAGAGTTTCTGATAGTCACCCATTCAACCAGATGAGACTCGTGCTGACGACTGATCTACTGAAGTCTCTCGGTGTACTAGATGACTCAGAAATGGTCGCTGCCAGAAAGGCAACAGACGAAGAACTGAAGCTTGTTCATACAGAAGACTATATAGAAGCAGTGAAACAGGCTGGTCTTGGTACTTTAAGTCAAGCTAAGTGCGATAGTTACGGGCTGAATACGAATGACACGCCTAACTTTAAGGCCATGCATGACAGCAGTGCATGGCTTGTTGGAGGAACGCTCACTGCCTGCGATATTGTCATGACGGGTGTTGATCGCACTGCGTGTAATCTAGGCGGCGGTCTTCATCATGGATTCCAAGGCCGCGCTTCAGGATTCTGCATATATAATGATAGTGCGGTGGCTATAGAATATATGAAGCAGAAATATGGAGCAAGAGTGCTTTATATTGATACAGATGCACATCATGGTGATGGTGTGCAGTGGTCATTTTACTCGGATAATCAGGCATTTACTTATTCCATCCATGAAACAGGAAGATATTTATTTCCTGGGACGGGCGGCATCAATGAAAAAGGCGAGGGAGAAGGCTATTTGTATAGTATGAATGTGCCGATCGACGCCTATACAGAGGATGAATCATTTCTTCATTGCTTCAAAGAAAGCGTTGCGGTTGCCTGCCGATTTTTTAAACCTGATGTCATAGTCAGCCAGAACGGTGCTGATGCCCATTATTTGGATCCACTGACGCATCTGCACTGTACCCATAGAATCTTCGAGGAAATTCCAAGGATTGTAAAGCAGCTCGCTGACGAGCATTGTGCCGGCAGATGGATTGCTGTCGGGGGCGGCGGTTATAATATCTTTCAAGTTGCCCCTATTGCATGGAGTCAAGTATGGCTTGCCATGAAAGATATCCCCGCTCCAACAGGAAAGCTGCCAGAACAATGGATTCATAAATGGCAGGATCAATCAGCCTTGACACTTCCAGAGTCATGGGATGCAGATGATCAGGATTATCAGGTTATCCCGAGACGAGCAGAAATCACTGAAAAGAATGAACGGATGCTTGAACGTATCATTCAGCATTATGAATGATCTAAAGAATAAAAAAACTTCAGAAATCACAGATTCCTGAAGTTTTCATACTTTATTTAGTCGTGCCCCGATATTCGATATGATATGGCAGGATGACCTGCTTGTCTTCAATGTCTTCATCATTCATAAACTTCGTTAATAACCGCATACCGACTGCGCCGATATCATATAACGGCTGCATCACGCTGGATAGTTTAGGTCGAACCATCTGTACAAGACGCGTGTTATTGAAGCTGACAATCTGCAGATCATCAGGGACTGATAATCCCGCATCCTGTGCTGCGTGAACAAGACCAATAGCCTGCTCATCACTGATGCAGAGGATAGCGTCTGGATTCATCGCCTGCACTTGCTGGAATGCTTTTTCACCATCAAGATACTGTTCATCGCCGATATAGATCGCATGGTCGTCTAGATC
>DJUI01000050.1:309-4535 GCA_002438305.1 Staphylococcaceae bacterium UBA6286 | reverse complement strand
GAGCACTTCTTTCATACCCGCCAGTACATCTTGACGCGCTTTTTCGGAATAGCCGCCACCGACAAATGCAAATTGACGCGCACCGTCTTTTATTAACTTCTCAGTGATTTCACAGCTTGCTGCATGATAATCGATATTGACTGCTGGAAGTGAGCTGTCATTATCATCGGTACCAGAGACAACGACTGGTACTGATGATGTCTTGATGAGTTCAGCTGTTTCATTGGACAATGTTCCACCGAGGAATATGATGCCATTGACCTGCTTGCTCAACAAGTTATTATATATCTCCCGTTCTTTCTGCGGATCATTATCTGAATTAGAAATAATCGTCTGATATTTGTACATTGTCGCAATATCTTCGAGTCCTCTTGCTAACTCTGAATAGTAAATGTTCGAAATATCAGGAATAATNNAATAATGACACCGACTGTTGTTGTTTTTTTACTAGCAAGTCCTCTTGCTACAGCATTTGGACGATAATTCAACCGTTCAATCACTTCATTGACACGGTCACGTGTAGCTGGTTTCACATTAGGATTCCCATTCACTACACGAGAGACAGTTGCCATCGAAACTTTTGCTTCTCTTGCCACATCGTAAATTGTAACTGTCATAGCTTCCTCCTGTAATCGTTTTCTCTACTATTCTAACATGTTTTCATTCAGTTTTCATAATATTTTTTACTGATATAATCTTCTTGCTTTCTCTAGTTCTTCATAAAATACATCAAATTCATTTAAGTTCATCTGCTGACCAGCGTCACTTAATGCTACGGCTGGATCCGGATGAACTTCAGCCATTACCCCGTCTGCACCGACAGCCAGTGCTGCTTTAGCGACCGGGAGCATAATGTCTTTACGGCCGGTAGAATGTGTCACGTCAACAAGAACCGGTAAATGTGTCCCTTGTTTCAAGATCGGTACAGCTGAAATATCAAGTGTATTTCTAGTCGCTTTTTCGTATGTTCTAATTCCTCGTTCACAAATGATGATATTGCTGTTACCACTAGCATGAATATATTCAGCTGCATAGATCAGCTCTTCGATAGTTGCCGATAAACCACGTTTTAATAATACCGGTTTATTTGATTTACCTGCTTCTTTCAGCAGTTCAAAGTTCTGCATATTACGCGCACCGATCTGGAATACATCGATATATGGATCAGCCAGTTCAAAGTGATTTGGATTCACAATCTCTGAGATGACAGCAAGATCATATTTCACATTAATTTCTTTTAATATTTTCAACCCTTCTTCTCCCAATCCCTGGAAGTCATAAGGAGATGTACGAGGTTTGAATGCACCACCGCGGATAAATTTCTGACCTTTTGCCACTAGATTTTTAGCCACTTGTTCTACTTGGTCATAGGATTCGACAGAACATGGACCGAAGACGAATATCTTCTCATCGCCCCCTATAATGCCGCCATTTGCAGTAGTCACGATAGTATCCTCTGACTTCAGTTTTCTAGAGACATAGAGATGTTTTTCATTCTCTGATTTTTGAAGTTCAGTCGATGCTTTAAAGATTTCCTTAAATAACTGCTTGATGACATTATCATCATAAGGTCCTTTGTTCAAATCCTGAAGCTTGTTGATCATTTCTTTTTCGCGCATCGGATCATAGATCATGGTCCCTGCTTTACGTTTTTCCTGGCCAATCTGTTTGGCAATTTTTCCGCGTTCAGATAATAGTTCCAATATGGCAATATTAATCTCTTCGATGCGTTCTCTTAGCTGGTTCAATTCAGACATATCATACACCTCGTCGTTTCTTTTATTTTTCTACATAAAAAAATAGTAGGATGAGTAATTCATCCTACTATAATATCACAAGTCTATTCAACTTTTATTATTGAATCTTATTTTTTGTTGTTTTTGTTGTTTGTGTTACCAGGTTTGAAATCTGTTTTTTTAGTATCTACTTTTGTGTTAGAGTCAACTTTAGTAGCGTTACTGAAGTTTGATTTGTTGTTGTTTTTGTTAGTGTTTAAATCTTTGTCAACGATAGCAACAGGTTCTTTCAATGAATCATTATTAACTTCATCTTTGATAGCACGGCGCTGCGCTTCTAAAGTATCGGTATCTGTTTCAACTTTAGTCGTTACGTTGCCTGTGTCTTCATTATAGCCTTTAGCTTGGTTAACGTCTTTTTTCTCTTCAACTTTGTCTTGAACATTTCCTTTAACTTCTTGAGCTTTATCTTTAACTTCAGCTACTTTTTCAGAAGCTTTGTCTTTGATTTCGTTTGCTTTTTCTTTGAATTGATCGACTTTAGAAGATTTATCTTCTTTGTCCTGGTTACCTTTTAAGTAAGACCCTTTATAATCATTTGTGTCATAATCATATGTGTCGTCTTTTTTCGGAGCAAATAATAGACCTAGTAATGTACCTAAAGATACGCCGACAGTGAAACCAAGAGCAAAGTCACGAGTAGAATAATTCGTTTGTTTAACTTCATATTCTTTCAAAGTGTTAGCACTTAAAGATCGGTTGTAAGTATTGTTGTTTTCAGGCGTTTTGAAATTGTTATCATACGTTTTGTTATTGTCAAAAGAGTTGAAGTTATTCTCTTTATCATATGATGTCGATTTAACTCCTGCGTCTAACGTATTGTTGTCTTTGTCAAAACTATTGACATTCTTTGCCGTGTCAAATTTGTTATCTTTTTCTTTGCCGAATTTACCGCTTGTCAGATCTTTGTTATTTGTATTTGTCATTATAATGACCTCCTAATTAAAATGGGAATATACTTAACTTGTTATAGTTAGTATATTCCCACTTATATGACGTATAAACGTAAGTTGTTATTTTAAGTCAGAATCTTTTGATAATCCTGCATTAATTTTAACATGATCGACGTTTCCACCATTTGTTGTATCTTCATTATAAACTTGTTTTTCGCTGTAGACTGGTTGGTTGGCAAAGTTCACTGAGTTGCGGCGTTCTTTGCGCATCTGCCATTTATCAGCAATTTCCATCACTACGTTAGACCATTTAACGACTTGAGCAATGTTCTCCTGGTTGTTAGCAATGTTGTGTGTCACTGAATTAGTCACGCGGTCCACTGAACTATTCAAGTTCTGTACAGAGCCACCGATACCTTTGACCGCATCAACAACTGTGTTCAAACGAGCTGATTTATCCTGTACATCTTCAGCAAGACGATTCGTCTTATGTAATAAGTCTGTAGACTCACGTGTAATCCCTTGAATCTGACCTTCTACACCATCTAATGTTTTAGCAACGTGGTCAAGATTTTTCTTGACTGCTAATAATACAACTACAATACCGATACATAGAATTAAGAATGCCAGTGCCGCAATAATACCGGCGATTGGAAGTATCCATTCCATATAAAACCCCTCCTATTAAACTGTCTATTTTACTACCTCATTTTACCCTGCTATTCTAGTTTAAAACATATTTGAACTATTGCAATACATTTTCATAGGCTTTCTGGATTTTCTGTATATCTCCTGCACCCATGAAGATAATCACATCATCTGTATACTGGTTCAGTACTGCTACATTATCTTCGCTGATTAGTTCGGCACCTGGAATAAGCACTGCCAGATCATCAATAGTTAAATTACCCGACGTTTCGCGCGCTGAGCCAAAAATATCACAGAGATATACTTTGTCTGCTGCTTTTAAACTATCGGCAAAATCTTCAAGAAATGTTTCCGTGCGGGAAAATGTATGAGGCTGGAATACAGCGACAATTTTTCTCGTTGGATATTTCTTTTGTGCCGAATCAATAGTGGCACTGATTTCTCTTGGATGATGCGCATAGTCATCAATTAAAATTTGATTATCTTTCTTCTTCTCTGTAAAGCGACGTTTAACACCGCCGAATGTCTCAAGTGCATCTTTAATGTTTTGAACATCCAGCTGTTCTAAATAGCATACCGTGATGACCGCAAGCGCATTCAGCACATGGTGGTCTCCGAACATCGGTGTTTTAAAACTGCTGTAGAATCTACCGTCAATCATGACATCAAAAGTAGTCCCTGTCTCTGTAGAGGTGATATTTTCAGCTCTGACTTGATTTTGAGCTCCCATTCCATAGTAATAAATCGGAATCGTGACCTGCAGGTCGCGCAGATTGTCATCATCTCCGCAGGCAATGATTCCTTTTTTGACGTTGCGACTCATCTCCTGAAAGGCATTGAAGACATCGCTCATGCTCGCAAAGTAATCAGGATGATCAAAATCAATATT
>DJUI01000050.1:0-271 GCA_002438305.1 Staphylococcaceae bacterium UBA6286 | reverse complement strand
GGATGTCTTACCGTGAGAACCCGTCACTGCAACAGAAGTATATTCATTCATAAATGAACCGAGGAAGTCATGATAACGATAAAATTCGAGGTTAAGTTCCTTCGCTCTTACCACTTCGGGATGATTATCACCGAATGCATTGCCGGCAATCACCGTCATTCCTTCTTTAATATTATCAGCGTCAAACGGGAGAATCTTCATTCCTTTGTCGTGCAGCGCAATTTCAGTGAAGAATTCTTTCTCGATATCTGACCCTTGTACGTCATGGCCT
>DJUI01000033.1:2788-4283 GCA_002438305.1 Staphylococcaceae bacterium UBA6286 | reverse complement strand
GAGTGCTCGCTATGGATCCCGATATCCTTGTATTGGACGAACCGACAGCTGGACTTGATCCAGCAGGGCAGAGAGATATCATGCAGTTATTTGATGATATCCAGCAGCAGACGGGTATCACTATCATACTCGTCACCCACCAGATGGATCAGGCGGTGCGTGCGGACGAAATCAAAGTAATGCACCGTGGTACGATTGTCATGGAAGGGACGCCGGCACAAGTATTCAGTAGTGACTTGTCACCTTATGACTTGATGCCGCCGAAAATCGTCCAGCTGCAGCGCGCTGTCGAACGGAAGCATGACGTTCAGTTCCCGCATCTGGCATTGACCATTGATGATTTCACCCGCATGTACCGGGACTGGAGGGGCTCACATGCTTGATCAGATGATACTCGGACGTTATGTACCGATGGATTCTTATGTCCACCGACTTGATCCGCGGATGAAGATCGTGTTTGTCTTCATTATGATGATCACGATATTCGCGGCGAACAATATAGTGACATACGGCATACTGTTAGTCATGACACTGGTGATACTCTACTTGTCGAAGTTGAAGCTGTCGTTTCTGATCAACGGACTGAAGCCGATTCTGCTGCTGCTGATTTTTACATTTTTAATGCATGTCTTCCTGACGAAAGGCGGCAGCAACCTCTTCAGCTACGGCATCATTGATATTGACAGTAACGGCATCATCCAGGGATTGTTCATCACCATGCGTTTTATCCTCATTATATTTCTGACGACTATCATGACGTTAACGACAAGTCCTATCTCATTGACGGATGCGCTGGAAACATTGCTTAATCCGCTTAAGAGGATTAAAGTGCCTGTCCATGAGTTTGCACTGATGATGTCTATCGCGCTTCGGTTCATACCGACANNAAAAGTCATGCGGGCTCAGATGTCCCGCGGCTCTGATATGACATCAGGCCCATTCATCAGCCGCTTGAAAGCCATCGTACCTCTGTTAATCCCGCTCTTCGTCTCAGCCTTCAAGCGGGCGGAGGACCTCGCTGTCGCGATGGAAGTGCGCGGCTATAGAGGAGACATCGGCCGGACGAAATATCGGAAGCTCGACTGGCAGCAGCGTGATACATGGTCGCTTGTGACAGTGATTCCGATGATATTAGCAATACTGTACTTTAGAACATAGAGGTGACATGATGCGTATACTACTACAAATCACATATAATGGTGCAGGCTTTCAAGGGTTTCAGATCCAGAATGAAGGCCGCACCGTCCAGTATGAACTGGAGCGCATATTGAAGCGGATGCACAAAACATTCGTCCGGATCCATCCATCGTCCCGGACCGATAAAGGTGTCCATGCATTATGCCAGTATGTCCACTTTGACACACCGCTGAAGCTGACGCCCGCTAAATGGCAGCATGCGTTCAACTCAGCACTGCCGGATGACATCTACGTCACAGCCGTCAGAGAGATACCAGAGAGCTATCACTCACGCTACGACTGTATCGGTAAGGCATAC
>DJUI01000033.1:375-2716 GCA_002438305.1 Staphylococcaceae bacterium UBA6286 | reverse complement strand
AATCTACTCATTCAATGTAGAAAAGACAGCAGACGGCTATGACTTCCACGTCATCGGGTCAGGCTTCCTCTACAACATGGTCAGAATTATGGTACAGCACTTGATGGACATCGGGCAGGGTAGGAAAGAAGGGCAGGATATCCCGGACGTCATCCAGGCACGCAACCGGGAGAAAACAGGGAAGACCGCACCCGCTGAAGGATTATACCTTGAAAAAATCTATTTGAGTGAAGAAGAACTGCGGGCTGATCTGCCGGACGACACAGAGATTATCAGCAAGAAAAACAAAGAAAGAATTACACAATAATCATTGACAACTCACCCCAGAGTGTTATAAGATAGACAACGGTATTGTTTAATATCAACCACGACAATAAGCCCCGGAAACTTATTGTGTTACAGATATATAGACAGGAAATCAGAGGGAATTTTTTTTATTTTAGGAGGAAATCGAAATGCGTCAAACATTCATGGCTAACGAATCAAACATCGAACGCAAATGGTACGTTGTTGATGCAGAAGGACAAACTTTAGGTCGTCTTTCTTCAGAAGTAGCATCTATCTTACGCGGTAAAAACAAACCAACATTCACACCACACGTTGACTGTGGCGATCACGTGATCATCATCAATGCTGAAAAAATCTACCTTTCAGGTAACAAACCAGCAGACAAAGTCTACTACCGTCACTCATTACACCCAGGTGGTTTGAAATCAATCACTGCTGGTGAATTACGTGAGAAAAATCCAGTACGTTTATTAGAAACATCTATTAAAGGGATGTTACCAAAAGGTTCTTTAGGCGATAAAATGGGCAAAAAATTGCACGTTTATGCTGGACCAGAACACAAAAACCAAGCACAACAACCTGTAAACTACGAGTTACGTGGTTAATTAAGAGGAGGACATTACATTGGCACAAGTTGAATACCAAGGCACAGGCCGTCGTAAACATTCAGTAGCACGTGTACGTTTAGTACCGGGCGAAGGTAACATCACGATCAACAAACGTGACGTACGTGACTACTTACCATTTGAATCATTAATCTTAGACTTAAACCAACCATTCGATCTGACTGAAACTAAAGGCAACTATGACGTTTTAGTAAACGTTCAAGGTGGCGGTTTCACAGGTCAAGCACAAGCTATCCGTCACGGCATCGCGCGTGCGTTGCTTGAAGCAGACCCAGAATACCGTGGTGCGTTAAAACGCGCGGGCATGTTAACACGTGACCCACGTATGAAAGAACGTAAAAAACCAGGTCTACGCGGCGCTCGTCGTGCACCTCAGTTCTCAAAACGTTAATCTTTACGATTACTATTTTGCGAAATTACAAAACCCTTTCTTGGAATTTTTCCGAGAAAGGGTTTTTTCTTTATTCATTCGCAAAGCCATTTGTCGCATGAAGTTTTCCTTTAATTTTCGAAAGAGGCAAATAAGTTCCGCTTAGCCACGATTTAAAATCGATAACTATAGGCAATGCATCTCCACCTAAAGCAATAATACATTTACCTTCAGTTGGTACATAGCCAACCGTATGGAGTGTACCATCCCATGCTCCGTATTTTGTCGCAAAGACCCCATTTTCGATACCATTCATTAATTTGAACGCATTTTCAAAAGTAAGTGGAGTTTCTTGGGCATTCGAAATAATATGTTCGCGCGCTAATGAATCCTCTGTTCGGTAACGGTTTTCTTCTGTCAGAACTTTAAAGTGATTCGTGCAGGCTGTTGCGTCCCGAACAGCTACATTGCGCGGAGATGCTTCTACTGCCGCCATCGTTTGCTCCGCATCTAGTAATACATAATTAAATGAATGTTTATGGAGAATATTTTTTAGTAATGAAATCCCCTCTTCAACAGTTGCGCAACGCTCCAGTAACAGACGCCCGATCATATTGCATACAAAGCCATCCGCCCTGTTTTTCGTATTTACAAAGTTATAACCGACAACGAGTCCTTTTTCATTCATCCCATCCATCCGTCCTGTAATTTGCATGGAAGGTCCGAGTGTCGCATAGCCACCGTCAGTTGGTTCATATAATACAAAACGCCCATCATAGCTTTCGGGGTCATTGTCATAGTTGCGGATCATATAAGACGGCCTTGTCGTAATAGAGCAGCCGCTTTTTTTATGTGCTGCATAATAGCCTCCATAATGCAGTAAAGCCTGTTCTTCCTTATAACCAAGTGCATGAGCAAGACCTTCTATTTCCTCTTCAATTCCTGGACCGAACCGGGTTAAAAGTTGCTTAACATATATATTATCTATAGAAAACCTATCATCCAATTGTTTATAAAGCTTTTCTCTATTATAAAAAAGAGGCGAATTTTTTAAGAG
>DJUI01000033.1:0-322 GCA_002438305.1 Staphylococcaceae bacterium UBA6286 | reverse complement strand
ACAAAATAAAAGGATTTGAATAAATTACTCTCGCTAAATACTTTAGCAGTAGTAGTATTTTTGTATACATTAGTATACAATAGTATTCAAAAAGGATGGGGTTAAAAATATGAGGTCTGAAACCAGAGGGAGACATCGAGGCGAAGGAGAACACGGTAGTCGCCGTTCTAAGGGTGCACAAACATTCCGGCGCGGGCGTGCATTGGAGTTTTACCGTCAACTCGAAATGAAGCGCTCAACATTGAAACAACAACTGGAGTCTTCAGAATTGAAATCAATTCATCCTGTTATTGCAGGGGAATTGAAAGCAACTGAAGCAATT
>DJUI01000005.1:15331-15454 GCA_002438305.1 Staphylococcaceae bacterium UBA6286 | reverse complement strand
GAGAAATGAATTAGCCTATGGTAAAGAGGGGCTTAAGCTGCTGAACAGTCAGACGGTCGCTGTACTAGGTGTCGGTGGTGTCGGTTCTTTTGCAGCAGAGGCACTCGCAAGAACCAACATTGG
>DJUI01000005.1:9551-15139 GCA_002438305.1 Staphylococcaceae bacterium UBA6286 | reverse complement strand
TTTGAGTATGATATCGATTATATCGTCGATGCTTCTGATACCATCGTCTATAAGATTCACCTGATGAAAGAATGTCTGAAACGTGGAATTAAAATTATTTCAAGTATGGGTGCTGCCAACAAGACGGATCCAACGCGTTTTCAAATTGAGGATATCTCAAAAACACATACGGATCCGATGGCAAAAGTGATACGGACGCGCCTTAAAAAAGAAGGGATCAAAAAAGGTATCCCAGTTGTATTTTCAGATGAAAGTCCGATTGTCATCAGAGAAGACGTGAAATCCTATGTCGGTAATCCGGATGCAACTATCCGAAAAGCGCAGCTGCCGCCGTCATCCAATGCATTCGTACCGAGTGTAGTCGGTCTGATTTGTGCAAGCTATGTCATCAATGATATCTTAAAAGACATCCCTGTCCGACGGGTTAAAGATAAAGGACAATAAAGGCTGGAACAGACATGTTCCAGCTTTTTTTGATTGGTTATGGATCATAACGTTTTCTTAAACTTTTCTTAAAATTCTCTCCTTTTACTTCTTGATCAATGTTTTACAGGTATAATGAACATGAAGTCAACAACGGCAAGAGGAGGGAATAGAGTGGAACAGCAACCATATAGTCTTGAAGTCAATGAGCTGAGGAAAGATATTGGTAAACGTCAGATTATCAAGGGACTGACATTTCAAGTGAGAAAGGGCGAGGTGTTCGGATTTCTTGGTCCGAACGGTGCTGGTAAGACGACGACAATCAGAATGATTGTCGGATTAACGACACCAACAGACGGTGACATCAGAATACTTGGTCACAATGTCGTTACCGAGCGCGCTGAAGCAATGAAAAAGATAGGCGCCATTGTAGAAAATCCTGAATTATATCCTTTTTTATCTGGACTAGAGAATCTGAAGCAGTATGCCCGAATGCAGCAGGGTATCACTGACGAAGACATTCGTCGTGTCATCAAACTAGTTGGACTGGAGAATCGTATCAAGGACAAAGTAAAGAAGTATTCTCTTGGTATGAGGCAGCGTCTCGGACTTGCTCAGGCANNAACCGACAAATGGTCTTGATCCTGCAGGCATTCGTGAAATCCGCGACTACATCAGGCGGCTTGCCAAAGAACAAGGAATGTCTGTCATTGTTTCAAGTCACTTGCTTGCTGAGATGGAACTGATGTGCGATCGTTTTGGTATTATTAAAAATGGACAGATGGTCAGAATAGAAGATGTCAACACTGCTACTACTGGAAATGATCATCTGCGGCATCAGTTTGATGTCTATCCAGTGGAACGGGCGGTCAGCTATTTCACTGATAAAGAGCTTCCATTTGAAATCAATCATGAGATGATCACTGTGACTTGCCCGTCTAACAGTGTGCCAGGTATCGTTCGAGATTTAGTGCAGCAGGATATCGATGTATATGGTGTCGTTCGCTCTAAACAATCACTTGAAGAACGCTTCCTTGAACTGACAAACGATGGAGGTGAGGGCATTGTTTAATTTAATACGTAACGAATGGATCAAGTATTTCAATCGCCTCAGTACGTATATCATGCTGGCTATGATTGTCGGTTTATTTTTCATCATCAACTTCTTCGCCTTAACGTTTGATACGGGTGTAGAGATGAACAGAGTCTATTCAAATGATAACTGGAAGCAGGAAGTAAAGACGGATATCAAAGATATGTCCGACGAACTGAACAAGTTAACTAGTCAGAATCAGGACAATTTTGACCAGCAGGAATTCACGAAGATGGCGACATTGCAGCAAGAGATTCCAAGGCTGCAGTTTTATCTGGACAATGATGTTCAGCCGCCAGCTGCTAACAATTTATATGATAACTTACTATCCGCTTCATCCATTATCAGCTTTGTCATCATTATGGTTATCGTCATCACAAGTGGCTTGATGAGCCGTGAACATCAGCAGGGCACTATTAAGCTGCTGCTTATCAGACCAGCGTCACGACTTAAAATATTCTTCTCAAAATGGTTGACGGCTGTGCTTATTTCTATTACATTCACCCTGTTTGCTTATGCAATAGGCGGCATCAATGGTTTGATTACCGGCAAGATGAATCCAACGTCGCAGCATGCAGTGTCGAATATGATAGAAGGCACTTATCACATGGAGAACTTCTGGCCTTTCTTCTTTAAAGTGATGGCAAATGATATTATATACGTCGTTATTTTTGCGACTATTACCTACGTGCTGTCTGTTCTATTCAAAAATACAGCAATTTCACTTGGTATAACGATCGGCCTGTTCTTCTTCAGTGGTCTGATTACCAGCTATGTTGCCCAGAAGACAGAGTTAGTGAAATTCATCTGGCCGGCCAACTGGTCGCTCAATCAGTACATGGATTATATGGGGGCACCACCTGTCGATGACATGACTTACACCTTCAGCTTCATCTACAATATCATCGCAATCGCTGTCGTGCTTGGCATCGCATTATGGGTATTCATCAAACGCGATGTAGCAGACTAAAAAAAGAAGTGACCGAGGTCACTTCTTTTGTTCGTTGATGGCATCATAAATTTGCTTGAACTGTGCTTCGGATTTACTCGTATCTTTCGGCTGATAGTATTTGGCATTCTTTAAGTTGTCGGGCAAATACTGCTGGTTGACATATCCACCTTTGAAATCATGCGGGTACTGATAACGGATACCATTGCCCAGAGCTTTTGCGCCTTGATAATGCGCATCTTTTAAATGTTTTGGAATGTCACCGGATCTGCCCGTTCTGACATCAGACAATGCCCGGTCTATAGCAGTGATGGCAGAGTTGGATTTAGGACTGAGACAGAGTTCGATGACAGCTTGAGCTAACGGAATGCGAGCTTCCGGAAATCCGAGCCGTTCTGCTGCTTCGATGGCGGCAAGTGTACGTGAGGCTGCCTGAGGTGAGGCAAGGCCGATGTCTTCAAAACTGATGACGAGCAACCGACGGGTAATGGTCGGAAGGTCACCCCCATTGATCAACCGGGCAAGGTAATGAAGTGCCGCATCGACATCGCTTGCTCTAATAGATTTTTGAAAGGCACTCATGATGTCATAATGCATATCACCGTCCTTGTCAAAGTTAAACGACGACTTCTGGAGACAGTCTTCAGCGTCTTTACGCGTGATGACAATGGTCCCGTCCTGTGCTGTCGATGATAAAACAGCAAGTTCAAGAGCGTTCAGACTAGCTCTGACGTCACCGCCGGAAGCCAGTACAAAATGATCCATTCCTGCTTTTTCTATATCAATCGATTCATTGCCAAAGCCATTCACAGGGTCAGTGAGTGCCCGTTCAAGAGCTGTCCGGATATCTTCTTCAGTCAATGAATGAAGTTCAAATATTTGTGCCCGTGAGCGGATGGCAGGATTAATGGCATGATATGGATTGGACGTCGTCGCACCAATTAAGATGATCCGGCCGTTTTCAAGATGCGGCAGCAGGAAATCCTGTTTCGCTTTGTCGAGACGGTGAATTTCATCCAGCAATAGAATGACCTGGCCGGACATCTTTGCTTCTTCAGCGACTATCTGCAAATCTTTTTTTGTATCAGTGACAGCATTCAGTTGTCTGAATTTTACCGCTGTCGATCCGGCGATTGCACGAGCAATACTTGTTTTACCGGTACCGGGCGGGCCGTACAAAATCATCGAGGACAACCGTCTTGCATCAACCATTCTTCTGATGATTCCACCGGGACCCACTAAGTGCTGCTGACCGATGACTTGATCAATCGTCGTCGGTCGCATTCTATAAGCTAAAGGTTCCATCATCATCCTCCTTTTTTATTAAAGTTTACCTTATNNCTTATTTTCGCGACAAATGTGATAAAATTGATTTAACAAAAAGGAGACGTCTGGATGAAAATATCAACTAAAGGCCGTTATGGTCTTACATTAATGATCAGCCTGGCAAAACGTTACGGACAGGGAACTGTGTCTTTGAAGACAATTGCTGAGGAGAATAGTTTGAGTGATCTATACTTGGAGCAGTTAGTAGGGCCGTTAAGAAATGCCGGACTTATCCGAAGTGTCCGCGGCGCAAAGGGCGGTTATCAACTGATGAAAGCGCCCGGGGACATTACAGCAGGTGACATCATCCGGCTGCTGGAAGGTCCTATTATACCAGTCGAAGGTATTGAAGATGAACCACCGGCGCAAAAACAACTCTGGATGAATATACGTGATGCTGTCAAACAAGTACTGGACGAAACGACACTTGAAGATTTAATGGATTACAAAGATGAAGATATCATTGAAGGCTATATGTTCTATATTTAAAAAGCAGCTCTCGAGTGAGAGCTGCTTTTTATGATGTGACTTCTTTTAATATTTCATAGCTGCGGCGCTGCTTGTCAAGGTCATAAATATAGGACACTGCTATAATTTCATCTGCATGATATTGATTCTGGAAGTCTTCCAGTTGTTTTGAAATTGTTTCTTTGGAGCCGATGAGTGAAGCCGCTGTGCGTGATGTTGCCATCATTTTCTCCTGCGGGCTCCAGATGGCATCAATGTCATGGGTCGGCGGCTGCAGCGGCTGTCTTGAATTTCTGACAATGCTTAAAAACATCATATGCGTACTTGTCGCCAGAAATTCCGCTTCTTCATCAGTTTCAGCAGCAATGACATTCATGCCGATGATCACATAGGGCTTATCCAGATACTCAGAAGGTGTGAAGAGATTTCTGTAGATGGCAATCGCTTCTTTCATCTGCTCAGGTGCGAAGTGAGCAGCAAACACATAAGGAAGTCCGAGACGTGCCGCAAGGTGAGCAGAATCAGTGGATGAACCGAGAATATATAATGGCACATTGGTGTCCACACCCGGATATGCTTTTACATAGCCCTGCTTATGTTCCGGCCCGAAATAGTCAAGAAGCGCCTTGACATCATCCGGAAATGTATAGACAGATTCATGCTGATTTCTTCTGAGGGCGCTTGCAGTCATCATATCAGTGCCAGGCGCCCGGCCGAGCCCTAGGTTCAGACGATTCGGATAGATGGTTTCAAGCGTGCCGAACTGTTCAGCAACGATGAGCGGTGTATGGTTCGGCAGCATGATACCACCTGCACCTACTTGAATACGCTTCGTATGAGCAAGTACATGATTGATGAGGACAACTGTCGCTGAACTCGCTAAGTTCGGCGTATTATGATGTTCCGCAATCCAGAACCGGTTATAGCCGAGCTCTTCGACAGTCTGAGCCAAGTTGACAACATTCTGGATGGCCTGACGATTCGTTTCTCCCTGTCTTAATATAGCAAGGTCCAGTACAGATACTGGAATCTTTGTATTGTTCATTGATAAACCTTCTTTCTCCTAGTTATATAGGACAGTTTAGCATCCAGGGAATAGGTAGAGAAACGAATATGCCTGACGACCGGATTGTTCCCCGGCGAACATAGCAGCGTGGATATTCGCGGGAGACTTGCCAAACGAATATAGCGGCCGGAATATTCGCGGGAGACGCGCCAAACGAACATAACGGCCAGAATATTCGCGGGAGACCCCAAACGAAAATAGCGGTCAGAATATTCGCGGGAGCCCTGCCAAACGAAAATAGCGGCCAGAATATTCGCGGGAGA
>DJUI01000005.1:6452-9465 GCA_002438305.1 Staphylococcaceae bacterium UBA6286 | reverse complement strand
CGACAGCGGATGCTGAATTCATGGACGTCATGTACTGAACAGTAATAAATCATATTAATGTAGAGGACTTCACTGATCGAAAAAGTAGTCCGGCAGTCGGTACATTTCATCTGCTGCTTTCTGCCGTTCAGACTTAAACAATAACATGACGGACAGTTGAAGCCGTTTTTGAGCTGACCCGCAGCACGATGATGATAGAATGGATTGGTTTTCAGTTGGTCTGTAAGAAAAACTTCGTGTAACTGAGGGAATAGCTCGTCACTGACCTGTAACTCGTTGATTATTCTTGTCAGTTTAGTCAGTTTGATGATTGCATCGTCAGGCTGCAGGCCGAATATATGGCTGTCACCTGTCCAGACGATATAACCATGAACCTGCAGGTAAACCTTTCGTCGTTGAAGCCAGTGAGCGAGTATGCTTTTAGCCCGCTCCAGCTGGTTCAATGGATTACTGACTTCTCTGCCGTTTTGAAAATGCCATTTTCCGGAACGGATCTCATAATCGTGGCGGTGGTTTTTCACCTCTAATATAATGACGCGCTGGCGGGTAATGATGACATGATCCAGCTGAATATAATTCTGGTCATGCTCGAGTAGTATATTGCTCACGTACCACCGGCCGTCAAGCGCCTTCTGCAGAATTTCTCCGACGAGCCGTTCTCCGTTGAACCCGTTCCTTTCCTTGTCAAGCAGCTTCTTGTCGGCATCGTCTAAAATACTTCTCTTACTCAGTATTTCCAAGTTGATCAGTGTCCTCGTCACTCGAGCACCTCCTACTTTTTAATCGGTAAAAATCGCGAAATGATTTATTACAAATTGTAAAGTTCCAGTAACTAGCTATTTACATGAATCGGTGCTATTATAGAGTATTGAAAAATACGGAAAGGATGTTCAAGATGCAAGTGTATGCAGATTATTCAGCGACAACGCCCGTTTCGCCTCATGTTTTAGAAGAGATGACAGCGGTCTATGAGACGACATTCGGCAATCCCTCATCTATTCACCAGACGGGGCGGAATGCGCGGCAAATCATTGATCAGTCTCGTCGGGAAATTGCAGGTGCTATTCATGCACAACCGAAGGAAATCATCTTCACGAGCGGTGCTACAGAATCGAATAATACCGCGATTAAAGGAGCAGCATACAAGAATAAGCACCTTGGGCATCATTTGATTACGACTCAGATTGAACATCATTCTGTGCTGCACGTCTTTGAATATCTTGAAAAGCAAGGCTTCGAAGTGACCTATCTGCCGGTCAGTCGTGAGGGCCTGTTAAATATAGACGATTTAAAAGAGGCACTGAGAGAAGACACTATTCTCGTCTCTGTGATGTTCGGCAATAATGAAGTAGGGACTATTCAACCCGTTGATGACATCGGCGCACTGTTGTCAGACCATCAGGCGCTCTTCCATGTAGATGCAGTTCAGACTGCCGGACATCTGCCGCTTGATGTCAACGAACTGAACGTTGATATGATGAGCTTGACCGCTCATAAGTTCTATGGTCCTAAAGGTGTCGGATTGCTTTATATCAAAGAGGGAACA
Source organism: Staphylococcaceae bacterium UBA6286 (assembly GCA_002438305.1). GTDB lineage: Bacteria > Bacillota > Bacilli > Staphylococcales > Staphylococcaceae > Macrococcus. The sequence goes on along the minus strand of DJUI01000005.1, from coordinate 7,919 downwards.
CCGTTGGAATACTCACAGCTCGGTGGCTCACAGGAAACAAAGCGCCGTGCAGGAACAGAGAATGTTCCGTTGATCAAAGGAATGGCAAGAGCATTAACTGAAGTCGTCAGTCAGCTGGACGACCATAACATCCGACTGATGCAGCTGAAAGAATATTTCTTAAATGGTCTGCAGCAGCGGTCCATTCCATTTGAAGTGAATGGAGACAAGAATATGCAGCTTGCACACATCACCAATTTATACTTTCCGTTCAGCGATGTTGAAATAATGTTGACGTTACTGGACATGGCTGGTGTCTATGTGTCGAGCGGCTCTGCATGTACTGCTGGATCCATTGAACCTTCACATGTTCTGTCAGCTATGTTCGGCGATGATCCGCGGACGAAGCGCTCCATCAGATTCAGTTTCGGTCATGAGATGACTGAAGACCAATTAGATTATATTGCAGATCAACTGTTGAAAATATACGAAATGAATAGAGAAAGAAGCGAATTCAATGGAAAATAAACAAACGAAAGTGGTCGTCGGTATGTCCGGCGGTGTCGATAGTTCAGTCACAGCACTGCTCTTGAAAGAACAAGGCTATGATGTGATCGGTATTTTTATGAAGAACTGGGATGATACAGACGAAAACGGTGTGTGTACTGCGACTGAAGATTACGAAGATGTCATAGCGGTCTGCAATCAGATCGGGATCCCGTATTACGCAGTTAATTTTGAACAGGAATATTGGGACAAAGTATTCACATATTTCCTCGATGAATATAAAAAAGGACGGACACCTAACCCTGACGTCATGTGCAATAAAGAAATCAAATTCAAGGCGTTTCTTGACCATGCATTGAAACTAGGTGCAGATTATGTGGCAACTGGTCATTACGCACAAGTTCGCCGTAATGACGATGGCACCGTCGACATGCTGCGGGGTATCGATAACAACAAAGATCAGACGTATTTCTTGAACCAGCTGACTCAACAACAGCTGCAGCACGTGATGTTCCCGCTCGGTCATCTGGAAAAATCGGAAGTGCGCGCTATTGCAGAGAAATACCAGCTCGCGACTGCCAAGAAAAAAGATTCCACGGGTATATGTTTTATCGGTGAAAGAAACTTCAAAGAATTTCTAAGTCAGTATCTGCCGGCAACCAGTGGTCGTATGACGACGCTTGACGGTAAAGATATGGGTCAGCATGCGGGACTAATGTACTATACAATCGGTCAACGTCACGGACTTGGTATAGGTGGTGACGGGGATCCGTGGTTTGTCGTCGGCAAAAATCTTGATGANNTATGTAGAGCAGGGCTTCCATCATGACACGTTGTACAGCGATTACTTGATTGCCTCAGACTTCAGCTTTGTCGGGGAGATGGACTTCTCAGAACCGCTCAGCTGTACAGCGAAGTTCAGATATCGTCAGCAGGACACTCAAGTCACAGTTGAAAAAATATCAGATACACAGCTGAAAG
>DJUI01000005.1:0-6421 GCA_002438305.1 Staphylococcaceae bacterium UBA6286 | reverse complement strand
AACCAGGGCGAGGTTTGTCTTGGCGGGGCAACGATTGATGATGTCTTTAAGCATGAACACCAACTGACATATGTCGTCTAAGAAGACATATGTCTTCTTTTTTATAGTTTGATATAATGAGGATTATTGGAGGTTGTTATGGACGAACAACAGTTAATTGAACTTATACAGCAGAAAAAATATGAGCAGGCACTTGAAATGCTTTTTAAAGCGATAGAAGAACAGCCTGATGAACCGAATCACTATATCAATACAGGAACCATTCTCGCAGATGCCGGCAAAGTAGAAGAAGCAGAACGTTTTTTCCAGAAAGCATTGACACTGGATTCTGAGCACGGTGGCGCCTATTACGGTCTCGCAAACATTTATTTTAATCATGAGCGTTATAGTGAGGCCGTCAAGCTCTATCAGAAAGCACTTGTTGTGAACAAGGAAGATGCTGACATTCACTATATGCTGGGCATGAGTTTTATCAATTCAGGTGATTTCAATGCTGCACTGCCTTATATGATGCGCAGTTACGAAATTAAGCCGGCTGATGATGAGATTGCTTTTCAGTACGGTCTGATTTTGTGCCAGCTATCGATGTACGACGAAGCAGTGGCTGTTTTAAACGAACTACTCGTGCGTCAGCCTGAACATACGGACGCTCTTTATAATTTAGCACTTGCCCGGTACATGCTGGATGATGATGCAGAACAAGCGATAAATACATTCAAGCGGGTCACAGCAATACAGCCTGACCACTTGCTTGCAGGGCATGCGATTAATATGTTCGGACAACTGAAGGAGGAGTAACTGTGGAAAACATGTCTTTATTTGATCAGCCGTTTGTCAAAGGAACCATTATCCGTATTTTATTTCAGAATGCGGATAATTTTTATACTGTTTTGAAAGCAGAAGTGGTAGATTCAAATGAAGATTTTGAAGAAGAGGTCACAGTTACAGGGTACTTCCCTCAAATTGCTGAAGGTGATACTTATACTTTTACCGGCAGGGTAGTAACGCACGCTAAATATGGAAAGCAGCTGGCAGCTGAGAAATTTGAGAAAGAAATGCCGCAGACAAAAGATGGCGTCATCCATTACTTATCGAGTGACCTTTTTAAAGGTATTGGCAAAAAAATTGCACGTCAAATCGTTGACACACTCGGTGATGATGCACTGAAAATGATTATGGAAGATAGAGCGGTCCTTGACCAGGTGCCTAAGCTCTCCACCGAAAAAAAGGATATGATCTATCAGACGATCAATGACAACCAGGCGATAGAAAAGACGATGATCAAGCTGAATGACTGGGGTTTCGGACCGCAGCTGGCGATGAAGATCTATCAGTATTACAAAGAGGATACTATTAAAACAATTAAGGAATCGCCGTATCGACTCGTGATGGATATTCAAGGAATCGGTTTTAACAAAGCCGATGAATTAGCACAGCGCTTAGGAATGGAAGGAAATCATCCGGAACGTCTGAAAGCGGCGCTCGTCTATGCGATGGAGCAGGCATGTCTACAGAACGGCCATACGTATATTCCGGAAGATATGCTTCTTGAAACGGCTTATCATTTACTGACGAAAAGTGGTGAAATGATTGATTCCGGACTACTGGTCAACAAACTCCTTGAACTGACTGAAGAGAAGATTCTTGTCAATGATGATGATCGTATTTATTTGCCGAGTCTATATTATTCTGAAATGAAGACGGTGCAGACGCTGCATCGACTGATGAACCATCAGGATAACATCAAACAGTTTGAACAGTCTGAAGTGCTTTTGATGATCGGGGAGCTTGAAGACCTCTTTGAAGTGAGCTATGCCGCTAAGCAGCGTGAAGCACTGCAAATAGCGATGAACAGCAAGANNGCTCAATCTGTACGCTGAACTTCACGGCCTCAGTCTCGACTATAAGGACTATGAGCAGTCTGACTTCCCGATTGCCGTTGCAGCACCAACTGGCCGTGCATCAAAACGACTGGCAGAATCCACTGGTCTAGAGGCGACTACCATTCATCGTTTGATCGGCTGGACACGTGAGAGTAAGCCGGATGATATTCTTGAGAATGAAATCACTGCGAAGCTCGTCATTATCGATGAAATGTCCATGGTCGACACATGGTTGATGTTTCAGCTGATGCGGGCAGTGCCGAATGACTGCCAGCTGATTTTTGTCGGCGATCAAGATCAGCTGCCGTCAGTCGGGCCGGGTCAGGTGTTCAGAGATATGATTGATTCTAAGATTATGCCGCAGGTTGAACTGGAAGAAGGGTATCGTCAACAAGAAGGCTCATCCATCATAGAACTGGCCCATCAGATTAAGCGCAATCAGCCATTTGATATAGCCGCGCGCTATAACGACCGCTCCTTTATTCCATGTTCCACCGATCAAATACCTCAGGTCATCAATCAAGTAGTGGCTCGCGCTGTTGATAAAGGATATGACAAAAGAGATATACAAGTGCTTGCGCCGATCTATAAAGGAAAAGCAGGTATTAAATTTCTTAATCAGGAACTGCAGGATATATTGAATCCAAAAGCTGATGACAAACGAGAACTGCAGTTTGGTGACATTGTTTATCGTAAAAACGATAAAGTGCTGCAGCTTGTCAATCGACCGGAAGATAATGTTTTCAACGGGGACATCGGTGAAGTGATTGGTATATTCATGGCCGCTGAAAATGCCTTGAACAAAGACGTTGTTGTCGTAGATTATGACGGAAATGAGGTCACCTATACGAAACAGGACTTAACAGAACTGACTCATGCCTACTGCTGCTCTATCCATAAAGCGCAGGGCTCGGAGTTCCCGATTGTTATCATGCCGGTCGTCCGTGCTTATTACCGTATGCTGCAGAAAAACATATTGTATACTGGTTTGACACGTGCGAAGCAGTCACTGATTATCTGCGGGGAACGTCAGGCATTTGATGAGGGAATCAGTAGAACTGGACTGGAACGGATGACCTCTTTCAGTGAGACGTTGAGAGCTTACTTCAACGATGATGATGAGGAGGTGCATATCCCGGTCGGTGAGCTGACTGAAGATAACATGCATCTTATATCACCTCTCATCAATATGGAAGGTATTTCGCCTTATGATTATCAAACAGTTGACGAATAGCCGTATTGTCCATATAATTTAATTATTCAGTGAGTGATGAGTAAAGTGATTCGTTGTTCTAAGAGACGTACCGGTCGGTGTAAGGTACGCAATGATCATTTGAAGGCTGCATTCACAGTGTAAATCAATAATTCTTTGAGTGATGACTTCGGTCATAACTAGGGTGGTACCGCGAACACGTTCGTCCCTTTCTGGGGCGGGCGTTTATTTTATTTTAAGGAGAGATAACTTAATGAAACGATTAACTGCTGCTGAAATCAGACAGATGTATCTTGATTTCTTTGTTGAAAAAGGCCATATGATTGAGCCGTCTGCACCACTTGTACCGATTGATGATAATACGCTGCTTTGGATCAACTCCGGTGTAGCGACGTTGAAAAAATATTTTGACGGACGCGTTATTCCTAATAATCCAAGAATCGTCAATGCTCAAAAATCAATACGAACGAATGATATCGAAAATGTCGGGTTCACTGCACGTCACCATACATTCTTTGAAATGCTTGGTAATTTCTCTATCGGCGATTACTTCAAAAAAGAAGCCATTGAGTGGGCATGGGAATTCCTGACAAGTGAACGATGGATGGCGATTGATCCAAGTAAGCTATATGTGACGATCCATCCAGAAGACACTGAAGCATATGAGCTGTGGGTCAACGAGATTGGTCTGACAGATGACCGGATTACGCGAATTGAAGGTAACTTCTGGGATATCGGTGAAGGACCATCTGGACCGAATACCGAGATTTTCTACGACCGTGGTGAGGATTACGGACAGGATGATCCAGCTGAGGAGATGTATCCAGGTGGAGAGAATGAACGTTATCTCGAAGTATGGAACTTAGTGTTCTCAGAATTCAACCATAATCCTGACCATACGTATTCTCCGCTTCCAAAGCAGAATATTGATACAGGGATGGGGCTTGAACGGATGGCGAGCGTGTCTCAGAATGTAAGAACCAACTTTGACACGGATCTCTTCCAGCCGATTATTAAACAGACTGAGCAGATTTCAGGTAAAACATATGGAACATTAAAAGAAGATGATGTTGCATTTAAAGTCATTGCAGACCATATCCGTACAGTGGCATTTGCAGTCGGAGATGGTGCTCTGCCATCAAATGAGGGCCGCGGTTATGTGCTCCGTCGTCTACTGCGTCGTGCGGTAAGATTTGCACAAAAACTTGAAATCAATCAGCCGTTTATGTATGAACTGGTGGATATCGTCGCTGAAATAATGAAGCCTTATTATCCAAACGTCGAAGCTCAGAAAGATTTCATCAAACGAGTGATTAAATCTGAAGAAGAACGATTCTATGAGACGCTGGAAGAAGGTCTTGTACATTTCAATCGACTGAAAGAAGAAGCAGCAAGCGGTTCACATGAACTGCGCGGTGAAGATGTGTTCAAGCTGTATGATACATTCGGTTTTCCTGTTGAACTGACTGAAGAGCTGGCAGAAGAAAACGGACTGAACATTGACCGTGCAGGTTTCAAAACGGCGATGGAAGAGCAGCGGACACGTGCAAGAGAATCCCGTCAAAAAACTCAGAGCATGCAGGTTCAAAACGAAACATTGGCAAATATCAGTACGCCGAGTCGTTTTGTCGGCTATGAGACGTTGACAGCAACGACTGAAATAGAAAACATCATCTTTGCTGGTGAAGAAGTCAGTGAAGTTGAAGGAGAACAAACGATTCAGTTTATTCTGCGTGAGACACCGTTCTATGCAGTGAGCGGAGGTCAGATTGCTGACAGAGGTACTGTCAGCCATGATGACTTTGAAATCGCAGTCACTGAGGTCACTAAGGCACCGAATGGCCAGAATCTGCATACAGGAACGATTCAGTTCGGCCGCGTTCATGTCGGATCCACTGTTGAAGCGGCTGTAGATGCTGGTTTTAGAAATGATATCATCAAAAATCATAGTGCGACTCATTTAATGCACGCAGCATTAAAACAAGTGCTGGGCACACATGTTAATCAGGCCGGCTCATTAGTAACGCCCGAACGCCTGCGCTTTGACTTCTCTCACTTTGGTCCTGTGACGTCTGAAGAACTGGACAAAGTAGAAGCGATTGTCAATGAGAAAATATGGGCAAACATCAAAGTAAGTATCGAAGAGATGCCGATTGAACAGGCAAAAGAAAAGGGTGCAATGGCACTGTTCGGAGAGAAGTACGGCGATGTGGTCCGTGTCGTTGAAATGAGTGAATTTTCAATTGAACTATGTGGTGGTGTTCACGTAAGAAACACAGCAGAGATAGGTTTATTCAAGATTGTTTCTGAATCGGGAACAGGGGCAGGTGTCCGGCGTATCGAAGCGGTGACAGGCAAAGCTGCCTATGACTTCATGACTCAGTATGAAACAGCAGTGAATCAGTTGATGATACCGTTAAAGGCGAGAGATCTTGAGCAGTTCGAGACAAAGATTGTTGAGCTTATACAGTCAGAAAAGCAGCTGACAAAACAGCTTGGAGAACTTAATAAAGAACTATCCACCTTAAAGGTCGGAGACATCAAAGAACAGGTTGAAACCATTAACGGTATTCAAATACTCGCAATGGAAGTGCCTGCTGATGACGCTAAAGCACTGCGTGAATTGATGGATGATTATAAATCTAAACTTCCTGACACCATGATATTCCTTGTTGCTGCCAATGATAAATTAAACTACATGGCGACAGTCGCTCAATCGTTGACTGACCGCGTACACGCCGGCAACTTGATTAAAGGTGTCGCTGACGTGACATCCGGTAAAGGTGGCGGACGCCCTGACTCAGCTCAAGGTGGTGCAAATGACCCTTCAAAAATAACAGAGGCATTACAATTTGTTAAAGACCACATATCTTCACTATAAATTAACGCTATAATATAGTATGATACAAAGTGAATCAATGTCAGTATAAGGGGTGTTTACAGTGGAAAATTTCGATAAAACAATGAAGTTTAACTTTGATGAGCTGCCGAAAGAAGAAGTACGTACTGTTCTTCTCAATGTGTATCATACACTTGAAGAACGAGGCTATAATCCAATCAATCAGATTGTCGGCTATCTATTGTCTGGAGATCCTGCCTATATTCCAAGACATAATGATGCGCGCAATCAGATCAGAAGATTGGATAGAGATGACATTATGGAACAGCTGGTTTCCAGTTATATTCATTCAGAGAAAGAATCAAATGAATAAGGCAATCGGTCTGGATGTAGGGACGAAAACAATTGGTGTCGCACTGAGCGATGCTATGGGATGGACTGCACAAGGGCTTGAAACACTCCGCATCAACGAACAAGAAGGTTACT
>DJUI01000037.1:9168-16059 GCA_002438305.1 Staphylococcaceae bacterium UBA6286 | reverse complement strand
CAATCATAATTAATAATTCCATTAAGTGTTCATTGACTGGGTTAGACGTCGGTTGAACGATAAAGACGTCACAGCCGCGGATACTTTCTTCGATGTTGATTTGAACTTCCCCGTCACTGAAACTTTTGACACTACATTTCCCTAATGGAATTCCGATATAACGTGCAATTTCTTCTGCAAGTGGCTGGTTACCGTTTAACGAGAAAATCTTTAGCTTTGAATTTTTGTATTCACTGTTTGACATTGTATTAACTCCCATCGTAGTCCTGCTCATTATTTTTTGTAATATCCTTCTTTAGTTGTCTGACGCGCACGGGCAAGTGCCAGACTTGATTCCGGTACATCATCTGTTATCGTCGATCCTGCAGCAATGAAGGAATCATCACCGATTGTCACTGGGGCCACTAAGTTTGAATTGCATCCGATAAATGCATCTTTACCGATGGTTGTTTTGAACTTATTCTTACCGTCGTAGTTGACTGTAATTGTACCACATCCTATATTCGTACGCGCACCAATGACAGCATCTCCGATATAGCTCAAATGTGATACTTTTGCCTCATCATCCAGTCTTGCTTTTTTGATTTCCACAAAATTACCGATTTTCGCAGCTTTTCCTATATCACTGCCTGGTCTCAGCTGAGCATATGGTCCAACAGCTGTATCTTCACCCACGACTGATTCAGTAACGACTGATTGTTTAATATGCGCTCTGTCACCGATTGTACTATCAGTGATTTCACAGTTGGCACTAATCATGACATCTTCACCGATGACTGTCTTACCTGATAGTACAGTGCCGGGATAGATGACAGTATCTGCTCCGATTACTACATCTGCGCCGATGTAAGTCGTTTCAGGATCAATTAATGTCACACCATTCATCATATGTCTGCAGTTAATACGACGTCTCATCAATCGTTCTGCTTTTGCCAGGTTCACGCGATCATTGACACCCAATGTTTCGTCAAAGTCTTCGGTCGTATAGGCTTCCACCTTTTCACCGTCCGCCTGCAGCAACTGGATGACGTCCGGCAGATAATACTCACCTTGTGCATTGTCATTATTAACCTGAGCAAGCTTGTCAAACAAAGCTGCGTTATCAAAACAGAATGTTCCTGAACTGATTTCAGAAACCAGTTTCTCTTCAAGAGACGCATCTTTTTCCTCAACAATTTTTACGACGTTGTTATGCTCATCACGTATAATGCGCCCGTATCCAAATGGATGCCGCGTCACTGCTGAGAGAATAGTCGCTTTCGCCCCGCTATTTTCGTGATGCGTAATAAAATTATTGATTGTTTCTTCAGAAATCAATGGAGTGTCTCCACAAATGATGACTGTTGTCCCAGTCGATTCACCTAGATGTTCTTTCGCCATCGATACCGCATGGGCCGTTCCTATCTGTTCTTGCTGCATGCTGAATTTAGATTCTCCAGCCAGCACATTCTTCACTTGCTCAGCGCCGTGTCCGACAATAGTTACGACTTCTGTAACACCCGCACTGCGGACGTTATCAAGTACATGTTTCACCATCGGCTTTCCGCAGACAGGATGCAGTACTTTGTATAGTTTTGACTTCATACGTGTACCTTTGCCAGCAGCCAGGATGATTGCTTGTCTATTCATAAAAGAGCGCCTCCATCATTCACTTTACCTCTATTATAATTTAATAGACGTACGAGTTTCAAGAGGTATCAGTAGTTGACACGTTGTAATCCACTCAGCACACTATTTTTAAAACAAAAAAACATCACTTTTTCAAGTGATGTTTTTGTCATTAAGGTCTTAAATCTTCAGAAACAGTCGTTTCGGAATCTGACTCAACTAAGTCCGGCACTTCTTCGCTTGTTGCTGCATGAGACTGATCAAATGTCTGAATAGGGTCATCGTCAGTAGCTGCCGGCTGTCTGCTTTCAACTTCTGCCTCATCATATACTTTCATGACTGCTTGTTGAATTTCCTGACGCATCTCACTGTTAATAGGATGCGCGATATCACGAAATTCNNCTTCAATGACTCGTAAATCATGAATTACAAAAGCTTCGTCTAGCGTGATAGATACTAATGCTTTCATCCGGCCATCTGCGTCTATTTTCCTTAATCTCACGTCTGTAACTTTCACTTCAGTAAGCCCCCTATCTGTATGTAAAACCATCAATATCGCTTAATGGATTAGAGCTACTGCCTCAATTTCAACTTTAACGTCTTTTGGTAGACGGCTGACTTCTACACAACTTCTTGCTGGAAGATGCTCTGTAAAAAACGTGCCATATGCTTCATTGATGATCGGGAAGTCATTCATGTCACTAATAAATATAGTGGTTTTGACAACTGAATCCAGTGATGCACCACTATCTTTAAGAACAGCTTGAAGATTGATGAGAACTTGTTCTGTCTGTTCACGTACATCTTCACTAACAATTTCGCCTTCTAATGTCAAAGGAATCTGGCCGCTGGTATATACCATATTGTTCACAACGACTGCATGGCAATACGGTCCAATGGCTTCAGGTGCATGTTCAGAAAATACTCTCTTCATGTTGATATCTCCTTTATTCAAAACGTTCCAGGCAATTGCCCTTTTCTACCGTGAATGACTGATTATATTCATCTACATCTGATAACTTTACTAAGGAAGTATAATCTTCTATTAAGCGATGTTTGACCTCTTTCGATTCTACAAGTACTGATACCCCGATTACTTTTGCTTTAAACTCGCTCATCAAATTCATGACTCCTGTAATAGAACCACCGGCACGCATGAAATCATCAACAATTAAGACATTGGAATCTTCCGGCAATGTTCGTTTTGATAGTACCATCGTTTCGATTTTTCTTGATGAGCCAGAAACATAGTTGATAGACACTGTTGAGCCTTCAGTGACTTTGTTATCTTTACGGATAACAACTACCGGAACATTCATAATATTAGCTACCGCATTGGCCAGCGAGATTCCTTTTGTAGCAATCGTCACTACAGCGTCTACTTGCTGATTCATGTACATCGTTGCGATCAGTTCACCCACTTGGCCGAGAAGTCTTGGATTACCGACTAAATCTGACATGAATAAGTAGCCGCCTGGCAGCAGACGTTCTTTTTCCTCGAGCATGTCACATAAATAATCAATCAGCTGCTCTGCTTCTCTTTTGTACATCTTCGGCATAAAAGTGACACCGCCGCTTGCGCCAGCTGTCGTCGTAACGATACCGATCTCTTCTTTTTGGAAAGTCTCCTTGATGATTTGAATATCCTCACTGATGGATGACTTCGCCTGTTCAAATTTCTGGACGAAGTAAGTCAGCGGCACCAGCTCATTAGGATGACTCAGTAAATAACTTGTCATATAGACAATACGTTCACTTCTTTTAAATTTCATATAAAGCCCTCATTTACGCATATTATATATATAATATATCATAAATGTTCGGTTTTACAATATTAACCGAGCAACCTCACCATATAAACTTCTTTACAGCAGCCTTTTAGTGCATTGACGACACTTTTCGCCTGACGTTCCTTGCTCGTCAAACCGTATACGGTCGGTCCGCTGCCACTCATCAGGGCAGCATCAGCACCACCTTTCAGCATCGTTTCTTTCAGTGTTTTGATGACCGGGTGCATCTCAGTCGTTACTTTTTCAAGGTCATTACCGAGACTGTTGGTCAATAACTGATAATCGCCTGTTTCAATTGCTTTGATACATTGCTGAGTCGGTATATCATCAGCCTGATCATCGAGCGTTAACGCACCGTATACATCAGCTGTCGATACACTGATATCCGGCTTTGCTAAAACGACCCAGGACGCCGGTGGTTTAGGGAGGTGTGTCAGCTGTTCACCGCGCCCTTTGCATAGTGCGGTCTTACCATAAACACAAAACGAAATGTCCGAACCAATTTCAGCTGCAAGGCTGCTCAGTGTTTCAAGTGACAGGTTCAAGTTAAAGAGACGATTCATCCCGCGGAACGTTGCCGCTGCATCACTGGATCCTCCAGCAAGTCCTGCAGCAATCGGAATGGCCTTATCCAATGTAATAGTCACACCCTGACTGATATCATAGCGGTCCATCATTAGTTTTGCTGCTTTGTAAGCGAGATTTCTATGGTCATTTGGTACATACGTATGCTCAATTTTCAGTACGATGCGCTGATCTTTCCGCTTTTCAAAAGAGAGACGGTCATTCAGATCAACGGTCGTCATAATCATTTCAACTTCATGATAGCCATCGTCTCGTTTATACAACGTATCGAGCGTTAAATTTATTTTNNTTCATAAATCATTAGTTATCCTCACTTAAAAATTATTAGTACAAGTTTATCATAATTTGTAAAGTGCCGGTATAATGATTTGTCACAAAGAAAAAGCACAGCCCGTTAGGACTGTGCTGAATTGCTTGGATTATTGAACAAGAAACTCTTCTTGATTTTCATTCACAAAAGTGACCTGGACATTTTCAGTCAATACATCAGTGTATGTATAAGACACACGCTCAAAATTATGTTTATCCTGATCAAGTTCTACAATAAATACTGATGGATAAGTTTCTTTGAGTACGCCACTGCGCTCAATCAACTTTTTACGGCCTCCATTAGCTCTAAGTACAATACGATTTCCTAACTGACAATCAAGAATTTTTTTGATGTCTATTAATGTTTTTGGCATATTGACCCACCTCGCTATAGTTGAAATTATAGCATTTTTATGGTATTTTGTCAAATAAATTTTCAATTTTATCAACTACATCAAGCGTTGTCAACATATTTATATCGAAAGATTAGAAAAATCATTAAAATTATTTGATAATTCTGCAAATTCTTCAAGAGATAAGCTTTCACCGCGGCGTGACGGCGCAATATGTGACTGCTCAAGCCAGCTGATAATTTCTTCTTTATGTTCTTTACTGTTTTGTATCAATGACATGTAATTATTTAAGATTGTTTTACGTCGCTGCACAAAAGCACCACGTGTCAACTTAAAGAACAGTGACTCATCGTGGACTGTCACAGCNNGGCTGATCACGTACAGTCAGTTTGACAACTAATGAATCGACATTCGGCGGCGGCATAAAGACACCTTTAGGGACGACCATGACTTTTTCGACAGTCGTATAATATTGTGCAGCAATAGACAGTGAGCCGTAGCTCTTTGTTGAAGGAGCAGCACTTAATCGTTCACCCACTTCTTTTTGCATCATCACAACATAGCTTGTAATCGGGAGATGCTTCTCAAGCAGCCCCATTAATATCGGTGTTGTAATATAGTACGGCAGATTAGCGACTACCATAATGTCTTCGCAGTCTGACAGATGTTCCTCTATGGCCGATTTAACATCTGCTTTCAATATATCCTCATTGATGATGGTAATGTTATCATAGGCACTGAGACTATCATCCAGAACAGGAATCAGCCGCTGGTCAATTTCAAAAGCAAGCACGCGTTTGGCGTGTTTTGCCAGCTGTTCTGTCAACGAACCCATGCCCGGCCCAATTTCAATGACACCTGATTGTTCTGAGACACCGCTCGCTGTAATGATATTGTTGATGACATTCGTATCAATCAAAAAGTTCTGTCCGAGACTTTTCTTAAAAGAAAAACCATGTTTATTAAGAAGCATTTTCGTGCGGGCAGGTGTTGCAATATCTTTGTGTTCCATATTATCCTCCATGTTTCAAAGCTGCAATGACATCTTCCTCAGTCACACCGAACGCATTTAAACGGTGGAACAGCTGCTTACCGTTACAGTATCCCAGTTTCAGATGATTGCACACTTTGCTTCGTCGTTCTCTGGCACCCGGCCCCATAATCAGTCCAAGGTCTACGAGCAGTTCTTTTGAGACTGTCTCTACATCACTGTCAAATGGTGTACTGACGTTAGTCAGCGCGTCACGTATCGCGTCCAGCGGTGCATGTTCGATGCCGATTTTACCGCGTTTACTGCGGGCCACTTGAGCATCGACGAACGCCTGCTTGGCAGATGGTACACGCTTTTCAATGATTGTTCTGATTTTATTTCCCGGGTAATCGGGATCAGTGAGAATAATCACTCCCCGCTTCTCAGCAGCATGTTCAATTGCCTGTAACGTAGTTTCGTTAATAGCAGAACCATTTGTTTCAATCGTATCGCAGTCGACCGCCTGCTTGACCCGGACTGTATCGTCCTTCCCTTCAACGATTACAATTTCATTTATCTTCATTATTATCACCTGCGCTATTATACCACAAATGTCGGCATTCTTCTCTTACAATCATGCGGTGAGACAACAAATAAAAAACGGCCTGCCTTTTAAAGGCAGACCTTTTTGATGATTTTATTTGAGGTTGAATAAGCGCTCAGCATTAGCCGTTGTCGCCGCCGCAAGTTCTTCGTATGTGATTCCTCTAAGTTCTGCAATCTGCTCTGCCACGAGTTTGACATAAGCTGGTTCGTTACGCTTACCTCGANNACGGCGTTAAATACGGTGCATCTGTCTCAACGATTAATTTATCGAGTGGAACATGGACTGCTACTTCTTTTGGCTGCTTAGCATTTTTAAATGTTACGGGTCCTCCTAATGAAATAATGAAGTTCAATTTCAATACTTCATCACATATTTCAGGAGAACTACTGAAACTATGCATGACCCCGCCGACTTCAGCAGCATTTTCTGATTTCAGGATGTCTACTACATCTTGTGTCGCTTCTCGGTTATGGATGACAATCGGCAGTTTGAGCTCCTTAGCAAGCGCAATCTGACGTTTAAAGACTTCTTTTTGTATCTCTTTCGGTGATTTGTCCCAGTGATAATCAAGCCCCATTTCACCGATTGCAACGATTTTAGGATGCTGTGCAAGTTCCTTAATCCACGCATAATAGTCATCTGTGAAATCAATCGCATCAACTGGATGCT
>DJUI01000037.1:0-9132 GCA_002438305.1 Staphylococcaceae bacterium UBA6286 | reverse complement strand
AGCCGATCACACCATAGACAAAGTCGTATTCATCAATCAGCGTCATCGTCCGCTTAATCGTCTTCTCATCAAATCCGACGACCATCATTCGATCAACACCCGCTGCCTGTGCCCGTTCAATCACTTCATTTAGATCTTCATCGTATTGCTCTGCATTTAAATGAACATGTGTATCAATTAACATTGAATCACCCCTATTTGACGATTGAACCATTATCAATACTGCTCGGTACGCTTACAAGTGTCAACTGACCGTCCTTCTCTGCTGATAGAACCATACCTTCTGACAGTTCACCGCGTAAATTGACCGGTTTCAAATTAGTAACCACGATGACTTTTTTGCCGATGAGATCTTCAGGTTTATAGTATTCTGCGATACCGGAAACAATCTGACGCTTCTCGTTCCCTAAATCCACTTGGATCTTCAGTAATTTCTTCGCTTTCTTCACATGGTCTGCATCAATAATAGTCGCTACTTTGAGTTCTACTTGATCAAAAACGTCAATCGTAATCTCTTCTTTTCCTTGTTCCACAGGTTCCTCAGCAGGTGGCTGCATCGTACTCTTGATGAACGCCACTTCTTTCTCTGCTTCAAGACGCGGGAATATCGGTGCAGGGGTTGAGGTCACTTCACTCGCCTCTAGTTGTCCGAACGTATCAAGACTGCTGTACTCCTGCAGTGCGCTATCTGTCAAATTCATCTGTTCGAAGATTTTGTACGGTGCTTTTGTCAGGAAAGGACGAAGTAATACAGCGGCAAAACGGATGCTTTCAAGCAGATGATACATGACACTCTCAAGCAGCTCTTTCTGGCTGTTATCTTTGGCAAGAAGCCATGGCGTTGTTTCATCAATATATTTATTAGTACGGCTGATGAGCTTCCATACTTCCTGCAGTGCAACAGAGAACTGCAGTGCTTCCATTGCTTCGTCGTAACGCTTTTTCGTTTCAACCGCAAGTGTTTCAAGTTCAGCATCTTTCTCATGCAGCTGCCCTTTGTAACCTGTAAGTTTTCCGTCAAAATATTTATTGATCATTGCAATTGTACGGTTCACTAAGTTACCTAAATCATTTGCCAGATCAAAGTTAGTGCGGTCAATGAACGCTTCAGGTGTAAATACGCCGTCAGAACCAAATGGTAACTCTCTCATTAAATAATAACGGACTGCATCCAGGCCGTAGCGGTCAATTAAAATATGAGGGTCTACTACATTTCCTTTAGACTTACTCATCTTACCATCCTTCATCAATATCCAGCCATGTGCAAATACTTTTTTAGGCAGAGGTAAATCAAGTGCCATCAATAGAACCGGCCAGATAATGGTGTGGAAACGAACAATCTCTTTCGCCATAATATGTACATCTGCCGGCCAGTACTTTCTGAATAATTCATCATCATCAGACAAGTAACCCAGTGCTGAGATGTAGTTAGTCAGTGCATCAATCCATACATAGACTACATGCTTCGGATTGGACGGTACTTTAATTCCCCAGTCGAATGATGTACGTGACACAGCAAGATCTTCCAGTCCAGGCTTAATGAAGTTATTCAGCATTTCATTTTTTCTTGACACAGGCTGAATGAAGTCTGGATGATCTTCATAATACTGTACAAGGCGGTCAGCATATTTACTTAACTTGAAGAAATAACTCTCTTCTTTAACCAGCTCAACTGGATGGCCGGAATCCGGGCTTTTTCCGCCGACAATCTTATCGCCTTCAAAGATAGGATCAACGAGCTGCGTTTCTGTATAATAAGTTTCATCCGGAACTGAATACCATCCTTCGTACTCACCAAGATAAATATCACCCTGCTCCAGTAAACGTTCAAATATTTTTTCTACGACTACTTTATGACGCTCTTCAGTCGTACGGATAAAATCATCATTGGAAATCTCTAATTTTGTCCATAGCGCTTGAATATCCTCAATAATCTCATTCAAATATTCGATCTCAGGCTTACCTGCTGCCTGTGCCTTCTCCTGAATCTTCTGACCGTGTTCATCTGTACCTGTCAAATATCTGACGTCATATCCCTGCAGGCGCTTGTAACGGGCAATCGTATCTGCTGCAACAGTGGAATAGGCATGTCCAATATGCAGCTTACCGCTTGGATAATAGATCGGTGTCGTCACGTAAAAAGTCTTGTTTGTCATCGTAGTCCTCCTCAATTGTTCTATCACTTAAATATACAGAAAAAAGGCATGGATTTCAATATCCTTTAAATGTAAATTCGACAAATTTAATATTAAACTATCACTATAAAATATTACACTATCTTTACAAAACTTAATATATAAACAAACTTATTGACATTGTATATTTATGGTAGTATATTCTAACTATGTCAAATGTCGAATTTGTCTATTGATATGTCGAATTAGAAAATATTACTAACTATTTTGGAGGATAAATGTTATGAAATCAACAGGTATTGTAAGAAAAGTTGATGAATTGGGACGTGTTGTAATTCCGATTGAATTACGTCGTATCTTAGACATCGCTGAAAAAGATGCATTAGAGATTTACACTGATTCAGATAAAATTATTTTAAAGAAATATAAACCAAGCATGACTTGTGCAGTCACTGGTGACGTTTCTGAAGATAACTACTTATTAGCAGGCGGTAAACTTGTTCTTAGCAAAGAAGGCGCTGAACAGTTAATCAAAGAAATTGAAGAAAAAGAAAAAGCAGCAAAATAATACATCAAGCCCTGGCGCAAGAGCGCCGGGGCTTTAATCATGTATATGAAAACTATCATAGACTTCTCTTTTTTTCAGTCCTCGCTCAACAGCTACTTGTTTGATCGCCTCTTTTGATGACTGTCCTTCGCTGATATAGTGATTCACGTGGTCATTCAGTGATAAATCACCCCACCACTGCTCCACATGAGCTTCGTACTGACCATCAATGACAATGACGAACTCACCTTTTAACGGGATGTCATGCTCAATTTTAGCCAGCAGGTCCTTGACTGGTGCTGTTACAACCTGCTCAAACCGCTTCGTCAACTCTCTTGCAAGTGCTACACGCCGCTCCGCATCTATTTTCGCAATAGTGGTCAATGTATCTTTCACACGGTAAGGAGATTCATATAGCAGAATAGAATGCGGCTGCTGCATTAATTCCTCAAGCTTAGCATGTTTGTCAGATTCCTTACGCGGCAGAAATCCATTGAACAGAAAAGAATAAGAAGATAATCCGCTCGTCATCAACGCGGTTAATGCGGCGTTCGGCCCGGGCACTGTGACAACAGTTAAGCCAGCATCTCTGACAGCATTGACCAGTTCATAGCCTGGGTCACTGATGAGTGGAAGCCCTGCATCTGAAACGAGAGCTACAGACTTCCCTTCTCTAAGCATCGCTACAAGTACTTCTGTCATCTTGTCCTTATTATGTTCATGATAACTTTTAAGTGGTGTCTTAATCTCATAATGATGCGTCAATCTACCCGTTACCCGTGTATCTTCACAAGCAATGACATCTACTTCCTGCAGTATACGAACCGCTCGGAAGGTCATATCTTCAAGGTTGCCGATGGGTGTTCCCACTAGATAAAGTGTACTCATGTGCTGCCTCCTTGATCATTTGCAATTTTTGCTGTCTAGTCAGCTGCTTAATCGCATATTCGCGCTGCATCGCTGCTGACTTCGACGTATGACGTTCTGAATAGACCCGGCTGACGGGACGTCTCGTTCTAGTATATTTTGCACCTTTCCCTGAGTTGTGCATTGTTAAGCGCTTATCGAGGTCTGTTGTGTACCCTGTATACAATGTACCGTCACTGCATGTTAATATATAGATATAATGATCAGCCATAATATACCTCTTTCATTTCGGGCGAATATACACCGGAATTATCATATATATAGAACGGCGGCATTACTTTACAGTCCGGTTTACCGCCTTTGATCCCTTCAATGACAACGGTGACAGCGGCCGGTTTATCAGGCTTTGAATAAATCTGCCACAGTTTCTTCGGCTCAATGTCTGCCGCACGCATAGAGACCAGGCAGTCGACGAGACGATCCGCACGATGAACGAGATAGAGTTTGCCACCCTGCTTCAGTAGATGGCGTGCTGCGTGTGTACAGTCATCGAGTGTACACATCACTTCATGACGCGCAATTTGATGTGCTTCTTTCAGATGCCGGAATGACTGGTTTGCACGGAAGTACGGCGGATTACAAGTGACAATATCATATTGACTCGGAATAAATCGCGTCGACTCCTTTAAATCCATCTCATATACAGTGATGCGGTCAGACAGGCCGTTACGTTCAACGGTCCGCCTTGCCATATCTGCCAGCTGCGGCTGTATTTCGACTGCATCGATCGTATAGTTTGAGCCGTGACTAAGAAGGAGCGGTATAATACCGTTTCCTGAACAGAGGTCCATGACGCGGCCTTTGTTGAGTTTAGGCGTGAAATGACCAAGGAGCAGTGCATCGGTCGAGAATGAAAATACCGCATCATTCTGGATGATTTGTAAGTTTTCTTTTATCAATTGGTCTAAACGTTCGTTCTCTTTAAGCATATGTTCCTCCAAGAAAAAAAGGCATTGCTGCCCCTTTAATCCGAATCCAGTAAGCTGAGGCAGAACATACAGTCACCACCGCCGCGGTGCTTACCGAACAGTTCACCTCTGCATATATGGAACCCTTCAGCATAGAGCATTGCAAGGTTATCCTTACTTTGAAGCGACTTCATTTTCTTAGGCTGATTCTTCTGTGACTGAATCATCCGCTGCATGTTGTCCCGCTCCAGCTTCAACGCTACATTCTCTTCGACAAGATCGACAGTCTGCTGTTTCAATTCAACAAACCCTTGCTGAATCATATTCATCTGCTGTTCCAGTTCCATAATTTTGTTCAATAAATCGTCTCGATTCACATTATCATTCCTTAAGCATTGATTTCATCGATATGATATTCAAGCGGCTGTTCCATCCCCTGAATTTTCACCTGCATCGTCACATCAAGAATATTGAGGGCGATGACTTTTCCTGGTCCTTCGGGTGTGTCAATTTTATCACCAATGTCAGGGAGTTTCTTTCTTGTTTCTTCATAGTAATCATTCTCATATTTCAGACAGCACATCAATCTGCCGCATGCACCGGATATTTTTGAGGGGTTGAGTGATAAATTTTGATCTTTAGCCATCTTAATTGAAACAGGTTCGAAATCTCCTAAATAAGTCGAACAGCACAAGCTGCGCCCACACGGGCCGATACCACCAAGTATCTTCGCTTCATCTCTGACACCTATTTGACGCAGTTCAATACGTGTTTTCAGTTCATATGCCAGACTCTTAACCAGCTCTCTGAAGTCTATCCGTTCATTCGCTGTAAAGTTAAATATAATTTTACCTTTATCAAGCGTATAGACAGCATTGACTAAATACATTTCGAGCTGATGCTTTTTTACCAGTACTTTGCAGCGTTTCAATGCTGCATCCGCTTCCTGCATGTTCGATTCATACTTCAGCATATCCTGCTGTGTCGCACGACGTTTAATAGCAGGTACAGGCAGAACGACGTCTGTTTCCTCGACCTGTCGATTACCGATGACGACACGAGCCAGTTCCTGCCCTCGTTTCGATTCAACGACTACGTAATCATTTAATTGATAAGTCTCCCCATTAGGTACGAAATATTCTGTTTTATCTGCTCTGTGATATTTAATACCGATGATTTCTATCACTTATTTCACCTCTTTTGCGATTTGAATCGCTATATGTTCAAACACCAGCATTGGGCTGACGTACTGTAATAAGTTTCTTTTGCCGAGCAGGACGACATCAATCCACTTAACGCATTCGGACAATGATCTATGGCGTGCCAATATTTCCAGTTTCGGCTGATGGTCCGGAAAACTCAAATGATGATTGTTCAGTTTGATATATATCATATCCTGAAAATACAGCTGGAGCATGTCGAGTGCCAGCAACTGCTGTTCGCGGTCTGATACAATCTGCAGCAGGTCGACAATTTGGACGAGCCCCATCGTGCTGTCAGTCATCATCATATCTGCCCATTTTAACATGGCTGTGCGCAGTTGCGTGAACTCTTTTTCTTCCATCCAGTCATTTGCTTCTTCCTCACCAAATGACAATGCGACCAATGTGGCAGCCTGAGCTTCGCTAATTCCGCCGTTTATCAACGCTGTACGGAGTGTATCATCCGATGGTGCAGACACAGAAATATGCTGGCATCTCGAATGAATAGTCGGCAGAATTTCGCCCGATTTAGTTGTCAAGAGCAAAGCGACCGTATTCGGCGGCGGCTCTTCAAGAAATTTCAGAATAGAATTCTCACCTTGTACCGTCACTTTATCGAAATCAACGATAACATATACTTTATAATCGCCCTCCACCGGCTTCTGATTCATCCGGTGCAGCAGTTCTTCAATCATTTCCTTCTTAATCGACTGCTCATCTGTCTCCAGCCAGTAGAAATCTGAGTGGTTATGACTGAATACGCGGGAACGTACTGTGTCATCTGCCGCTAATATATGAGCCGCAAACTGGATAGCTTCTTCTTTCAGGGCCGTACGCTGAGTGCCTTCCATCAAATAAGCATGTGATAATTTATTGGCTGTTACTAATTGCTGGAGTTGTCTGTTCATAAGTCCTCCGTTATATTGAAAAAGCTGCATAGCTGCAGCTCGTTAAAATTGATGAAATTGTTCAATCGGCATAACAAACACAGTTGCTCCGCCAACTTCTACTTCCACTGGATAAGGAATGTAATTATCCACGTTACCACTCATTGGTGTTACCGGAGAAACTAGCTGATCACGGTTGCGGCAAGTGTTATTGATTAACGATAACAGCTCCTGGACACGCTCGTCTTCAACACCTGTCAGAAAAGTTGTATTTCCTGCACGTAAAAATCCACCTGTTGTTGCAAGTTTGGTCGTTCTGAAATCATGCTTTGTTAACTGACTCATTAAATTCTGGCTGTCCTGGTCCTGGACAATTGCAATAACCATTTTCATAGTAAACACCTCAGTCACATTATAACATAACTATTTTAATTTTTTGATGATGATATTATAGACCGTTTCAATCACTTCTTCAAGGGCTTGCGAAGCATCGACTACATGAATGCGGTCCGGGTAATCTTCCGCTAGTTGATCATAGCCGGCACAGACGCGCTTGTGAAATTCAAGAGTCTCTTTATCCAGCCGGTTAGTTTCCCGTGCGTTATCAGCAATCCTGCTGAGACCGACTTCAGCGTCAACACGCAGGTAAAGTGTCAAATCTGGATAATGAGATTCTATAGCAAAGTCATTGATTGTTAAAATATCTTCTTTACCGATTCCACGGGCATATCCTTGGTAAGCAAGGGAGCTGTCAATAAACCGGTCGCATAACACTAATTTCCCTGCAGCAAGCGCCGGCAGTACTTTTTCAACTAGATGCTGTCTTCTGCTTGCAGCGAACAGCAGCGCCTCTGTGCGGTAATCCATATCATTTTGATCATGCAGCAGTAATTCTCGAATAGCCTCGCTAATTTTTATACCGCCTGGCTCACGTGTGGTGACAATCTCGCAGCGTTCACTAAGACGTTCAGCAACTGCTGACATAACCGTCGATTTACCGGATCCCTCCGGCCCTTCAAATGTGATAAACAAACTCATACTATCCCTCACTCAACTATCGTTATCTTCCCATCAATCATACCATGAATACGAATCCCCTGGCCTACGTATTTTTGAAGTACTGTGACATGACCTTCAGTCAATCTTTCTCCAGCTACAACGAAAGGAATACCAGGAGGATACGGTATCAGTGACTGCGCCGTGTAATAGCCGATACCTTCTACGAGAGATACAATGCGTTCCTCACCTTCCACAGGATTGAAATATCCAGGAGAAGTAGGGAGTGTATTTTTTGCTTGAATCATATTATTAGCTGGTATATCGGTCACATCCGTTTTTTTAATTGCTGTCAGCAGTCTATCCATCGGAAAATGATCCCCTTCATGCCATAACGGCAGCACTAACAGTACTTCAGATAACGTGGCAAGTTCGGTATAGATGAACTGTTTCTCTAGAAGAGACTGGAGTGCTGTTCCTGAATAACTATCTTTTCTAATCATCAATTTAAGAGGGTCATCCATCTCCACTACGTCAACTTGATGGCTTAACTGTTGTATGAGTATACTGCGCTTCTGCCAGAAATTCGCTGCATCATAATTGACGTAAAACGCATGCGCCTGTTCCAAGCTTGATAATACAAGGTAGGATGGACTGGACGTCTGAAGAATCGATAAATAGCGACGTATGTTATTTTTCAGCGATGCTTGATGGTGAATGTGAATCACTGAACCCATCGTCAGTGCAGGAAGTGTTTTGTGATACGACTGAACAACATAATCCGCTCCGTAATGAATCGAAGAAACAGGAAAACCGGCAGCAATATCAAAATGTGCCCCGTGCGCTTCATCAACGAGTACTTCAATGTCACAATCATGAAAGAATTCAATAGCTGTCTTGATGTCATACGTCTCACCAAAGTAATTAGGATAGGTCAGTACAGCAAGTGTGACCTCTTCCAGATCTTTTTTATTAATCATAGAAAAATCTATACCTGCATATTGCTGTGACACTGTTGATACAGTTGTCGGTAGAATATAAGCCTTTAAGCCGGCCATAGTCAAACCATTGAAAACAGATTTGTGTACATTTCGCATCACTGCAACTGATGAGGATTTGACGCTTTGCAGAACTGATAATAGTCCAGTTGTCGTTCCATTGACTAAATAACGGGATTGATAGTCTGAATGTCTCGTCAATAATCGTTCACTATCAGCTATGATTGTTTCAGCATGATGATAATCATCAAGTCCAGTAATTTCAGTCATATCATAAGAAAGCTTTATATCAAGATTGCCGATGGTACCATTATGGTGCCCAGGTACATGAAGTGAAATGGCACGACTTGTATAGTAATTGAGCTGAGTGGTAATAGGATTCATAACATCATCCTCCCTTAAGAAAGTAGTTTTAGTATACCAGATGATAAGGTTGTGATTCCTGTATTCTCAAGGCAGAAGAACGCAAAAAAAAGAGACCTGAACGGTCTCGAGTGCGGCTCATCGCATCATATTTCTGCCCGGCAACGTC
>DJUI01000056.1:13565-23955 GCA_002438305.1 Staphylococcaceae bacterium UBA6286 | reverse complement strand
CAGGCGTGATTACCGTCACTTTCCTTGCGCCAGCTCAATACTTACAGAGCAAAGGAATTCTTGAACTAGTCAAAACTCAATATGAAACACCACAGTAGGAAGGTCAGATTTCAATACACTGCTGATATTTAACTGCTTTTTTCTGATTAATCTATTTCATAGAGGGTATAAAATAATGACACCACATTTATAGGAGGAATAGTAATGCAAAATCATCAGTATCAAGAACTTCTTACAACGGTTCACGAGTGTATGGAAACATGTAACGTATGTTTTGACGCCTGTCTTAAAGAAGAAGATGTTAAAATGATGAGTGAATGTATCAGACTCGATAGAGAGTGTGCTGAAATTTGCAGCTTGCTTGAGCAGGCGATTACAAGAAACTCTCCATTCATCAAAGAAATTGCTGCACTATGTGCAACAGTGTGCGAAGCCTGCTACAAAGAATGCAGTCAACATGACGACGACCACTGCAAGCGTTGTGCTGAGACATGTAAAGCATGTGCTGAAGCTTGCCGTAAAATTGCTTAATACAGCGTTCTCGCTCAATAAAGAGTACCTACTGTTTCTCAGTAGGTGCTCTATTTATATTCATAAGATTTCACATGCATGTACTTTTATTATCTATCATTATATAATTATCAGAAATCATTCGACGAAAGGTGGGTTCGTGATGGATCAGCCGTCTTTCAAGCAAGGTATACGCGATTGTCTGCCGACGCTGCTCGGATATTTCAGTATTGGGCTCGCCTGCGGAATTGTCGGTATCGCGACTCATCTCAGCACGCTTGAAATCACTCTGCTCGCCGTACTTGTCTATGCTGGTGCTGCTCAGTTCATCATTTGCGCGCTCATCGCAGTCGGCAGTCCTATCAGCGCCATCATTTTCACGACGTTCATCGTCAACCTCAGAATGTTTCTACTCAGTATGACCCTTGCCCCTGCCTTCAGACAGGAATCTCTGCTGAAAAATATCGGCATCGGTACACTTCTGACTGATGAGACGTTTGGTGTTGCCATCAATCAAATGGTACAGCAGAAGCGGGTATCAGCTGCCTGGATGTACGGCCTTAATTTGACGGCGTACTTATTCTGGATATTATCATGTTTTCTTGGTGCAGTGTTCGGTCAATGGATTTCTGACCCCGAAATGTTCGGTCTCGACTTCTCGCTCACCGCTATGTTTCTTGCACTCCTTGTGCTTCAGCTCGAACATATTCCTTCCGGCAAGTTAAAACTCTATTTATCCTTGATCGTTTATATCATTATTTTTATGCTGATATTCTGCATGCTTGTGCCGTCTTACGTCGCTATTATATTATCTACCATCGTCGTCGCATCGATAGGAGTGATCAAAGACCGATGACTATTTCCAACACTATGCTGCTCATTATGCTCGGTGCAGCCATTGTTACTATCATCCCGCGCATATTGCCTTTTGTCTTCATCCGTAAAATAGAACTGCCACCTCTTTTAGAAAAGTGGCTGACATTCATTCCTGTGTGCATTTTTACAGCCCTCATCGTTGACAGTTTCTTATCTGACGGTGATCAATTAATCAATATTGACTGGTTGGCACTTACTGCCATCATTCCAACACTCGCCGTTGCGTTATGGACGAAGAGCTTATCGCTTACTGTCATCACAGGTATTGTTGTTATGGCGCTGCTCCGCTTGTTGTTTTAGATGCATAACAAAAAAACATATCCTCTTCGGACATGTTTTTAAAGTTGTTTTATTTTTTTATGATCGGCAGCCATATTTCACTATATTTCATTTCTCCGGTATCCGTCATTCTCGTGAAAGAAATTTCCGGACCAGTTGTCACGGTATAATCTGTATGAGGTAGCCATTCCGTATAAATCTTCCCCCACGTATCCTGCAAATCTTGAGGAAACGGTCCTGTACTCTGAAAGATTGCCCATGTTCCTGACTCAATATGAAGCTGCTCCAGTTCTTCTAGTGCGTGCTGCTGCTTTGTCAAGACTCCGATCATATGCGTCAGTTCGCCTTTTCCTTCAAATCGTGTGTCATCAAAATCATATGATGCATTGACTACTTGATGTGGATACAAATCGTTCAAGCTGTTCATTAATTCTTGCTGCGACGTATTAATACTTCGGGCCAGTTCTATAATCTCAGCGTTCAGACCTTCAAAACGTATAGGCACTCGTTTCGTCACACCGATCATATTAAAAGCTTCTTTCTCTTCAATTCGTACTTCCATCTTCAGTCACCCCTCATACCGATTTTGGTTACGTTTATATTGTACATGATATTAATCAGATAATCGATTATACTGTCATTCTGACAGATATACTGTATTTCGTTATAATATGATTAATCGTAACAGACATTAGGAGGATCGAATGACAGAACAAATCATTATTAATCATGTCTCAAAGTCATTGGGTGATGTTCAAGTACTTACAGATATTGATTTTGATATGCATGCCGGCAGAATTTATGGCTTTATCGGTCCTTCCGGTGCCGGAAAAACTACTTTAGTACGCATGATTGCCGGAATGGACTATCCAACTAAAGGAAGCATCTATGTGCGTGACAAAACTGTTCCACACATGTCTCTCATGCATGAAATTGGATTTATGGCACAATCTGACGCCCTCTATCTGGATTTAACGGGTCGTGAAAACCTGGAANNGAACAGACAGACTAAAGAAAAGCGGATTCGTT
Source organism: Staphylococcaceae bacterium UBA6286 (assembly GCA_002438305.1). Lineage (GTDB taxonomy): Bacteria > Bacillota > Bacilli > Staphylococcales > Staphylococcaceae > Macrococcus. The sequence goes on along the minus strand of DJUI01000056.1, from coordinate 21,261 downwards.
ATACTGCTGACCTGGTCGGACTGACTCATGACTTGAAGAAACGTGTCAGTCATTACTCAGGCGGTATGAAGCGAAGATTATCTCTTGCGACGGCGCTGCTGCATGATCCTACAATACTCATACTCGATGAACCGACTGTCGGCATTGATCCTGAACTTCGCAGTATGATATGGGATGAACTGGACAAGTTAAAGCAACAAGGAAAAACGATTATCATTACTACCCATGTGATGGATGAAGCAGAACGCTGTGATGATATTGTTATGATCAAAGACGGCATGATCTTAACTGAAGGTTCACCAGAAGAACTGAAAGCACGGTTTCATGCGGCATCATTTGATGAAGTATTCATCAATGCAGGTAAAAAGCAGGTGTCACAATGAAAGTGATGGGACTGATCAAACGGATTCTACTGGAAAAGATCAGAGATAAACGCACACTTGCTCTACTGTTTATTGCACCGCTGATTATTCTGACACTGATGCATATGGTCTTTGACAGTGCTAGTCAAAAACCCGTTGTCGGTACAGTGAATATTGAGCCTTCTATCGCTGATAGATTGGAAGACAGCGATATGACCGTCGTGAAATACAAAGAACGGCCTGCTGACAGTAAGTCGTTCATGGAAACACAAGATCTTGATGGTCTTGTGATCAAGCAAGGGGATACAGTCACGATTAAACTTCTTAATGAAAACCCTGGAATATCCGGCCGAATCAATACAATCGTCAGCCAGACCTATCAACAGAAGACACAGAGCACGTTAATTGATGACATGAAAGCCAAATTAAAAGATTTCACAGAATCATTGGACAACATTCCATTCAGTCCTACTAAAAATATGGATCTGTCAGTACCTGAAAAAACAGCAGTTCATACAGATTATATATACGGCAGCGAGCATACCACTCTATTTGATACCTTTTCGCCTGTATTGATCGGATTCTTTGTCTTTTTCTTCGTCTTTCTGATTGCCGGCATCGGCTTCTTAAAAGAGCGGACGTCAGGGACATTGGAACAGATGCTGATGACACCGATCAGACGTTACGAAGTTATATTAGGTTATGTAGCAAGCTACGGTATTCTTGCAGTGATTCAGACGATTGTCATCGTCTTGTTTTCAGTATATGTGCTGCATATTGCAGCGCCTGATACTATCTGGAGCGTCATTGTCGTCAACTTGTTCGTTGCGCTCGTCGCTTTATCTCTCGGCCTGCTGTTATCAGCGTTTGCAAAGTCAGAATTTCAGATGGTTCAGTTTATTCCGCTTGTTATTGTCCCGCAAATCTTTCTATCAGGTATATTTCAGCTCGAACCAATGGTTGGATGGCTGCAGGTACTTATGCCGCTCTACTATGCGGGAGATGCGCTGAAGAATATAATGTACAAAGAAATGCCGCTCAGTTCTGTTACTGTCGATATCGTCATCCTGGCATTATTTGCAATTGCTTTTATTATATTGAATAACATCGTGCTTAAAAAATATCGTAAAATATAAGTTGAAATGATCAAGTGTTCTTCAGTAAAAATGATATTTATTAAAATAAGTGCATCATTCACTAGACAACGGAAGAAATATGTTATATACTAAGGTTAATTAAATCGAACGTTTAAAAGGCAACGCATTCACATGGTACAAAAGTAACGTGGTTTGTTAATACTTTTGTAACGTGTGAATTTCTTTTTGAGAAATTCTGATTTATTAATAATTATTTGGGNNCAGAAAAAGGTTTCGGTTTCATTTCAGTTGAAGGCGGAGACGACGTATTCGCTCACTTCAGCGCTATCGAAGGCGACGGCTACAAAACATTAGAAGAAGGACAAGCTGTTGAATTCAACATCGAAGAAGGCCAACGTGGTCCTCAAGCAGCTAACATCGTTAAATTATAATTTAACCTTCAAAGACATCTCATATGAGATGTCTTTTTTTTGAGTCAAAAATGGCCTTCAAATCAATTTTGAAGGCCATTATATCCAGCTACAGTTCTTCCAACTCTTCAGCAAAAGGTCTGAAAAATATCGTCACCAGGCTGAGCAGACTGTATATGATGAATAATCCTTTGAATCCTGATACTTCAAGTATAAACCCTGAAAAGAAGGTTCCTATGAATTGACCGGCTGCAAGTGAGATAAAAGTCACAATTATCCCCATGGACGGATACTTCACATAAATTCTTGCACTCCAGAAGGCGTAGACCCCCATACTGAACACATAGATCATACCAAATAACACAGTTGAAGCTACAATAACAATTCCGTTAGTAGTGATAATCAATAATACGTTGGCCAGAGCGAGCATCAACCCGGTAAACACATGGATGCGCATAATACCAAACATCTCAAGCGCCTGTCCTGCAAATCCTCCGAGCAATCCTCCGATTCCGAGAGTGACCCAGAACAAACTCGTCAGTTCGTTGAAATCTGCTTGAAAAATATATGACTGAAAATAAGTCCAGTAAGCAGAAGTCCCGATACCTAGAAGCAGCGTCGATAAGACTAACTTCCTGCCGTAAAATAGATGACGCACATCCAGTTGATAGTTCAGATGACTCATCTCTATGAACGGCAATTTTGTATAATTGATCAGCGTAATGAACAAACTCAGCAGAATAAACACCAAATAACTATAGCGCCAGTATTCCTGAAAGAAAAAGACGATCAGTCCTATAATGATGAGCCCTAAACCAATCCCTGTATTAATCCAGGAATTACTCCTGTCCTGGTAACCATACGTGATTTTTTCCTTAATGATTGAGCCGTATGGTGCTGTCGCAATCCCAGCAGCATAACCAAGTATAATGATACCAACCCCAAAAACCATATAATTCATCGATACCATGAGCAATGTCAAACCGATCAGTGATAACACACTAGAGATGAGCAGATCGTGTCTCGGCTGGATGTTTTTGAACAAAGTAAATACCGTAATGATGCCAAGACTATAAGTTAAATAAGATACAGATGAAATGATCCCTGATATTTGATTAGTCATATGTAGTGGTCCGTTGAAATATGGCAGCAGCAGGCCGTAACTGAACCGTGAGATTCCGTAAGCCATCGCAATAAATATGATGCCTGTAAACACAAGCTGACGTTCTTCTTTCATAGCATCGACTCCTGATAAACCTATCAATGGATGATTACCCTATTGAAAAAAAAATAATCTGTCATTAAATGACAGATTATTTTCTAGAGGTTTCATATATCCCCTTTATATATTAGTGGTTTCACTGAATTCTTTAATGCGTGCCCCAATCTGATCTCTTACACGTTGAAAAACAGTCCATTCCTGACCAGCCGGATCTTCAAATCCCCAATGCTCTGTTTTCACATGAGGTGGTGTCACTGGGCAGACATCTTTTGCATGATCACAAAGTGTAATCACCAAGTCCGCACTATTCAACAGCTGGCTGTCAATCTTATCAGATGTCTGACTGGAGATATCAATTCCTATTTCTTTCATCACTGCGACTGCCTTCGGATTAACACCGTGAGTTTCAATGCCAGCAGAATAAACATTCCACCCAGGTAAATATTTTTTCCCAAATCCTTCTGCAATCTGACTACGGCATGAATTACCTGTACATAAAAAATAAATTGTCTTTGTCATATATTCCATCATTCTCCTCAATTAAATATTAGCATTGAAAAATATAAACCAACAAGTGTCATCAACAGTACAGGAATTGTAATGACAATCCCTGTCTTAAAATAAGTCCACCACGAAATCTTTACACCTTTACCACGCAGAACATGAAGCCATAGTAACGTGGCAAGAGAACCGATCGGCGTAATCTTCGGTCCAAGGTCGCAGCCAATGATATTTGCATAGACAAGTGCCTCTTTGATTGTTCCTGCAGCCTGAGACTGGTGAATGGCAATGGAATCAATAAGAACTGTCGGCATATTATTCATAACAGATGATAGAATAGCGGATAAAAATCCCATACCTATCACTGTTCCGAATAATCCAGAGTCAATGATCTGATTGATGACACCTGCCAGCGTATTGGTCAGTCCTACGTTTTTCAGTCCGTACACAACGACATACATCCCTATAGAAAAGAAGACGATTGACCACANNAGCAGTATGAACAGCTTCACTTCTCCGTGCAAATATAATAAAGACTAAAGCGATGACTCCTGCAATAATTGATACCGGGATATTAACTAGGTCACTGACGAGATAACCGATCAACAACAAACCTAGAACAACCCAGGACATCTTAAACAACGTTCTATCTTTAATAGCCGAAGCCGGACGCTTTAATTGCGTGGCATCATAATTTTTCGGGACGCGTCGACCAAAGTACAACCAAAGCACAATAACAGATGCTGTCAGACTGAAGATATTCGGCAGAAACATATGTTTCGCATAATCAACAAAGCTGATATCGAAGTAATCAGCTGAGACGATATTCACTAAATTACTGACAATAAGCGGCAGACTTGTAGTGTCTGCAATAAAGCCGGAAGCAATGATAAACGGAAATACCATCTTCTCATCAAACTTCAGATGACGGACCATTGCTAGTACAATCGGTGTCAGAATAAGAGCAGCTCCGTCATTCGCAAAAAATGCAGCAACAACAGCACCGAGCAGGCAGACATAGATAAACATGAGCAGTGACCGCCCTCCGGCAAGATGTGTCATATGAAGCGCAGCCCACTCGAAAAAGCCGATTTCATCTAGAATCAATGAAATCAGAATGACAGCGATAAAAGTGAATGTGGCATTCCATACAATATGGGTAACGTCTAATACATCACTCATATCGACAACGCCAAATAGCAGAGCCAGAATAGCACCACCTATCGCTGAATACCCGATTGATAATCCTTTCGGCTGCCATATGACAAGAGTCAACGTCAGCAGGAATATGAATACAGCAATCCATGTCATGATTCACAGCACCCTTCACTGTTAATCTGTACACATACACAACGCTCACTTTCAGTCACTAACTGCTGTGTGAACTGAAGGACATCAGTCATTTTCTCTTTGTTCAGTGCATACATCACTTTTGCACCCTCTTTCCATGAGGTAACCATCTCTGCTTCTTTCAGCTGCTTCATATGGTGAGACAACGTCGGCTGAGTGACATTGAAATGTGCAAGAATATCGCACGCACACAACGGGCCACATGATAAAAGATCGATAATTTCAATTCGATTGCGGTCTGACATCACTTTAAACAATGAAGCCATCTGTTCATAGTTCATAATCTTCTCCTTATATAGATGAATATCTATATCATAATACAAATATAGATATTCGTCTATATTCGATTGCGTATAATGGTCGGCTAAAGATCAATAAAACCTAAATCCATTGCAATATGCCATGCATTGATGCGATTATCAGCACCGAGTTTATCGATGATGAGTGATGTATAGTTTCGGACTGTGCCGTCACTTAAAAACAACTGACTACTGATTTCCTTACTCGATAATCCTTTTCCAATCAACTGTAGAATTTCCTGTTCTTTGTCTGTCAGCGGGTTTTTTGTCAGCATCATCGGCAGCAGCTCTGGACTGTATTCTTTCTGTCCTTTCATTACTTTGTCAATGGTTTCAATCAATTCATCGACTGAGCGTTCTTTTAATACATAAGCATCGACACTCAAGTTCAATGCTTTTTCAAAATACCCTGGTCGTTTAAACGTTGTGACGATAATCACTTTACACGTCAGCTGCTGACTTCTAATAAATTCAAGTACCTGCAATCCGGTCATTCCAGGCATTTCTATATCGAGTACTGCTGCATCAAACGACTCATTAAGTGCTTTTACTGCAGCAGCGCCGTCAGCAACCCCTATTACTTCTGAAAACTTCCCACTGATTGTCAGCAATTTCACCATTGCTTCACGCAGCATGCTCTGATCTTCTGCCAGTAGTAACTTCATCTCATCACTTCTCCATTTCTATGCTGATTTCAAATCCTGTCACTGTGTCTAAATAACGCAGCATTCCGCCTAATTTCTCAATTCGACTGCTGATACTTTTCAATTCGGTATCAGGATGAGCCAGTCCTTTTCCATTATCTTTAAAAAGCAACAGCACATGTTCATTGAGCTCTTGAAGATCAAGATAGACGTAATCAGCATCGCTATGTTTTATGACATTATTGACTAGTTCGCGGATCAGCATGACAAGTTCATGGTTCTGCTCTTCGTCCATTGTGGAGACTTGCACTTGATAATCGAATGTAATGCCGGCGTTTTCAAGCAATTGTGACGCCTGCTCCACTTCTTCCTCTATCGTTGCTCTATTGACTTTGTCAACGATCGAACGCACAGAAAATAACGATGATTTGGCGAGTGCATTGATTTCTTTAAGTTCCGCTTTTGCCATAGTCACGTCGTGATCTACTAGTTTTTCTGCCAGTTCGGATTTGACAGACAATGTACTGAACACCTGACCAAGTGAATCATGAAGATCCTGTGAAATTCTGCTCCGTTCGAGTTCTCCAGCCATCAAGGCAAGTTCTTTATTTTTGTCGTTCAATTTCTGCTGCAGCCGGTTCTGCTGTGCAAAGAAATCATTGGACAGCAGCATCATTCCGGCAAGAACAATAAATGGAATCAAGTTAAAGCCCACATTCTGTATGTTGATCTGTACAATGACCACATTTACGATGAATGAACCGATTAACAATAAGCCGTATAACGACGTCACCTTCTGATTAAGTCGAAATGCCAGTATGCTGACAGGAAAGAAATAAAATAAGATACATCCTGGATCGATAAAATGTGTAAAGTAGCTGATACTCATAAGCAGTATCAGCCACATTAAGACAAGGGACTTATGTTGACATTCCATGAAATAAAAAGTGCAGATAATATAGATGACTATCGCACTCCAGTCTAGTATACCGTCCCATATTGACGTCGGATGAATAGCTGACGACATTGGAAATATGAGAAAGACTAACGCTGATACATAATTGGCAATATGCACACCGAGACGCTGATTCATCAAATCACTTCCGTTCGTTTTCTGATCCACATTGCTAATATAACAAATACAGCACCGTACAGTAACATAATACCGATGGAGTGATACGGATAATGAACACTGAAGAGTCCTGCTGCGATATTCTTAAAGTGATAAGTCGGTGTTGCATATGCAATCGGCTTCAACCAATCCGGGAATGTCATTACCGGAAACCACAGTCCGCCGAGCATCGCGAGCCCTAAATAAAGGACGTTCGCCAGCACTGACATTTTCTGTGTATCTTTGAACTGAGCAAGCAGCAGCCCGAATGTGAGGAAGATAAATCCACCGAATAACAGTGCCGTATAGCAGCCAATCCATTCCATGAAACTCATCTCTACACCTTTATAGAAACGACCGACAAAAAAGACTACAGCAATCGCAATCATATACATCATCATAATTTTAATGATTTTACAGACGTAATAGATGAATGGCTGCAGTGGTGTTCTGAATAATGACCGGTTCCACCCTTCCTTCTTGTCATTGATCATCTCAACTGGGAACGTAAAAATTGCAAAGCTTGTCAGACTGAACGTTGTCATTGACAGCATATAATCTCTCACAAAGAACTTCTGCATCTCTTTATCAGGCAGCTGCGTCATTGACGAGAAGATGATAAAGAATATAACCGGCAAAAAGATAGAGAATATAAAGATGCTTTTACGCTTCGTAACATCGATGAGTTCATATGTCATCC
>DJUI01000056.1:13020-13448 GCA_002438305.1 Staphylococcaceae bacterium UBA6286 | reverse complement strand
TAAAACCACATGTTTAATGGCATTTTCACTACGGATGGCTCTCGGTGAACTGTCACGAACAATCTGTCCTTTGTGCAGTAGAACAACACGGTCTGCAAGAGTTTCCACTTCTTCAATATAATGAGACGTAAAGAGAATCGTCTTTCCTGAAGCCTTCAGCTCGGCAATCAATTCGTAAAATCGACGTCTTGTTGATGTATCCATACCCACTGTTGCTTCGTCCAGAATAATGAACTCAGGATTTCCTGTTAGGGTGAGTGCAACATCCAGAATCCGTTTTTGACCGCCTGATAATTTTGAGGCTTCTGTTTTCATCAACGTATCATCAAACAGCGTTATTGATTTGATGTCTTCGACAGACATCGGTGTGTCGTATAAGTTTCTGAATAATTCAATGATTTGATGCGTCTTCATATGAGGAGTGAAGT
>DJUI01000056.1:0-13010 GCA_002438305.1 Staphylococcaceae bacterium UBA6286 | reverse complement strand
AATGTCGATTTACCTGCCCCGTTCGGTCCGACTAATGCAATAACGTCTCCTTGATGGATCTCGAGGTCAATACCGGACAAAATGCTGCGTCCTTTAATCGTTTTTGAAACGTCTTTCAATGTAATCATGTGCAACGCCTCCTTATGTTCATTAAACACTAATCCTCAGAACAAACACAGTCACATCTGTCATGACTGTTACATGACATTTGTCACATGCTGTTCATTTTATAGTACAATATGAATGAATAACTACCACTCATCTGGAGGCCTTTATGAAAATTGAACATATCGCGATGTATGTGTGCGAACTGGAGTTAATGAAAGACTTTTACTGTACGTATTTCAATGCAACAGCTCACGAGAAATATCACAATCCTAAATCAGGACTGGAGACGTACTTCTTAACATTCGAAGAAGGTGCACGTCTCGAGTTAATGACGCGTCCAGATATGGGAGAAGATCATGAAGGGTTATGGCATCTCGGTTACACACACCTTGCGATGAGCCTCGGCAGCAAGCAGGCAGTGGACGAGTTGACTGAGCAGCTCGTGATGAACGGTTGTGCGCTTGTCAGCCCACCACGGATTACTGGGGACGGCTATTATGAGAGCTGCATCAAAGATCCTGAAGGCAACCAAATTGAATTAACGGTATAAAAAAGAGGATGCAGCCGCATCCTCTTTACATGATAATCACTTGAACCACTGCTATTTAATCATTGATCGCCCATTCTACCGACATCTATGTTTTAATAGTAGTACCTAACAGAAAAAGGAGATTAAATGATGAATTTAGGAAACTTTTCGTTAAGTCTGGAAGTGAAGGATATTCATGCTTCACTGGAATTTTATAAAAAGCTCGGCTTCAAGCAGATCATGGGCGACCTCAATCAGAAGTGGTGTGTCGTCAACAACGGCGACTGTACGATTGGACTCTATCAAGGGATGTTTGATAGTCATATGATGACCTTCAATCCAAAATGGACGTCGAATTTCCAAGAAGATAAAGACGCCCCGGATATCCGTGACATCGAATCTCAACTGTGCGCTGAGGGGATAGAACCGTTAAAATCATTTGAATATGATACAACCGGGCCTGCTCACTTTGTCATTGAAGATCCCGATGGTCACACCATTATGTTTGAACAACATTTATAGACTGACTCAGGAGTGGTAATATGCTATATTTAGTCATTGCTTTATTGATCGGGGTCGGTATACCTGTACAGACAGCGATCAACTCACGGTTGCGGGGTTATGTGCTGTCTCCTTTCGTCGCATCCTTCATTTCATTTTCGACGGGGATGCTGTTCCTTGCGATAGTCACACTGGTGACTAAACAGACGCTGCTCTTCCCTAAAGAGCTGTTCACTTCACAACCCGCATGGATCTGGATAGGCGGGCTGCTCGGTGTCGTTGCACTGACAGGCAATATTCTGCTGTTCCCTAAACTCGGCGGTGTTCAGACGGTGCTGCTGCCAATTATGGGGCAAATAATGGCAAGTATGCTCATCGATAGTTTCGGATTATTCAACTCACCAGTCCAGCCTTTCACGCTGCTCCGCGGCATCGGTATAGCGGTGTTAGTACTCGGTCTCATCTGTATTGTACTGCTGCCCAATATGATGAGCCGCAGAACATCCCATAAACCATCCACTGATAACAGTAAGCTGCCGTATCAATTATTCGGTATTGGTGCCGGAATGTTAATGGCAACCCAAGCTGCAGTCAACGGCCACCTTGGCAGCGTCCTGAACTCACCCATTCATGCAGCCTTTATCTCATTTTTAGTGGGTATGATTGTATTGTTCATCTTAGTGACAGCCGTCTTTAGAAAGCTCAGTAATGTCAAACTGGCATTTGGCTCCGGCAGACCTTGGTGGATTGTCACAGGAGGACTCCTCGGTTCCATGTTTGTGATGGGGATGGCCGCATTAGTTCCTGTTATCGGAACAGGGATGGCAGTCATTCTCAGCTTATTCGGTCAAATTCTATGCAGCCTATTGATTGACCGCTTCGGTCTACTCGGTGCTAAGAAGACAACGATTACACCAATACAGCTGCTAGGCATTGCCTTGATGGTCGTCGGTGTCATACTTGTAGAATTGTTCTAAAAAACTGACTCCTTTTTTTCNNTCGGAGTCAGTTTTTTTGGGGTTGCTGCAGAAACTGTTCGAGCTTCGCTTTGTCTTTACTCATGTCTTTCACTTTCATCTTCAGCTCTTTGTTCAATGATTTTTCTGTGAATCGATATGTTTTCTCAGGTGATTTCACTTCTACATAGGACAAGTTGCCGATTAATCCTACTGCCAGCGCACTGATACGTTCGGCTGTCTCCTTGCTGAACTGGTCTGTAACATTACTGTAACTGACGGTCAGGCCGTAAGGATCAGTGGTCGTATGGAGTTGTATCGTATAATCACCAAGCTCTCTTGAGCCTGCTTCTCCTAGAATATTGATGACCGCACTGTTATTTCCGACATGCCCTGACTTCCAGTCCCATAATGCATCTACATTGGCTGCCTTAATGTCACTGCATCCTGCAAGTATCACTACGACAACAAGACTAATCATCATTCTCTTCATACGCCCGCCCCCTTATATTGATTTCATTATAACGGCTGACCTGTTATGACAGCAATTTTTAGGACATCAAAACATTTCGTTTAATAATTCCGTTGTATGGTGTACCATAAAAGAAATGAAATGAAGGAGGGCACTCATGTCGAATCAGACAAAAGGCATACTGCTGATTATATGCGGCACCATATTTTGGGGGACCGGCGGCACAGTGGCTGAAATACTATTCAAAGATTATGGTCTTATCGTCAATGATTACGTCAAACTACGGTTGCTCGTCAGCGGTGTATTGCTGCTCATACTGGCATCTATTAGAAAGCAGCCGGTCATCGCACCATTCAACAATAAAATCACGGCGCTTCAGATGATCATCTACGCCATTTTCGGCATGCTTGCTGTCCAGTATACGTATATGGCGTCCATTCAAGCAGGTAACGCTGCTGTCGCTACACTCTTACAATATCTAGCACCAGTAGTCATTCTTATGTTTGCTGTGTTGATGAGAAAAAAACCATTTAAATGGCAGGACCTGCTGATCGTCACAGTGTCGATGTTCGGAACTTTTCTGTTGTTGACAAACGGCAGTCTGAAATCATTTGAAGTAGCATCTTCTGCTGTCTACTGGGGTCTGCTCAGTGCGATCGCTGCTGCATTCTATATTATGTACGCCGGCAACCTCTTCAAACATGCACCGTCGCTTGTCGTGGTCGGCTGGGCCATGCTGATCGGTGGAATAGTCATGAGTATGATCGACCGCAGCTGGTCATTTAACTTTCTTTCGCTTGATAGCCGTGGTTATGTGTTGTTATCCATTTCCATCATTGTCGGGACGATGCTTGCCTTCTGGCTGTATCTTGAGAGTGTCAACTACATACAAGCTGAAATCGTCGCCCTGCTCGGCTGTCTGGAACCATTGACCGCGGTCATACTCAGCGTCATCTGGCTGAATGCATCATTCGGTCTCATGCAGTTCATCGGCATGCTGATTATCTTCGGTATTGTCATCTATTCCTCTATCCGGCAAGACACTAAAACATCCTGAAGATTTCTTCAGGATGTTTAGGCTGCTATTTCTTTTTATCGTTCTGCGGTAATGTATTATGAAGTGATTCAGGAGGATTTTTAAGTTCAGGTACTTCGCCTTCAAAAGGAATCTTCTCTACATATTTGAATTCACCATCTCCTGCAGGCGTTGTGCCTTCTGCCCATGAGCCGAGACTGCTCTCTTCTGAGCTGGCAGAATGGTTGTATAATGAGAATGCAATGTCTGTACGTTCTTTTGAACGGTCAAATGTCGAAGGAACAATTTTACCTTCAGCTGCTTCAAGTTCAGCGATCGCCTGCATCCACAAGTTCTGATGGAAAGAATCGCGGGCAATCAATACGGCAAGCATATCTTTCAGGCCAGGATCGTCAGCCATCTCGTAAATACGTACAGCCTGTATTCTACCTTGAGATTCAGCGTTTAAGTTGGCACGGAAATCAGCCAGTAAGTTGCCACTTGAAATAATATAGCTGCCCATCCATGGGTTGCCGACGCTGTCAGCTGGACGCGCGTTTAAGCCTGAAACAATCGCATGCTGCGGATTCATCCCTGCTAAAATCGAGCCGACTACTGGATCTTTCGCTGCAGATTCCTGATGCTTGATATCAGTACCTTCCAGCAGGCGTCCTACCATTGTTGCCAGCATTTCAATATGTCCTAATTCTTCAGTACCGATATCAAGCAATAAATCTTTGTATTTTTCATTGCCTTTACGGACGCCCCATCCTTGGAACAAATATTGCATCGCTACGCTCATCTCACCAAACTGTCCACCGATTAACTCCTGGACTTTCTTTGCCATTAAAGGATCAGGTTTCACCGGCTTCGCTTCAAATTGTAAGTGTTTGTCATGTAAGAACATTTGAGTAACCTCCTAAATTGAATTGGTCATATTCTTTGAACATACCTCTATATGCAATAAATAAACATCACGCATTCAAAATACATAAATTTTACAGAACTTAATATCTCATATGTAAAAATGATTAACTCGGCTTTCATAGCAGGAAGCCGAGTTAATCATTTTTCAAGCTATAGATTTTTAACTAAAATCAGATCCGTCTGCTCATCATCACCCATAAAAAATGAATGTCTTCCTTCTGGCACAAATCCCATTTGTTTATAGAAGGCCAGTGCCTGCACGTTGTGTTCCCAGACACCGAGCCAAATACGCTGTTTGTTATTTGATAACGCAATTGAGACGGCTTTATCAAACAAATATTTGCCGAGCCCTTTTCGATGAAACGCCTGCAGCAGATAAATTCTCTCAATCTCTAGTGCATCACTGCCCATATCTTCAGTCTGTGTCTCATTCATATTCACCTTCAAATAGCCGGCTAATTGATCATCGGCATACACAAAATAAAACTGAGAATCAGGATGTTGAAGTTCATGCATTAATTTTTCGGAATGATAGGCATGCCTTAAGTAAGCCGTCATATTCTCTTCTGAATTGTGTTCATCAAATGTCTCTCGGTATGTCTTAATACTGAGCTGCTGCAGTTCTTCTACATGTGCTGTAGTCAATCGTTGTAATGTAATCGGCATCCAGAATCACTCCTTATATACAGTTGAATGTTCGTTACAGCGTCTATCATTAAATGCTATTGAATCACTTTCGTTTTGCAAAATAAATTAAATAAAGTAAGCAGATAGAAAGTGCTTGGTTTCTTTTGGTTTTCCTGATAAATATTTCTTGCCGAATTCATCGAGCAGTCCATGAAACTCTTTTGCGTCTTCAGTCGTAAAGTCTGAAGGCAGTGTTATTTCTTTTTTGAAGCGGTTGTAATTTTCTGTATGGCTATAGCCGAGTTTCGCGTACAGTCTTCTCGTATAACCATCTGGAATAAATTCTACACGATGAAATAAATAGACTAATAACACGTCTGCTGTCTCAGGTCCAATTCCATGGAGTTTGAGGAGTTCATTTCGTAACTCTTCTCCAAAATGCTGCGATAATTGATGATAGTCGAAGTCGTATTCAGCTAACCAATTAAGCAGTGTGCTGATTGCTTTTGCTTTGCTCTTATAATAGCCGCTCGGTCTGATAAGTTCTTCCACTTCAGAAGAAGTCAGTGCTGCCAGCCTTTGATGGTCAAATGCTGTTAGCTGCCGAATATTATCAAGCGATCGTACGACATTATTCCAGTTGGTGTTCTGGACTAACAGCGCGCCGATCATCATCTCGATTTCATTATTGGCCGGCCACCACCCTTGCGGTCCCATGTTATGGAGAAGTATGTCATATAATTCTTTTGTTTCAAGCTTCATTCAATCACCTTTTATTATTGAAGTCGTTTGTCAAGCCAGTTAAGAATCGTATTCAACGTCTGATCTTGTAGTATATCATCTAACAGTATGTGTCTTCCTTTTTTTACGAGGTAGAAAGTTTTGTCTTTACTGTTCACTCTATTGATAAAGTCTGTTGTATTTTTATGACTAGCAGATTGATCATCTGTGCCATGAATGACCAGCAGTGGACTTACTATTTGGTTATAACGAGAGAGATTGTCCCGTGATACTTTGATATCACTGCTCGCTGAAATCCACGGCAGTCGTTCAGACACGAGCATCGGATCCTGGTCAAGTTTTTTTATGTTTTCTTCTTTTGCAGTCATTTTGTCGGAACTTTGCGGCGGAACAGGCAGTTGTCTTTTAGGTATTAATTTAGCGAACCATTTGACAATACTTCGGCCAATGATATTTACCCGGTGTTCAAATGATGGAGACAGCAAAATGGCGCCCTCAACATTATCCTGACTTTCAATTAAGCTGGTTGCGACTACTAATCCACCAATAGAATGGCCTAAAAGAAAAAGCGGTGACTTGTCTTTCAGTGCTGCTCTTGCTGCTGCAAAATCTTTAACCGCCTGTTCCACGTCTGTACGTCCTTTATCACTAGGTGATCTGCCGCTTCCGCGCATGTCAAACGCATAGACAGTGACACCTAGTTTCAATAATTCCGGTATGATCTGATTATTCTGGTGTACGAATCGTTCTGCATAGTCACCCCATCCATGCTGAAGCAGCAATATTGCCCGCTCGTTACCTGCATGCCATACATAACCTTTAACACCTGTACCAATGTCCCAGGATTCACTTTTAACGTCATTATGATTCAATCCTATTCCTCTTTTCGATCGGGTGAGATATTTTATAGCATAAAGCTGTTAACATTGATTAAAATATTGATATTAAGTCACTATTTAGTCTTTATTACACGATAATAAGGTATACTTTGACTAAATATCATTTTAGGAATGAGGGATTTTGATGAACATCTCTTCAATGCTTAAATTAATAGACACGTACATTATATCGGGTGACTATCAGATAGAACTATTTGATGAACTGACACCTCATATCGTGACGATGTATCAAAATATTACTGAACATAGCATTTTTATGCTTAAATCGTCTCATAAGTCCGCTTACTATGCTGAACTCGCTATTGAAAAAAAGCCGGTTCTTATTATTTCAGATGCTGCCATTGAAGAGAGTCCTATTCCAGTCGTCGTTGTCAGTGACTTTGCGGCTGCAGCCAACCAGCTGATAGCAGCGTTATACGACGATTATATTTCCAGCTTGAAATTTATTGCAGTGACAGGTACTAACGGTAAGACTACAACTGCGCATATGATAGCAAAACTATTGTCGTGTATGGGTCAAAAAACAGGAATCATTGGTACATTAGGTATTTTTGATAATGAGTACAATGAAATCGAATTAGATTATTCTACCCAGACCACACCGATGTATTTCGAATTGGCTGAGATCATCAAGTATTTTGCTGAACAAAATTATGATTATATCGTTTATGAAGCAACGTCTATCGCTCTTGATCAAAGACGAACTGATTTCATTACTAATGACCNNAACTTCAGTGCGGAACATCTTGAATACCATGGCACAATCCATAACTACCTTGAAGCAAAATTAAGGTTGGCTGAGTTAAGTAAAGACCAACTTGTGAACATGGACACAGAAGAATATCACGTCATCGCAAAAGGACCGTATCATTTCTCCAGCAAACATAACAGCTACTATCAGTTTAAATTATATGATGATTTTATCGATCTAACATTTGGCGATGAGCACAAAAGGCTATATTCGTCAGTTTTTGGAGAACATAATTTTATTAATTTATCGACTAGTATTTTTGCGCTTCATAAATTAGGATTTCAAACCGACCTACTGCTTCAATATGCAGCAGAGATAAAACCACCTGTCCATCGTTTTGAGCGTCTGACGGTTCAAGACTATCAGTTCATTCTTGATTTTGCCCATACGCCTGTTGCAGTTAATGAATCGATTCGTAACGCGATGAAGTATGCGCTCAGGCGTGATAAGAACTTAAATGTGATGGTCACTGGTATCGGTCTAAGAGGGTTTGAGAAAATTATTATGACAGTTAAACAGTTGCCTTCAGGTATCCATCAATTGATGCTTGCTGCAGAACAAGTAGGTTATGAAAGCCCTGAACAAATTGTCGCTACCATGACGCAGCATTTACCAGCCTATTATGATGCCGAAGAAGTACTCTCATCAACTTCTAGAAAACAAGGCATCGCCCAGCTGATTGAAGTAACTGATTCAGCGACTGATATTATTTTGTTGACGGGTATCAATGAACCTCAGCATGTCAAAGGTCAGACTATTGATCATGACGACCAGTCTTATATTAAATCGTTATTACAAGATATTTAATGAAGAAGCAATGATGCGCTGGTCATCATTGCTTCTTTTTTCTATCTTTTTAAATGCGCTTTAAGGTCTTCATCAGATAACAGCACTCTGCCATTATGGTGCTGTTCAAATGCATAGCCTAACTGCAGTACTTTTTCGTCTTCGTTCATTTCACCTGTGATGGTCAGACCGTGAGGGGACCCGTCTTGATCAAGCCCGAGCGGAATAGTAATCTGTGGATACCCCGCAACTGCAGTGACGATAGTGCCTGAGTAATCCAGATAAGCGATGCTGTCTAATTGATATTGATCAATCAAGTCGTCGTAATGGCGCGCAGCATTGTCAATCATTTCATCAATAACTGCTTGATCTTTCTCTGTACCAGCGGCTTTGATGACGTGACCTTGACCGTATTTACCTCGGTTCGCCATATCTTCTTTGTTATAAGCGATGAGCTCATCCAATGTATTGAATGGTAATTGATGTTTTTTTGTATATTGTTCAACATCTGGACCAAATTCAGCATTAATAATCGGTGCGTTATCAATATTAGCTGTGTCAAATTCAAGTTCAATGACGTCTGCTCCCGCTTCACGTAATGAATTGATGGCTGCCTGAGTCATCTCATGCTTATCTTGAATCACCCCAATGCGTTTGCCTGTCAAAGTCCCTTGACGGACATCATCGATATCAATCCGTTCTAATCGGTCAGCTGCAATAGCATTGTAGCAGTATACTGCGTCAGTGACCGATTTAGTAATAGGCCCTACTACATCAAGTGAGGATGCCAGCGGGAAGACACCTTCGCCTGCTGTTTTGTGGATGCTCGGTTTGAAACCGACTGTTGATGTGTAGGCAGCCGGTGCAGCAATAGAACCCGTCGTCTCAGTTCCAAGTGCCAGCGTACCCATATTCGTTGTCATACTTGTACCAGCCCCTGAACTTGACCCAAGGGGTGACAGCTTAAGAGGGTTATACGGATTGACCGTCTGACCGTGCTTAGAACTATACCCGCTCGGCATTTTCGGTGACATGTAGTTCGCAAGCTCTGACAGATTCGTCTTAGCAAAGATGATAGCGCCGGCTTCTTTCAGACGTTTTACAACATCTGCATCCTCTTCCGGTATGAAATCGCGCAAAATATGCGTACCGACACTTGTTATCATGTCATCCGTGTTAATGTTTTCCTTCACTGAGACAGGAATCCCGAACAGCACCCCTTTTTCGACGACTGGCGACGCATCACATTCGCGGGCGAGTTCCATTGCTTTAGGATTCACCTCTGAAATTCCATTGATCCCTTGTTCGACTTGATCAAACGTCAAGATTCGGTCTAAATAGAAGGCCATTAAAATTTCATAGTTCAAATCATTATTTCTGATGGCTTCTTGGATTTCTTCAACGTTGCGGTCGATGATGAATTCAGCTTTGGCACGAACCATGTCCATGTTCACATCTTCCAGCTGTTGTTCGATTGTTTTAACTAGACGCTCTCTATTGTACATGGCGTACGATTCTTTAGCGGTCTTGGGTTCTTTCTTTTGTGCGGTTGTAATCCCTACTGTTGCTGCCAATGCTGCAATACCTACTGCAGCACCGATGGCTATGTTCTTCTTATTCACATCTGTTCCTTCTCTCATAAATATTATAGTTTGATTATTCATTCCCTAAAACTGATGAAGCAATCATTAAATGATGTCACTTGTTGGCTCTAGCGGCCATCATACGACTTACGATCAGTCATTATCAATCCAGAATCGTCTGACTTTCTCGTTATTTTCTTTTGTAAACGATACATCTTCAACGCCGCCGTTTTTAATGATGACTTGTGCCGAACTGAAGTTATCTTCATCACATGTGACCAGGACACGATTGACTCCGATGTCTCTTAGAAAGGAAAGACTGCGCCTTAAGATATCCGTCGCGTACCCTTTTCCTCTATGAGCCGGCCCTGTACCATAACCGATATGTCCACCGCGTGCTAGTAATGCTTCATCGAGTGTATGCCTGATATTTCCTGCACCGACGATACTGTCATCAACAAATAAAAACAGTGTGGTGTTCTTGACCCAGTCTTTACCACTTTCGCGAAAAGCCAATGCGTCAATCAATGCCTCAAATGTGTCGTAACGATCATAGTCAACCGCACTCGGTACGAGCTCTTCATCCTTATTCCAACTCTGGATGTATGTCATAAATGCCTGCTCGTCTTCTGTCGTCAGTCTTCTAAACTCAATCATTGTAACCTCCTCCAGCCATCATATACAGAATTTTATGATAATATAATCATATCAATAAACTACAATTTGCGAAATGAGTGATTGACATGATTAGATTTGATAATGATTATACAGAAGGTGCTCACCCTTTAATATTAGAAGAACTCATGAAAACAAATACCGAACAGCTTCCTGGGTATGGTGAGGATGACTACTGTCAACTTGCTGCAAGCTATATTAAGCAGCATTGTCAGAACGAAGATGTAGATGTTCACTTCATGGTCGGCGGCACTCAAGTGAATACAACTATTATTTCAGCGGTTCTACGTCCTCACCAGGCAGTACTCTCTGCTGACTCCGGCCATATCGCTGTCCATGAAACGGGCGCGATTGAGTCGACCGGTCATAAAGTACTGGAACTTACCAATACAGAAGGCAAGATCAGTGCTGAACAGATTCAAGCCTATGTAGAGAACCACTGGGACGATCCTACGCACGAACATATCCCTCAGCCGAAACTCGTCTATCTGTCCCAGCCCACTGAACTCGGCACATTATATACAAAAGCTGAACTGCAGGCCATCAGAACAGTCTGTCTCGATAACAACTTGTACTTAATGGTCGACGGCGCACGTCTCGGTTACGGGATGGCCGCGGAAAATAATGATGTGACGTTGCATGACCTCACTCAGTTGACAGATATGTTCTACATCGGCGGCACGAAAGTCGGAGCGATGTTCGGTGAAGCAATTGTCATCAGTCACGATGCACTGAAAGAAGATTTCCGGTATATTATGAAGCAGCGCGGCGGCATGCTCGCAAAAGGACGTTTCCTCGGGCTGCAGTTCAAAGTATTATTCGAAGACCATCTATATTTCGATATTTCTGACCATGCTATCCAAATGGCAGAACTGCTGCTTGAAGCATTCAAGGAAAAAGGAATCAGGCTGCAATATGATTCACCGACGAATCAAATATTTCCGATACTGCCCGATGACAAAATCAAATCTCTTCATGAAAATTATTCGTTCTATGTCTGGGAAGATGCAGGCGACGGTCAGAAAGCCGTCAGAATTTGTACCAGCTGGTCGACTAAAGAAGAAGACATCAAGCAGTTTATCGCCGATTTATAACAGACAACCCTTTCCTCGAGCGGAAAGGGTTTTACTGATTATATTCTTCTTTCATCAATGAAAATATCCAGTCATCGTGAATAATATCACCATTTCCTTTGACACAGTGACGCAAGGTGCCTTCGTGCGTAAAACCAGCTTTTTCAAGGAGATGCTTCGATATATCGTTCCCTTTGAAAACACGCGCAGAAATAACGGCTTTACCTTCGCGTCTAAACAAATGATCAATCATTCCTTGGAGTGCTTCCTGCATATAACCTTTACCCACATACTGTTCATTCATATTATACGAAATCATCTCACTATTCACGTTATACCTCAAAGCATCCGGATATGAATCGATCATTCCAATCATAGCTCCTTCTTTCAGTGAAATGACATTCATCGTTCCCTCTTTGATCAACTGTTTGAACTCATCCAACCCTTCGTCCTTTGTCACTGGAGGCATCGGATTATACTTCAAAAATGGCGCGCTGTTACGAATCGTCNNTTTCGAAGTCGGTCAGGTCACCTTTTCGAATGATCAATCGTTCGGTTTCAAATAGTATCATCTTTGTGTTCCCCTTTTATCGTATAGAATCAGGACAAATCGCCTATATTTAATATGACACACTATTTTTAATTAATATGCAACATTGAATGATAATTGACAATCATACATTGTAAACGCTTATTCCCATTTTTTGATATGATAAATAGTACTTTGGGAGGTATGAATCATGAATAGTAGATTAATTATTATAAGAGGAAATTCAGGAAGTGGTAAGACTACGACAGCTCAACTTTTACAAGAAAAATTAGGTGAAGGCACTTTATTAGTATCCCAAGACATAGTGAGACGCCAAATGCTAAGAGCCAATGATAATGTCGGAGAAATTTCAACAGATCTTTTAAAAACAATTGTGGATTTTGGAATGCATAAATGTAGTTTTGTTATTTTAGAAGGGATTTTAACACATAAAAAACATGGACAAATGCTTAAAGAGTTATTTACGACATATCCCAATACTTATATCTATTATTTTGATATTCCATTTGAAGAAACCTTAAAACGTCATGCACATAAACTAAATGTTGACTTCGGAGAAAAGGAAATGAAAAGATGGTTTTTAGATAAAGACTTTTTAAATCTTCCGAACGAAAAGACGATTAAAATGAATAAATCACAAAACGAAGTAGTCTCAAATATTATAAAAGATGTAATGGATAATTAGCATTAGGAAATTTTAAATTAGTTTTGATTTTTTTTACATTATGTTATTTCTAAATTCTATGTTTATACTAAATGACGATAATATTTAGAGCTTTTTTTGTTTGATTAAACAAAAAACACCTCCCTATTAACT
>DJUI01000067.1:276-24401 GCA_002438305.1 Staphylococcaceae bacterium UBA6286 | reverse complement strand
AACTTTTAGAATACTAACCTTCCTGGTTAGAGATACAGGTGTAAGTCCTGTCTTCCGCTCCATATTTTATTCTGCGGGAGTATTTCAACTTTTAGAATACGAATCTTCCTGATTCGAGGTATAGGTGTAAGTCCTATCTTCCGCTCCATAATTTATTCAATGATCTTTATAATATTATGCCGGCGTGGCGGAATTGGCNNGCTGGACTCAAAATCCAGTTCCCTCACAGGAGTGCCGGTTCGACCCCGGCCGCCGGTATCTAAAGAATGTAAAAGAATATAGAAAGTGCTCGTGAATCCTTGGATTTACGGGCTTTTTTCTATTTTGATAGAAAAAGAATATAGAAAGATTATCCGGAAGAGTGGACACGATTTGGACACAGCTAACAAATTTCAAGTCCAAAAACGTCCAATGTGGACACGCTACAGCGCTTCAAGCACAGATAACGTCTTACTGCTTTGCTTATCCTTACTTTCTTTGATAAGATGGGCGTATTCACGATAAGTGATGTCAGGGCTGCTATGTCCGACACGATCAGCAATATAAGCAATGTCTACACCTTCGTAGATAAGGATGGAGATATGCGTGTGACGTAAGGCATGTGATGTAATGTTGCGTTTAATACCAACAGCTTCACATGCTTTTTTTATGGACTCATTGACTGCTGAATTTTTAATCTGTCTGCCACGATGGGTAAATAGGTAACCAGACATATGAGCTGGCCTGTCATCGGCATACTGTAGTAATAGTTTAATCGTTTCTTTATCCACATTCACAGTACGCTTAGCGTTTATATTCTTAGTACCATCCAGATAAACCGTTCCTTTGACTTCATCGATGTGATATCGATGTGATTACGTTTCAAATTGATACAGTCAGAGAAACGTCCACCTGTAGCTATCATGAGTAATATTAAATAGGTGGAAGCGGCCATGTGGTCTTTACGGTCCATATAGTATTTCTTGATCGCTTTCAGTTCCTGCAGGTCTAAGTACATGTGTTTCTCTTCTTTGCTCTTCACATTCGAAAAGATTCGAACATTTAGAGTAAAATCACGAGTGGCCAGACCTTCATTGATTGCATCACGAACTACTGCACGGATATAACTGTTATAACGACTTACGCCATCAATCACATATTGATCAGCCAACTTATTGATAAAGTCCTGGTAATCATCCTTAGTGATGTCCTTGATATCACGATAACCAAACTCTTTTATCAGCGTCTTGTAAAGACGATCATAGTTGCTGTAGGTCTTCTCTGATACATTAGGTTTTGTATATTTGTCGTGATAATCAATAAACCTTTGATGAAAGATGATTTTCGCTTTTAAGTCTCGACCTTGGGCCAGTTCGTTATAGCGGATGTTACCTGCATGAACTGCTTCACGCCGTGTATTACCTTTACCTCTGTACCGTTTTCCGTTGATTCTAAAGTCATATTCCAATTTGTTACCGACCTTTTTGACGTTCATTTTTTCTCACCTCCTTTCAATGATGATTGCAAAGAACATATGAAAGGGTAGGCGGTTATCTATATAAAAGGGAGCATACGAATGAAATTAAAATATGGGGTTTAACCGATACAGCAAGAGAGAAATCAATGTATCAAGTGCTGCAGATAATCAAAAAAAATTTTGAAAATAACAATAGATAACATTAAAGCCACTTACTCTTAATGAGTAGGTGGCTTTTATTTCTTTATCTATTGATAAAATCAGTTTTTATTTCTTCAGAGAACAGTAACAATTCAGGGATGTAATTCTTTGCAAAACCATCGATGAAACGGATGACGGTTAAATCAGTACAGTTAGGAATATATTTTCTCAGAATTTCACGGAACATCTGAAGATTATATTCTTCGTTTTTAAATACTATCTGATTAAAAGAGATAAACATCTCTTCAAAATCATCATTATTTAATCCAAAATCTAAAAATAGCAGACTGATAGATTTTGTATTTAATTGGCTGTGACCGGCTGAAGATGCCAGTTCATTCAGTGTCTTTTTGATAAGCTGTAAATCTGACTCGTTCATGATTAAACTCCCTTGTTTTTTCAGTTTATACCAACCAGTTTAATATCGTTTTAACGCCTAGCGCTACATTGGTAGCTACTGAATTAGATACGCCGGCATTAATCATCCCTCTGTAAACAGCATCATACACTGCCTGGGCAGGGACTTCAGACCATGCCAATAAAGGCTTAAGTTCGGCCACCACCTTTGAATAGTGTTTATCAAGTTGAGCAGCAGTTTTCTTTCCCATCTGTCCTTCAACTAACGAGATAACTTTGCTTTTGTTGTTAATAATTATTTTTATGGCTTGTTTAACAATAAAGCTGCCACCGATGCTTTGAGGCGCATCGCCTTTCTGTAAAGAAGTATTGAATGTTCCAATATTTCCGCTTTCAGTAGCAGGGGCAGTTTGTTGGATTTCCGAAGCTTGAGTAATAGGGACCAGTGAAGTGACAAAAATAGAACCTGCAAGAATAGTAGCAGAAACTTTTCTGAATAACATATACACACTCTCCTAATATTTTTTTGAAGCGTTCGCTTCAGTTAGATAATATCACTAAAAATTTATGGTATGTAAAAATTCAAAGTTATTTAAGATAGATTTAAGCTAACGTTCTGCTTATACAGAATGGCGGTATGATATTTAAAATCATAACATTTAATAGGTTTTAATTTTAGTGGTTCCTTATTAAATAGCATCTATGCCATCATAAATTTTACCACTGATGACATTCTGGGTGAGGACTCAGTTGATATGTCAGAAGAAAAGTTGCTTTCACAAGTGTTGCCAGTTACTAAACAGTATTTCAAAAATAATAATAGATAATTGTAAAGCCACTTACTCTTGATGAGTAGGTGGCTTTTTGGAGTTCTTTCCTATTATAATACGAAATGAATATAGAAAGAACAATTTGAAAAGTGGACGCGAAGTGGACACGATTTTTTTAATGGTATTGATATATCAACGTTTAGAGTCTAAACAAGACCCCGGCCGCCGGTATCGTATAAAGCCCTTAAACGTTATGTTTAGGGGCTTTTACTTATTGATCTGGCCATTTCCACTATCCTTAATCTATTTAAGGAATAAAGAGATAAACATTGTCTTCCACGCAATAATCATTATAAGATTTATCGAGATGACCGAGTAGTTTTAATATTTTATTAATCTATTTCTTTAATAATATATACATAAGAACCCGACCTTTGGCATCTGAACCTTGAAACGTTTGTTTCAAGGCTTTTTTGTTTAGTGTATAATAAGACAAATGTATATCGGGGTGATTGATTGATTAATTATATAAGGCCGTCTGTTGAAGACAAGATTCCTTTAAAAGCACATTACAAAGAAGTCATTACTCATACATTTCAAGTGCATGATATAGATGATGATGACGATCTGCAAAAAGAAATCGACACGAAATATGGTTATATTGAGAACTATTATAGCGGGAGAGATACTCAGTTTATTGCTGCTAAACATGAAGGAGTGATCATCGGCGCTATCGGTCTATATCATCCGAATACAACCATCAGTGAATTGACAGAGGGAGCACTGGATCATCTGTATGAACTCGGATCATTATATGTAAATCCAGCGTATCAAGGACAGGGTATCGGCAGTGAACTGATCAAGCGCATGCAGGACGATATGNNCCAGTATTGTTTTGATGCAGCTTATACACTTGCTATCAAAACATGGACGAAGATGTTCGGACCTGCGACCTATATATTTAAAGATTACTGGGGCAAAGACGAAGACCATCATATATGGGTGATTACACTTTAAGGAGGAACGCTATGGATTTATCACTGTTACTGAACAGTCATCGATTAAATATTAGAACGTCTGCCATGATTCGTCGAGGTGATGAATGGTTGATGCATCATGGTATCAATGATTCATTTATTACAACAGTTGGAGGCCGTATCAAGTTATTAGAAGACTCAAAATCTGCACTTATCAGAGAGCTGAAAGAAGAACTGGATTTGGTAGTGAGTGAAAATGACCTTCAGTTCCAGACGATGATTGAAGGATTCTTTGATTACAATGGAACTAATTATCATGAATTGCTGTTTGTATATTTATTAGAGATAGGTGACGAGCTAGGAGATGGTGAAATTTTTGCGCAACCCGATGATCAATTTATCTTTAAGTTTTATTCAAAAGAAGAATTACTTCGTGAAAGTATTAAACCCCATGAATTAAAGTCGTTAATGCTTGAGGAAGAACATGATGTGCACTATATAGCTAATCTATTAAATTAGCAATCCGTATCACAACAAATAGGAAAGTCGGTCTAGTATGAAAATTAACGATATGTCTTTAAAAACTTTCTTTTTCAATATATTAAACGGTATGGCGACCGGCATAGTGATTGCGTTAATACCTAACGCCATGCTCGGGGAGCTTTTTAAGTATTTAGCTTCATTTCATCCAGTATTCACGTCGCTCGGACAGATGCTGCTGATGTTTCAGTTCTGCGCTGCTATTATCATCGGTGTCCTGGTCGGTCACCAGTTGAAATTCAATGGTGTTCAAAGTGCTGTTATAGGAGGCGCTGCATTTATCGGTTCGGGTGCTGTTCAGTTTACAGCTGATGGTGCGAAGTTGGTCGGTATGGGCGATCTATTGAACATGATGATGACCATCGCCCTTGCTGCACTGGTCATTGTCGTTCTTGGCAATCGGCTTGGGACACTGAACATTGTCTTTCTGCCGATTCTAGCAGGTGTGCTGCCAGGAGCAGTGGGCACTTTGACGCTGCCGTACGTCAAAATGATGACAGGGTTCCTCGGTCAGCTGGTCAGCCATTTCACCACGCTGAATCCACTGCTGATGTGTATATTGATATGCATGTTTTATGCATTGATGATGGCAACACCTATATCGGTTGTAGCGATTGCGACAGTTATCAGTTTGTCCGGTCTAGGAAGTGGTGCTGCCAATCTTGGTATTGCGGCCTGCTGCTACACGTTCATCGTCGGCTCATGGTTCGTCAATGACAAAGGGGTCAATACGACGCTTGTCATCGGCGCAGCGAAGATGATGATGCCGGTGTACTTCAGATATCCGATTATTATGGTGCCGCTCATGATTAACGGCGCCATTGGTGGCCTGCTTGCTTACTACATGGGAATACAAGGAACACCGATGTCGGCAGGATTTGGTTATACGGGGCTCGTCGGTCCTTTGAATGCTTTTAGATTCATGGAAGGTGACGTGTGGATTAGCATCGTTAAGCTGTTGACTGCCTATTTAATAGTGCCGCTCCCTGCAAGTATATTAGTCCATATGGTGTTGAAGAAAATACTGCCAGGGTATACAAATGATATTTATCTATTCAATAAAGCATAAAAATATTCTGCTGACAGCGGAATATTTTTTTATTGGGTATTGTATATATTTTCATTAAGTTGTATAGTTATAATAATTAGTTAAGGAGGTAGTGCTGTGAAGAAGATGTTAACAATGATGCTGCTGTTCGTTGTCATTCTGTCCTGTATACCATTATATTCAGCAAGTGCAAAAGACGATCAGTATGATGTCATCAAGAAAAGAGGAGAAATCCGTGTCGGTCTCTCTGCGGATTATGCTCCGTATGAGTTTGAGCAGACGGTTAACGGAAAGAGCAGATATGTGGGTATCGATATTGAACTTGCCAAAAAGGTCGCTAAAGATTTGGGTGTCGATTTAAAGATAGTCGATATGTCATTTGACAGCCTGCTCGGATCTCTTAAAACCGGTAAGATCGATATTATTATTTCAGGTATGTCCCCGACGCCTGAGCGACGTAAAGAAGTCGACTTCACTGAGCAGTATATGCAGGTGACTCAGCGCATGATCGTCCAAAAGAAAAATCAAGACAAGTTGAAAACAGTGGAAGACTTCTCAGGTAAAAGTATCGGTGTACAGAAACAGACGACTCAAGAAGCACTGGCTCAAAAAGAAATTCCAGACGCCAATCTGTCATCATTGACACGTGTCCCTGAAATCATCATGTCGCTTAACTCAGGTAAAGTAGATGGTATTATTCTGGAAGGACCGGTCGGAGATGCGTATTTGTCCAAAAATCCCGGTCTTGCTTATTCTTCTCTTGAATTTGCTGATGCTGCAAAAGGGACAGCGATTGCTGTTCCAAAAGACTCTCAGCAGCTGCTCGATCAGCTGAATGCAAGCATTGCAGAAGTTAAGGACAAAGGACTGATTAAAGATTATCAGGACAAAGCAAACGAAGCGATGTTTGAAGAAGGCTCATTCCTCAGCAAATATGGTAATTATTTCATCAAAGGAATCGGAGCGACGATTTTAATTTCAATCATCGGAGTCGTACTCGGATCGTTATTCGGCGGTATTCTTGCATTTATGAAGCTCAGCCGCAATAAAATATTGAAATCCATCGCCTGGATCTATATTGAATTTATTAGAGGGACACCACTACTCGTTCAAGTATTCTTAGTATATTTCGGAACGACGGCAGTGCTTGGGCTTGATTTATCAGCCTTTCTCTGTGGTGCCATTGCACTCGTTCTCAACTGTGCCGCGTACATTGCAGAAATCTTCCGTGCCGGAATCAATGCAGTGGATAAAGGGCAGATGGAAGCGGCCCGGTCACTTGGACTGAGTCATTCTCAAGCCATGAACAAAGTCATCATGCCGCAGGCCATCAAAAATATTCTGCCTGCGCTCGGCAACGAATTCATCACCGTCATCAAAGAATCATCCATTGTTTCTGTCATCGGCGTCAGCGAACTGATGTTCAATGCACAAAAAGTACAAGGTGCATCATTTGATCCATTCACACCGTTGTTATTAGCGGCAGTCGCATACTTTATTTTGACATTCACATTGTCTCGAGTGATGAATGTCGTCGAAAGGAGAATGAGTGTCAGTGATTAATGTTGAACAATTGAAGAAGAACTTCGGACAAGTGGAAGTATTAAAAGGCATTGATATGGAAGTGTCAGCAGGAGAAGTAGTCGCTGTTATCGGTCCTTCAGGAAGTGGTAAATCTACTTTTTTAAGATGCCTCAATCTTCTCGAAACACCGACTGACGGACGTATTGTCTTTGAAGGAGAAGTATTGAACAGCAAAGGAGCAGACATCAATAAGCTCCGTCAGAAAATGGGGATGGTATTTCAGAACTTCAATTTGTTTCCTCATAAAACGGTGCTTGAGAATTTGACACTGACTCCTATGCTCGTCCGCGGAGAAGGAAGGCAGTCAGCTGAGCAGCGCGCACTCGAGCTGCTCGCCAAAGTCGGCCTGAAAGACCGTGCAGGTTCCTATCCTTCGCAGTTATCCGGTGGACAGAAGCAGCGTGTCGCTATCGCGAGAGCACTGGCAATGAACCCTGATGTCATGCTCTTTGATGAACCCACATCAGCACTTGATCCTGAAATGGTCGGCGATGTGCTTCAAGTAATGAAGGATTTAGCGAGGGAAGGAATGACGATGGTTGTAGTGACGCATGAAATGGGCTTTGCAAGAGAAGTGGCAGACCGCGTTGTCTTCATGGATAAAGGGATTATTCAGGAGCAGGGAACGCCCGAGCAGGTATTCAGTCATCCTAAAAATGAACGGACGCAGAACTTTCTGTCAAAAGTATTATCATAGTGTTGAAGCAGGCGAACAGCTGGTAGGCGTTCGCTTGTTTTTGTGTTAAAATAGTTGCATTGATTTGGAGGTGAGCGACATGTCAGAACAACTGAAACAGGAAATTATTGCGTATAGCCGGACTATTGGTATCGATGCTATCGGCTTTACAACAGCNNGGAACCTTTTGAAGAGCTGCGTCCGAAGCTGGAATCCTATTATTCTAAAGGTTATGCATCTGGTTTTGAGAGTTCTGATATCGAACTCAGAATCGATCCGAAGAAATCACTGCCGTCTGCCCGTTCTATTATAGCGATTGCGGTCGGCTATCCGAATCGTCTCCCTGATGCACCGAGAAGTGTACGCGGTGAACGGCGCGGTGTCTTCTCCCGGTCGTCCTGGGGAATGGACTATCATTCACTGTTACGCAAACGACTTACACTGCTGCAGGCATTTATTGAAGAACGTGCAGCAGATGCTGAATGTCTGTCTATGGTGGATACGGGCGTACTGAGTGACCGCGCTGTCGCTGAGCGTGCCGGCCTGGGCTATGCTGCAAAAAATGGCTTCATACTTAACGATAAGTTAGGGACATGGACGTATCTAGGTGAACTGCTGACGTCTATTCCATTGCCTCCTGACAAGCCGGTCATGGACAGCTGTCTTGACTGCACGATTTGTGTGGACCGCTGTCCAACAGGTGCTTTAGTCGGCGATGGACAGCTGAATGCACAGAAATGTATCAGTTTTCTGACTCAGACGAAAGACTTCATGCCTGATGAATATCGCGGGAAGATCGGCAACAGACTGTACGGCTGTGACACATGCCAGCAAGTCTGCCCGAGAAACCGCGGCATTAATACACTGCAGGATGATATCATTCTTGAGCCGCTGAAGCTGAAGCCGCTGCTCGAGCCGCTGCTTACCATCAGCAACAAGATGTTCAAAAATGAATACGGTCATTTAGCGGGCAGCTGGCGGGGCAAGAAGCCGATTCAGCGGAATGCGATCATCGCGCTCGCTCATTTCAAGGAGGAGTCGGCCGTCCCCACCTTGAAACAAGTGGCAGTAGAAGACGATAGGCCCGTCATCAAAGGGACGGCATACTGGGCCATCGGCAGAATTGCAGGCCGATTAGAAGCTCCGTTTTTAATGGAGCGGTATGATGTAGAAGAAGACGAAGAAGTAAGAAATGAAATTCTAAAAGGTTTAGAGGAGATTGAACATGTCATCAATTAACGTCGTATTA
The DNA here is from genome assembly GCA_002438305.1 of Staphylococcaceae bacterium UBA6286. Lineage (GTDB taxonomy): Bacteria > Bacillota > Bacilli > Staphylococcales > Staphylococcaceae > Macrococcus. The sequence goes on along the minus strand of DJUI01000067.1, from coordinate 15,543 downwards.
TATCAGCCGGAGATTCCGGCAAACACAGGAAATATTGCTAGAACTTGTGCAGCAACTGATACAACATTGCACTTGATTCGTCCGCTTGGATTTTCAACGGACGATAAGATGCTGCGTCGTGCAGGTCTTGATTACTGGAAATTTGTCGATATCATTTATTATGACAGCATTGAGGAATTTTTCGATAAGACAGCAGGCAGCAACTACTACTTGCTGACGAAGTTCGGCAAAAAGCCGCACACGACATTCGATTATTCAGATACGTCAGTCGACCACTACTTCATCTTCGGTCGTGAGACAACAGGTCTGCCGGACTGGGTCAAAGAAAAGTATATGGATACTGCACTCAGAATTCCGATGAATGACAATGTGCGTTCATTGAACTTATCTAACACAGCAGCAATCTTAGTATATGAAGCATTAAGACAACAGAATTATCCGAATCTGAAATAGGGGATGAGTAAATGAATGAAGTAGTGAAGCAGTTGATGGCTCACCGTTCAATTAGAGCATTTGAAGCGAAGCAGCTAGATGATCAGACGATAAGAGTTCTTGTTGAAGCGGCCCAGCAGGCATCGACTTCAAGTTTTGTACAAGCATATTCGATCATTGGCGTGACTGATCCTGAAATTAAAAAGGCACTGCGTGACATCAGTACGCAGCATTATGTTGAGCACAATGGTCATTTATTTGTCTTTGTCGCAGATTACAAGCGTCATCAACTATTAGCTGAACGTGCCGGTCAATCAGTTGCTGATTATATCGGAGAGACTGAGAATTTCATCGTCGGCACAGTAGATGCCAGTCTTGCTGCACAGAATATGGCGGTGGCTGCTGAAAGCATGGGACTGGGTATATGTTATATCGGTAGTCTAAGAAATGATATGGCGCGGGTCATTGAATTGCTTGGGCTGCCTGATTATACGTATCCTTTATTCGGATTAGTGGTCGGTTATCCATCAGAAGAAGGCAGCAACAAAGAAAGGCTGCCGTTTGAACATGTCTATCATGAAAATCGCTATTCGACTGATGATTATTTGTCGCAGATTGATCATTATGATGCACGTATCGCTGATTATTACCGCGAACGGACGAACGGAAGACGCAGCGACAAATGGAGCAGTCAAATGATGGCTAAATTCAGTCACACTATAAGAGAAGACGTGGATGCAGTCGTCAAACAACAAGGATTCTTAAAACAATAATAAAGAAAGNNAGATCTTTGTCTCTAATACCGTAGTCAGATTCTTTGCCAGCTGTTAACATAGCGACAATGAAAGATAAAGCAACCATACCAATTAACAATGTACCCATTGATGTTGGCCTCCTATACTATTATTGATTTTATTATATACTAATTATAAGCTAAAGAAAAGGAGACGTTAGTCATGCTGGTCATAAACAATGTGAAAATTTACACAGAAGATGGAGTGATTGATAAGGGATATGTTGTGATAGAACAACAACGTATCGCAGAAGTAAGCCATGGCTATTATAATGGAACATGTCACGATGTGATAGATGGGAAAGGCGGAATCCTGCTGCCCGGATTCATCGATATTCATATACATGGAGGCTACGGAGCAGATGTTATGGACGCAGACATGGGTGCGTTAACAACGCTTGCTGAAGGATTGCTGACAGAAGGAACGACCTCCTTTCTCGCGACGACCATGACTGAAGATTTGACGCGCGTTAAGAATGCACTGGAAACAGCGAGCCGTTATGAAGGACCGGGGGCTGAAATCATCGGCATTCATTTAGAAGGGCCGTTTNNGTCATCCGACAACAGTACTTATTGATGAGCTTCAACAGGCGGCACGTGGTAAAATTAAAATTATGACGATTGCACCTGAAGTTGATGGTGCGATGGACGTCATCACTGCGAAACATGATGACATCATCTTTTCTATCGGCCATACAGTGGCAACTTATGATGAGATGAACGCGGCAGTAGCAGCTGGTGCGAAACATATCACGCATCTCTACAATGCTGCGACCCCATTCAATCACCGCAATCCTGGAGCATTCGGTGCAGCGTGGATCAACGATGACTTGAAGACCGAATGTATTGTAGATGGTATCCATTCACATCAAGCATCTGTGAAAATCGCCTACCGCTTGAAAGGGCGCGACCGCTTCATGATCATTACAGATGCAATGCGTGCCAAAGGGATGCCGGATGGTGATTATGAACTGGGCGGACAGGCTGTCGTAAAGCAGCATGACAAAGCGGTACTCGCTGATGGTACACTAGCCGGCAGTATTCTTAAGATGAATGAGGCACTGCGTAATTTTATGGCGTATACAGGTGAAACACTGGACAATGCGTGGCGTGTTGTCAGCTATAACCAGGCAGCTGCCCTCGGATTATCAGACGAAATCGGCAGTATTAAGCAAGGGAAGTACGCTGACCTTGTTTTAGTGGACGAAGAGTTAAATGTTTTAACAGCAGTGAAAAAAGGGTATATGAAAATGATAAAAAACTAAGTTGTACAGGAGGAAACACCATGGCTATGAACTTTAAAATTTTTGATTCAAAAGGTATCGCGGCGAAATACGCAGCTGACCTTGTACGTAAACAGATGAATAACAATCCGACGTCCATCCTTGCGTTCGCTATGAACGATGAACAGGATTTCTTTTATCGTGAGTTAATAGAAGAGGTAGCAAAAAATCCAGTGGATGCCAGCCAAATTCATATTTTTGATTATGATAATAATGAATCGAGCTTCCAGCAGATGGGCATCGTCAAAGAACAACTGCACCGTGCCAACAAAAATGGCAATTTAATGGATGAAGTGAAAAACGTAAAAACTAAAGAAAACAAAGGAAAGCTGACGATGCTTGTATCTACATTCAACGCAGATGGCAGCATCGGATACCGCGAAATCAATGCTGATAGTGATGAAGGCTTGCTGTCCGCACGCGAAGTCGTTGTTCTCGTGACAGGCTCTGAAAAAGCAAAGGCAGTGAACCGCCTGTATGAAACAGGTGAAACACAGACAACATTTGAAGCTGCCAACTTAAAAGCACACCGTATGGTAACGGTTGTTCTCGATTACGACGCTGCCCAAGGATTGCCGGCAGACATTCGTGAGTATTACCGTTCATTATTCTCCTGATACAACTTAAACCATCGGCTGCTGCCGGTGGTTTTTTAACTAGCTGTGACGTTAATGCAATCATGACGTCCGTTAACAACTGTTATTTAACTGTAGTATAATAGAAAAAAAGGAGGTCACACAATGACGGACCGCTATGAAGATCAAGAAAACGAAATGGTTCAAGACTTTGATGATGTTGTTGAACTGGGTAAGGAAATGGAACAGATTTCGCTTCGCAATGAAGAAGACCGTGATAATGACTGGTCAGACGAACAGAAAGAACAACAAAACAGCTGATACAGCTGTTTTTCTATGAAAACAGATGAATGAAAGTGTTATTTAATGTAAAATGAAGTTATCAATAGACATAAGGGGAGAATAGAATGGCTGTAAGAATCGAACATGATACATTTGGTGAAATCGAAGTACCAGCGGAGAAATACTGGGGGGCACAGACACAGCGGAGCAGACTGAACTTCCGTGTCGGTCAGGAACAGATGCCGATTGAAGTAGTATATGGCTTTGCCCATCTGAAAAAAGCAGCAGCAATCGTCAACAAAGACTTAGGGAAATTATCTGACGCAAAATCAGAAGCGATTGTAAAAGCATGTGATGACGTGCTTGCAGGACGTCTTGATGAGCATTTCCCATTAGTCGTATGGCAGACAGGAAGCGGGACGCAGAGCAACATGAACGTCANNAATGATGATGTCAATAAATCACAAAGTTCGAATGATACATATCCGACAGCAATGCATGTGAGTCTTTACGTTGAAATCGAGCGGTTACTCATGCCGGCGCTCGATAAACTGCGCCATACTTTGAAACGAAAAGAAGAACAGTTCGATCATATCATTAAGATCGGCCGGACTCACCTGCAGGATGCAACCCCTTTAACACTTGGTCAGGAAATTTCCGGCTGGAGATATATGCTGGATAAATGTGAGTCGTTATTAACTACTGCGAAAAAAGAATTGCTGAACTTAGCTATCGGTGGTACAGCTGTCGGTACAGGTATCAATGCACATCCCGAATTCGGAGATAGAGTGGCAGCGCAGATCAAAGCACAGACAGGATATGATTTCGTATCCTCTCCAAATAAGTTCCATGCATTGACAGCGCATGATGAAGTGACGTTTGTCCATGGTGCATTAAAAGCGCTGGCAGCAGACCTTATGAAAATTGCCAATGATGTCCGCTGGTTGTCTTCTGGTCCTCGTGCAGGTTTAGGTGAACTAGCTATTCCTGAAAATGAGCCAGGATCTTCTATTATGCCGGGCAAAGTCAATCCGACGCAGTCTGAAATGTTGACGATGGTTGCTGTACAAGTCATGGGTAATGATGCAGCAGTCGGTATTGCAGCGAGCCAGGGTAATTTTGAGCTGAATGTATTCAAACCGGTCATCATGTATAACACACTGCAATCAATTTATTTGCTGGCTGACGGTATGAATTCGTTTAACGATAACTGTGCAGTGGGTATAGAACCAATAGAAGATAATATTGCTGATTATTTAAATCAGTCATTAATGCTCGTCACTGCACTTAATCCGCACATCGGCTACGAGAAAGCAGCCTATATTGCAAAAACGGCTCACAGAGAAGGGCTGACATTAAAACAATCTGCCATCAACAGCGGTTATTTAACAGAAGAGCAGTTTGACGAATGGATTAAACCTGAAGAAATGATTCATCCAAAATAATTGAAATGCCTGCACATTGCGGGCATTTTTTACTAGAAGAGAGGTTCATCATGAGAAGATTAGGATTAGTAGACATTGGTTCAAATACCATCCGTCTTGGTATATTTGAGTATTCAGAAGAATCCGGCTTGCAGGAACTGCAGAACATTAAAACGCCGGCCAGATTGTATCAGTATCTCGACAAAGACAAAGTCATGTCAGACGAAGGAATTGAAGTATTATGCAGTACGCTGAACAGCTTTCAGAAAGTTGCTGCTAAGTTTGATGTAGAAGCGCTGTATCCAGTAGCGACTGCAGCGGTTCGTCAATCACAGAATATTGATGCCATCATCAAGACGGTCAAAGAGCACACAGGAATAGCAATGCGCATCATCTCAGAAAAAGAAGAAGCATTCTACGGTTATTACGCCGTCGTCAATACGCTTAATTTCAATGACGGTGTGACTGTTGATATTGGTGGCGGCAGTACGGAAGTGACATACTTTGAAGACAAGGAACTGAAGTTCTCACATAGTTTTCCGTTTGGTGTTGTAACACTGCAGAAATTATTTTTTGACGGTAGGAAACACAATGACGAAAAAGCCGTTGCTCAGGCGCGCAGCTACATCAAAGAGCAGCTGGAATCACTGAAATGGCTCGCCAAAAGAAAAGTACCGATTATTGCAATCGGCGGCTCAGCGCGGAATATCGCCCGGATCCATCAGTCGATGGTGGAATATCCGATTGCGGGTGTCCATGGTTACTCTATGAAGGAAGAAGCGATAGACAAAGTCTACAAAAAACTCATGGATTCATCGATGGATGATTTAGAGGATTTGGATGGACTAAGCCGTGATAGACGTGACATTATCATCCCGTCCACTTTGCTCTTCAAAGAGCTCTTTGATGAAGTAGCGGCGACTGAATTTGTATTTTCACGCAAAGGGCTGCGTGAAGGTGTCATCATGTCAATTCTGGAAGAACAGTACAAACATCCGTTTGATAAATATGAGGTGTTCAAAGAAAGTTTGAATAATTTAGCTCATAACTATGACATCGGTAAAGACGAAGCACTGCAACGTCAAAAACTTGCAGAGATGATCTATTACGAACTGGAGAAGAACGGGCTGGTAGAAGGAAACAAACTGGACAAAAAATTACTGCTCCAGGCCGCTTATTTGTTCTATTTAGGAAGCTACATTGATTCAGATGCTGCCAGTCAGCATACGTACTATATCATCTCCAACTCTAGTCTGAACGGAGTCTCCCACCGCAATCGCGTCAAGCTGGCATTGTTATCAAGCTATAAGAACAAGACACTGCTTAAGTTTTACTCAGATGAGACAGACTGGTTCACAGAAGCCGAAAAAGCGAAAATTCAACTGCTGGGCAGCATATTGAAATTTGCCTATGCATTAAACAGCAGCAATACCAATGTTGTGCAATCACTCTATCTTGAAAGAAATAAAGACCGCTATCATTTAGTGATTCTATACAAAGGTGATCCCATAGCTGAAGAGTATCAAGCCGAAAGACAGAAAAAACATTTAGAGAAGATTGTAAAAACTAAAATTAACATTGTGTTTACAGAAGATTTACAATAGTGCGGTATAACTAAGACTGGGATAATATTTAAATTATGATAAGTGGATGTGATGATATATGGAGATGATTGACGCGATCGATCTCAACAACAAAGCATATTACAACAACAGGGAAGTGAGCTGGGTAGCCTTTAACTATCGCGTTATTGAAGAATCACTGGATAACAGAAATCCGCTGCTTGAGAGATTGAAATTTCTAGCGATTGCCTCTTCTAACTTAGATGAATTTTTTATGGTTCGTGTAGCTGGACTCAAAGACCAGATTAAATTAAATTTCAACGAACGTGAAAATAAAACACAGATGACGCCGCGGGAACAGTTAATAGCGATAGATAAAGACAATAGAGAGAATGTCAGAGTTCAATATGAACAATATCATAGGCTCCTGCAGGAATTGGAAGGACATAATATCTTCCTCAAGCAGCCGGATGAGCTCGAGCCGCATAACTACGAAGTGATCAAGCACCGCTTTGAGTATGAGATAATGCCGACATTGACGCCGCTTGGTATCGATGCGTACCGGCCGTTTCCAAAGCTCTCCAACAAATCGCTCAACGTCTTCGTTGATGTTGTGGATCCTAAAGGAGAGAGTAAGTCTGCTATCGTTCAGATTCCAGCATTGTTAGACCGGATTATTATGCTGCAGGATGATCAAAAGATGATTTTTGTCATGCTGGAAGATATCATCATTCATTTTATTGATCGATTGTTCACAGGTCATCAAGTGAAGAGAACATTTACTTTTAGAATTACACGTAATGCAGATCTATCGATTCATGAAGACGGCGCAGAAGATCTGCTCATCGAAATCGAGAGATTTCTTAAGAAACGTAAGAGTGGCGCTGCTGTCCGTCTTGAAATTGATACGAGAAACGATCCGACGATCGGCGGTTCATTTTTAACGCATGAGCTTGAAATTGAAGAACGTGATGTCTATAAGATAGATGGGCCGCTTGATCTGACAATGCTGTTTCAGTTGTCCGGCATGATCGCAAAGAAATATCCGCAGCTTGAGTTCAAGCCGTTTGAACCGGCACCACCAGCATCACTTGGACTTGATAATATCTATGAAGTGGCACGTGAACGAGACGTGTTCTTCCATCACCCGTATGAATCATTTCAACCGGTTGTTGATTTCATCAAAGAAGCTTCAGTTGATCCGTCGACATTGGCAATCAAGCAGACGTTGTACCGGGTATCAAGTGATTCACCGATCATTGAAGCATTGAAGAATGCTGCAGAAGCAGGAAAGCAGGTTACAGTGTTAGTAGAACTGAAAGCGCGGTTCGATGAAGAGAATAATGTTCATTGGGCAAAGATGCTGGAAGAAGCGGGCTGCCACGTCATTTATGGAATGACGTATTTGAAGACGCACAGTAAAATTACGCTCGTCATCAAAAAAATCGATGATGAACTCGTTCCTTATGTTCATCTAGGGACTGGTAACTATAACGACAAAACTGCGAAAATCTATACGGATATGGGGATCATTACGACGAATAAGGAAATCGGCCAGGATGCGATGAACTTCTTCAATTATCTAAGTGGGTATTCAGAGAAGCCTGAATACAACAAACTGCATGTCGCACCTTTTGAAATTCGCGAAGAGTTTTTGGATCATATCGAGCAGGAGATAATTTCACACAAAGAAAACGGCAACGGGCTGATTATTGCTAAGATGAACTCTCTGACTGACAAAGCGGTCATTAAGAAATTGTTCGAAGCAAGTCAGGCCGGTGTCAAAGTCAACTTGATTATCCGCGGCATCTGCTGCTTGAAACCAGGTATTCCAGGGGTCAGTGATAATATACGAGTCATCAGTATTGTCGGTCGTTTTCTTGAGCACTCTAGAATTTATTATTTCTACCATAATGGTAAGGAAAGAATGTATTTGTCATCAGCGGATATGATGACTAGAAATATGATTAAACGTGTTGAAATTCTATTTCCGATTTTAGATGAGAATATTGTTGCACGTCTGAAAGAGTTCCTGCAGCTGCAGCTGGATGATAACCAAAAAGCACGGGAGCAGGATATGAACGGTGTCTATCACTATGTGAGAAATCAGCTTGAACCGATTAATTCACAGCAGTATCTCGTGAAGGAAGCAGAAGCGTTTAAGCGTTCACTGACAAAAGAACGGAAGGTCATTCATCAGCCGGTCATGTCACGCCGCTCAAAACTGTTTGACCGAGTCATTTCCAGACTTAGAAAGAATCCATAAAGAAAGGTCCTAATTAATATAATTAGGACCTTTCTTTATGGGCTGCTGCCCTTGTTATAGGAAAGTTGCAGTTTCTTCGACAGATTGTCTAGATGTTTTGCGCGGTTCTTTCATTGTTTTGCCGATTGACNNTAAGTAGCGTTCTTCTATATTAAACTGTTTGATCAGTTCAGTTCTATTGAAGCCTGCGATTGGACATGTTCCTAATCCAGCTAGTGTCGCTGCATTGATCAGCTGCATTGCTGCAAGAGAAGCATTCAGTATGCCGGATTCAAAGCGGTACTCTGCGCTTTCATAGGCTTTATTCACTTGATTAATAAGCAGTTCTTTAATTTCTTCAGTCATTCGACCTTCAGCGACATCTTTACTGAAGATAGGTTCTGCCTGTTTCTGGCTTTCTCTATCGGCAAGGACGATGATAGTGGCGCTTGAATCTATAATCTGCTTTTGATAGAACGAGATTGGAAGCAGTTGTTCTTTTGCTTCATCACTATGAATCACCAAGTACTTCCAATGCTGCAAGTTCCATGCAGATGGCGCCTGGTTAGCTTTGCTAATTAAATCTGACAGTTCTTGTTGTGTCATTTTAAATTGGGGATCATATTCTTTGACGGCATGTCTGTCAAAAAATATATCTGCTTGAGTCTGTATCATGATTCTCCTCCATATTACATAGTGATATAGGCTATAGTATAGCGATTAGAGTAAAAATGCAATTTTACTGCTTAAGCTCAGCTTCTACACGTTCACCGGTAACTGGGTGGACGAAGTTCAACTTGTAGCCTGCGAGCTGCAGCTGACGCAATTTTGAATCACTGTATAGAGGATCGCCGAGCACCGGGTAACCGATGGCAGCCAGATGGACGCGGATCTGATGTGTCCGTCCTGTATCTAACTTTAATTCCACTTCAGTAACACCGTCTCCCAGTACTTTTGAACTGATGATATGCGTGACAGCGTGCTGGCCGGTATCAGAAATACGGCGTTTGTTCGGATGGAATTTATCTTTGCCGATCGGCAGTTCAATCGTCTGATTTTTAATCGGCAGCAGACTTCTGACTTTGGCTTTGTATGTTCTTGTGATTTCACGCTGTTCAAGCATTCTATCCAGAATTTTTTTGACGAGTGGATTTTTCGCGACAAGAACTAGTCCGACTGTCTCCTGATCAAGGCGATGGACCGGTTCTACATAGTCAGACTTCAAAGTATATATAGCTTGATTAAGCAGCGTGTTGGTTTCCATCATATCGTTAGGGTGAGTTTTCACACCTTTTGGTTTGACGATGATTGCCAGATAGTCATCTTCATAAGCCACTTCGCATAATCGGAAGGATGACTTATACTGACTCTTTTCCTCTGTAATCGGCAGCACAAGGTCGTCGCCAGTGTGCAGTACAGTTGTAAATTGAGCAGGTTCATTGTTGACAGTAATAGCTTTTGACATTCTCAGTTCATGGATCATTTTTTTAGGCAGCACCCAATGTTTCAGCAGGTCTTCTATCGTCATTCCGTCAAAGTTTGCATTTATCGTTATATTCATTGTTTCCTCCAGGCAGTTCGTTTGATTGTGCAGTTAATCGTGTATAATATATGTATAGTTTACATGAAGGAGCTTGAACATGACAGAAGAATTAAATTTGGAAAGATTCAATAAATTAATAGAAGCCCGTCAAATGACGTTTGAAGATATCGAAGAAGTTATGAAGCTGCAGGAGATTTGTTTTCCTGGGATGGACCCATGGAAGAGAGAGCAGCTTGAATCACACTTAAATCTGTTCCCGCGTGGACAGATGGTCATTGAATATGAAGGGAATATCATCGGTTCATGTTCCAGCTTGATTATCAACTTTGACGAATATGATGACAGACATACGTGGGATGATATTACTGATAACGGATATATTACGAACCATAATGAAAATGGCCACAACTTATACGGTATAGAAGTGATGGTTCATCCCGATTACCGCGGTATGCGTGTCGGTCAAAGGTTATACGAAGCACGCCGTGAAATCGCCTATGAACTGAACTTGAAAAGTATCATCATCGGCGGCCGTATTCCGAACTATCATCTGTACAAAGATGAATTAACGCCGCGTGAATACGTAACTGATGTCATGAAGCGCAAAATCAAAGATCCGGTGCTGACGTTCCAATTCATGAATGGCTTTACGCTCATGCGTATTAATCCAGGTTACTTAAAAGATGATATCAAAAGCAGTAAATTCGCGACATTAATGGAGTGGAATAATCCGGATTTCGTCGCTAAATCCAACCTGCATTTCAAGACGAGCCATCCGATTCGGATTTGTACCGTCAACTATATGATGCGTAAAATAGATTCATTTGAAGAGTTTGCGAACCAGATTGAATATTTCGTCGATGTGGCCTACGATGCGGGCAGTGACTTTGTTGTCTTCCCGGAATTATTGACCACTCAGCTGATGAGCTTCGATGAAAAGCGTAATCCAGCAGAATCCATACGTCAGCTGACAAACTATACAGAGCAGTACATTGAAATGTTCAATGATTTTGCGATGCGTTATAACATCAATATTATCGGCGGCTCTCACTTTGTTGAGGAGAATGAAGATATCTATAATATTTCTTATCTCTTCCGTCGTGATGGTTCAATTGAGAAGCAGTACAAAATTCACGTGACACCGAACGAACGTCGCTGGTGGGGGATTTCTCCCGGCAAGAAAGTCGAAGTATTCGATACAGACTGCGGTAAGATTGCTATTCAAATATGCTATGACTCAGAATTCCCGGAAATGGCACGTATCGCGACAGAAAAAGGCGCTAAAATTATTTTCACCCCATTTTCTACTGAAGACCGTCAGAGCTATTTACGTGTGAAATATTGTTCAATGGCACGGGCGATAGAAAACCAGATCTACACAGTGACCAGCGGAACATGCGGTAATTTACCTCAGACTGAAAATATGGACATCCAGTATTCTGCTTCCGGAATCTATACACCAAGTGACTTCGGCTTCGCCCGCGATGGCATTGTCGGTGAAACCGGGGAGAATGTGGAGATGGTGATGATTGGTGACGTCGATTTAGAAGTGCTGCGCCGCGGTCGTGAAGATGGTACGGTGCGGCAACTCCGTGACCGTCGTCATGATCTGTACCACGTTGAATATAAGAGATAAGGTGAGGCAATGAAGTCTAAGACTGCGTTACTGAAAGAAATAGCTGAATTCTTGAATGAAGAGATGGAGACTTATTCCATGCTGAATGGTGCGCTGAAAAGGCTGGTCGAAGGAACAGATTTTACGACCGGCTGGATCTTCTTCATTGATGACGAAGGGCACCATGAACTAATCTCTGATGATGGGCTGCCGGATGCACTGGAATATAATAACTGTCAGTATATGACAGAAGGACCATGCTGGTGCGTCTCACGTTATCATCAAGGGAAGTTGACGAAGGCGTCCAATATCATTACGTGCTCGCGAATCGTCAAAGCAAGCAGGAAATACCCGGACGGCACGGATGATATTACGCATCATGCAACAGTGCCGCTGCAGTCCGGACAGGAGCGGTTCGGTCTGTTGAATGTCGCAACGCCTTGTAAGACGAGCTACAGTGAAGACGAACTCGACCTGCTGGAATCTGTAGCATTTCAAATCGGCAGCGCAATCAAGCGGATTTTCCTCACTGAACGAGAACGTGAAATTGCTTTGACCAATGAACGGAACAGACTAGCGCGTGATCTCCATGATTCAGTCAATCAGATGCTGTTCTCACTTCGCCTGACTGCCCACGCTGCAGCCGCCAATACCGAAGATAACAAAGCAAAAGCAGCATTCGGACTCATTGAATCGACGAGCCAATCCGCAGTCAATGAAATGCGGGCATTAATCTGGCAGCTGAAACCAATCGGCCTTGAGCAAGGTCTCGCTCATGCCATACATCAGTATGCCGACGTACTGGGACTCAATGTGACGATGCATATCAATGGGCTGATTCAACTCGATAACAAAGAGGAGAACATCGTCTTCAGAATCGTGCAGGAAGCGCTGAATAATATTAAGAAACATGCAGGGACTGCAGAAGTAGCGATTACTATCAATCAGCTGCAATCCTTTTCCATAGTGATTGAAGATAACGGTAAAGGATTTGCAGTAAACTCAGCGAAACAGCTGCCGACTCACGGCCTTGCCAACATGCGGCAACGTGCAGAATCAATCGGTGGAACGCTGCATATTACAAGCCGTAATGATGAAGGGACAACCGTGTCCTTACTGCTGGAAGGATGATAGAATGACTTCTATTATATTGGTGGATGACCATCATATTGTCAGACAAGGGCTGAAATTTCTGATCAGTTCAATGACGGATTATACAATCATCGGCGAATTCGGCGACGGTATAGAAGTGATTGACTATTTAGCGTCGAATGAGCTGCCGGACTGTATACTGATGGATTTGGTCATGCCGAACATGGATGGTATACAGACGACCAAGAAACTCAAGGAACGCTACCCGGACCTAAAGATTCTCGTATTATCAAGCTATGTAGATGAAGAGCACGTACTTGGAGTGATGGAAGCAGGTGCAGATGGTTATGAAGTAAAAGATGCAGAACCTGGAAAACTGATAGAAACCATCAAGCGTATAGTAGCAGGTGACAAAGTATTCCATCCATCTGTCATGAACGCCGTGAAAAATGCTGAGCAGCTGCCGCATCTTCAGAAGAAGCTGTCGAAGCGTGAACTGGAAGTATTGGAACAGATGGTCAAAGGGCTGACCAACAAAGAAATTGCTGCTATTTTATTCGTATCAGAAAAAACGGTCAAAACACATGTCAGCCATATCTTCTCAAAACTTGAAGTCAATGATCGGACACAAGCCGCTATTTATGCGATGACTTATAACTTAGTGAAGAAGTAGAAGAGGCCGGCTCATTAAATGAGTCGACCTCTTTGTATTATTCTTCTGGTTCAATGTGAACGATGGTTTCAACAGAACCAAACTCTTGTTTCATCTGAAGTTCGATCTGTTCTGCAATATCATGGCTTTCGCTGACGGATAACGTCGGCAGCACAGTGACCGTCACATCAACAAATGAGATGACCCCGTGATTTCTGCCTTTAATATCCACGACTTGAATGACGCCATGAATATTGGATATGAGCGATTTCATCTTAACTAACGTGCTTACTTCAAAGCCGTCTGTCAATGTAATGGCAGTTTCTCTGAAAATATCTATGGCGGTCTTCATAATGATGAAACCGACAACAATTGCGGCGATAGTATCAAGCATAGGCAGTCCGACATAGACACCCATGATACCGATAAATGTACCGACACTGACGAGTGCATCGGATAAGTTATCATAAGCTGCTGCTCTTAATGCGCTTGACTCTACTTTGTTAGCTAAGTTGCGGTTATAGAAGTACACACAGAGCATGACAAATGCAGATAAGATGGCAACAATTGCTGCTTCAATAGTCGGGGTTGAGTATTCGCCTCTCAAGAAATTAGTAGCCCCATGAATGATGACCTGCACCGATACTGCAAACATAATGAACGAGGCAGTGAGTGAGGCGATGAATTCTGAACGGTAATGACCGTAGTTATGATTCGAATCTGCAGGCTTCATCGAGATGGATAATCCGATGAGCAGCGCAATGGAAGAAATCACATCTGTCGCATTGTTAAGTCCATCTGCCACTAATGCTTGAGAACCATTCAGCCAGCCGAAGAACAGCTTTGACAAAGTGAGGACGATATACATGATGATGCTCAGTCTCGCGCCTTTTTTAGCCTGTTCCAGCTTATCCTTGATATGCAATAATATCGCGTCCTTTTCTTAGAGTACTGTCTTATTATGAATGATTTGCTGTGAAATATCCAGTGACGAAAATGGGGTAAGCGTTATCTGTTTTTATAAGTGCGATTGTATAATATGAATATTTCATTTATAATTATTCTAAACTGTTACAAAAATTAGATAGAGGTGACGCAATGAAAATAAAAAATAATATGACAGTTCGAATTATAATTGCATTGATTTTAGGTATTGCTATCGGATCCATTTTTAACTTATTTGNNACTTCTCAACCTGATTTTTATGCTTGTCGTGCCGATTGTCTTTGTATCCATCGTTCTCGGAGTCGTTGGCGTCGGTGATCCAAAACTGCTTGGGAGTATCGGCATCAAAACACTGTTATTCTTCTTGACCACTACGGCACTGGCTATCATTATCGCTATGTCACTTTCACTGATCTTCAAACCAGGTGACGGCAAAACGGAGCTGCTGCAAAGCGACGATGTTGCGAAGTATGAACAGCAGCAAAAAGCAAAGGCTGATGAAGCCAAAGCGCAGGGCATGTCAACTGAACAGACGTTTGATCAGACACTTATCAATCTGTTCCCTAAAAATCCTATCGAAGCGATGGCAACGACCAATGTCCTGCAGGTTATTACGTTCGCGCTATTTATTGGTATAGGAATGATCGCGCTCGGTGACAAAGTGACAGTCGTCAAAACGTTCTTCGAGCAGGTCAATGAAATATTGATGTATATCGTAATGATGATCATGAAATACTTTGCGCCGTTCGGGACGTTCGGTCTTGTAGCAACAGCGTTCACTAATGCAGGTTTCGGAGCGATTAAGCAGCTCTTCATGTACTTCT
>DJUI01000067.1:0-234 GCA_002438305.1 Staphylococcaceae bacterium UBA6286 | reverse complement strand
ATTCATATGATCGTAGTCTACGGCGGTGCAGTGAAATTTCTCGCAGGAAAAAATCCAATCTGGTTCTTTAAAGGTTTTGCCCCTGCGATGACGGTCGGTTTCAGTTCATCTAGTTCTAATGCGACACTACCTATTTCACTGGAGTGTGCTCAAGAGAACTTAGGAGTCCGTAAAGAAATCTCTTCATTTGTTCAGCCGCTCGGTGCAACTATCAATATGGACGGCACGGCTATT
>DJUI01000017.1 GCA_002438305.1 Staphylococcaceae bacterium UBA6286 | reverse complement strand
CTATCTGCTAATGTCGATTTGCCGTGGTCAATATGGGCGATGATTGAGAAATTTCTTATCTTTTCCTGTCTCTTCAGACGCTCTCCATTGTTCATTCGTAGAACCAACTTTCTTTCTTAGTCAATACAATTGATTATAGCAAGATAAAACAGCGACTTCAATCCATTTAAAATAACGATTGCATATAGCCGTTAATTTTGATAAAATATTTCTTGTTGCAAAGAAATTGTACCTGTTACTCATTATTAGGAGGTGACATCATGCCAAACATTAAATCTGCTATTAAACGCGTGACTACAAGTCAAAAAGCTCAAGACGCTAATATCTCTCAAAAGAACGATATGCGTACTGCAGTGAAAAACGCAAAAGCTGCCGTTGAAAACAACGCTGATAATAAACAAGAATTAGTAACGTTAGCTGTTAAGAAAATTGACAAAGCTGCTAAAAACAACTTAATCCATGCTAACAAAGCTGGACGTTTAAAATCACAAGTAATGCGTTCTAACTGATCTATATCATAAGGCCCTGCGAATCTTTCGCAGGGCCTTTGTTTATACGCTGAGAATAAATAATTCAAGAATCAACACTTTATCCATATATGATGACTTGAGTTGATAATCAGTTTCCGTACACTGTTCCATCGTCGACAATATACTGCTTAAATTCATGCGTGCTGATTTTCTAAGTGCGAGTTTGACACGATAAGGATGTATTTTCAAGCTTTTGGCAATCTGAGCTTCACTGAATCCTTTTTGATTTAAAATTTTTGTCTGATAGAACAGCCGGTACTGGCCGCTGATCAATGCCAGCAGTTTAATAGGTTCTTCCTTCATGTTGATCAGATCATGCAGCAGCATGACTGCCTCTTTCTTTCGCTGGGTCGTGATATAGTCCGTCAGCAAAAAGACATTCTGTTCGAGACTCCGAGAAACAATGAGTTTGACATGACTCAATACAATGATGGGTTCATCGCCGATATACAGCAGTAACTTTTCAAGCTCATTAGTAATCAGCTTGAAATCAGCACCGGTCAACTGTATGAGTTCATCGAGCGCATCCTGCTTTATATCTTTGAACTGCTCATTCAGCGTTTTTCTGATCCATTGCTTTAATGCAGCTTCATCCATCGCTTCGATTTTATTGATTGTCCGCTCTTTTTTTATCAGTTTGACGATTTTTTTTCGTTCATCGAGTTTTTCATTAGTCACTTCAAAAATGACATAATTCGGTCCATCAAATTGTGTGATAAACTCTACGAGCGCATCCATATTGTGCTCAACAGCAGTCTTCTGCTTCTCACCTGTGAAGAGATAGCTGTTTTTCACGACGATCACTTTGTAGTCACTTAAGAAAGGGACGGTCAATGCGTCTTCAATGATGGCTTGAATCGGTACTTCGTGAAGATCATATTTAGCAAAATTAAAATCATCTTGTTCCGGCAGTAATTCATCCACTATGTCCTGTGTTTTTTTCGTTATCAGTTCAGGTACGACACCGTAATTTAATGTTATAGCTTTCAAAATAACTGCTCCTTTACTAAATCTTAATTTCATTATAGCTTTTTTTGTTAAGTTATCATATACTTAGAAGGAATTGGAGGTTGATGAGATGAATCATTTCGAAAAAGACGTACAGTCTAAAAACAATGACGTTAAAGACTCAGTGCTGGCATTTGGAACTGGATTTGCAACATTTGCAGTTATCTATATCATCGCCCAAATCTTTGCCTTACTTCCATAATATCTGCACAGTCTTCTTAAAGCCGGACATTATTGTCTGGCTTTTTTTAATGCTGTTTTTCCTGTCTGTAATACATCATCCACAATCTCAATCTTACCCTGCTGCTGCGTCGACATGACTTGAATATGTCTTTGCTGTAAGCGCTGAATGACACTTTCGTGAGGGTGACCGAAGCGGTTGTTTCGACCTGCTGAAATAACGGCCAATTGGGGTTGGATACAGTCAAGAAGTGCATCAGAAGTACTTGTGTCGCTGCCGTGGTGTCCGACTTTCAACACATCAATACTGCGGCACAACTGCATGACCGATTCTTCTCGAGCAATCGGCAGATCTGCCATCAATAAGTAACGGCGCTGACCTAATTTCACAGTCGTAATGACGCTGCTGTCATTCTCTTCTGCAGATTGATAGTCAGAATTCATAACACTCACTTGAGCATTTCCGACAGTGAGACTCGTCAATCTGCGCACATCAATGACACGTGTCTGCTGCTTCTCTGCTACTGCTATTGTCTCTTTATATTTTTCTGCTCCTGCTGCTTCAGGGTTAAGAATCAAGTTCTTCACGTCAAATCGTTGCAGCAATTCTACAGCTTCACCGAAATGGTCCTGATCAGGATGTGTCAACAGCAAGTAATCTATTTGCTGATAGCCGCGCTCAGTTAACATCGGGATAATTGAGAACTCTGCAATAGTTGACTGCTTGCGGCGTTGCTTCCACGGCGCATCATCGAACTGCATTTTACCTCCAGTATCGATGACCATCACGTGACGCTTACTTTNNACTGTCACCTTGACCGACATCGACAAAAGTAATGCTGTCGTGCGGGACCTGCAGCTGAGACCAGCCGACAATCAATAGGCAGTAGATGAGCATCGCCGCCATACTTTTAATAACAGAACGGTAGCCGATAGCAACAGCATAATAAAAGAAAGCTGCAACGATGATATAGCAGATTCCCTGCTGATTAGCGATAACAGTCTCACCCATATTCAATGCAGAAAAAAATGCAACTAAGTGATCATTGATAGTGAAAAGGATTGAGAGCATATTAAAGATAACCGGCGGATGAGCGTTAAAGATCATTGTCATCAGCAGCAGCAACGTACAGGCCGGGAACATCAAAATATTAAAAAACGGCACAAATAGCAGATTGGTGATCAATCCAATCCGGTGAATAGTATTAAAATGTAGAAGGATGACTGGAAAGCTGGACAGTTGAGCAATAAAAGTAGNNGGAGATTTTTTGTTAAACAGACGGTCTGTAAAAACAAGGACAAAGGAAATCATATAGGACAGCTGAAAGCCGATATCGTTTATGAGATGAATATCATATAGAAGAAAGATAATGAATGATAGCGCCAGACTATCGAGCAGCGTCATCCCCCACCGCTTCAACATCATGTATAGCGCAATAAATAAGGAAGCTCTTAAAACCGAAGGAGAGAATCCTGTCAACAGGGCATAGACAGGCAGCAAGGCAATGATCGCCCCGGTACTGTAAATTAGAGGCAGATATAGGCGTTTAAAAACAAACAGAAGCTGAACTGTAAGCAGTGCAACATGAGACCCACTGATGGCATAGAGATGATAAATACCGAGCGTTTTTAATTCTGCAAGCTCATTGTGAGAAAGGTAGCGCGTATCACCTAATGTGAGCGCAACAACGTAGGACATTTTATCGAAAGGTAGTTCCATCATTCTATCAACGAGCGTTACGCGATACCATTTAATCGAGTCAATGAAGTTTAATTGGACGGGTTGACATTCAGTTAATGAGAGGGCTTTTACTTGTGCTGTATAGCGTAACCCTTGATTTGCTAAATATTCGTCGTAATTAAACTTAAGGCCGTTAGTATTTGGCAGTGGTCGGTGAATAGACATCTGAACAGGACAGCTGCTGAAGTACGGCATGCGCTTCTTAATCAGGATCTGTTCTTGTTCAGAACCGATATAATAGTTAAACTGCAGCTGTTCTCCTGAAGCATTCATCGCTCCTGTCAGCACTTCTCCGTCTAAATTGAGCTGATCGTCAAAAATAACCCTGCCCGCGTAATCACCTATTTTGTCATCTTCCCAATTGAATTCAGAAAGTATGGGTGTGCGGAACGTGCAAATAATAAAAAAGACAATAATGATGACAAGATAAAAGAAAATATGTGCTAGTGTTTTCTTGATGAAGAGATGGATCACCAACACAACGAGTAAGACACATGCAGCAAATGGTGAGGTCGTGAGCATTATTCCAATCAATGCACTGAAAGCACTATTCAGCCACACATGTATCCCCCTATTCCATAGTCATAAAGTAAGAAGCCGTTCTTTCTGCATCAAAAGGAATTTTCTCAGCCTGTATTCCTGCTTTTAACAGCAGTTCAATCGCATACGGATGATTTCTATAATCCTGAGCATAGTAAATCTTTTTGATGCCTGCTTGAATGATAGATTTCGTACAGTGGATGCACGGAAAATGCGTGACATAGAGTTCAGCACCTTCAGTAGACACACCCATCTTAGCGCATTGAAGAAAGGCATTCATCTCTGCATGGACTGTGCGGATGCAATGTCCTTCTTCAACATAGCAGCCGACCTCTATGCAATGCGCATCACCTGAAACAGAGCCATTGTATCCTCCAGCAATGATACGATTATCTTTAACGATGGTCGCTCCTACACCTAGTCTGGCACAAGTCGATCTCAAAGCCAGCAGTTGACTCTGTGCCATAAAATAATCCTGCCATTTAATTCGTTCCATGATAATTCCCCCTATTCATGCCTTTATTTTAAGCAATCTAAAGGTGAATTACAATTCTATAAATGGTTCAAGAGTCATATAAGTTTTATCACCAATGCCTTTAATTTCCTTCATTTCCTCCTTGGACTTAAATCCACCGTGCTGCTCGCGGTACATCAAAATATCCTGAGCTTTCTTCGGACCTATCCCGGGTATGTTCTGTAGTTCACTTTCGCCGGCTGTGTTGATGTTTACGGTCTGCTGTTCGGATGACTGCGCAGCTGGTTGATGATACATATCAAATTTGTTACCTGCAACCTCCCCTTTGAAAGGGACATATATCACCATCTGATCAGTAATGACCGCTGCAAGATTGATTGCTTGAATATCAGCATTTTTAAGCGGTACTGCCAGTTTAATGATATCGTTGACTCGCTGAGACTTTTTGGCAGGATAGACACCGCTGTATTTTACAGCACCTTTGACGTCTACCATCATATCTTTCGGCTTCTCTTCTGAACTGACAGATTCTAGTGATTTTACGGGTTCAGACTTAACAGCTATCTGTTGCTCAAGATTCTGCTCAGACTTATGCTGTGTGAAATTATAGAAGATGAAAGCACCGATAGCCAGCAGCAGAAAAATACCTATCTTACCCTTATGCTGATGATATAACTATTTGATAGCGTCCATAAAAAAACACCTCCACCTTATTATCGGTAGAGATGCTGATTATTATTTTTTCTGTCACAAATAAAATTCAATTTCATGCATGTTTCACTACAAAGAATAACCTTTCCGGTTCTTCAGCGATTGTCTCTTCAGGGTCAAAATCGGAAAATACTTGAGTGACACGAAGACCCGCTTCCGATAACAACCGTTCATAAGTCCCACGCGAAAAAGTCCGCTGAAAATGAGTTTCATCAAAACGATCATATTTGCCATTGTTATCTTTGACAAAGAACGATAATTCATGCCAGACACTGTGCGCTTCTTCACCAGGAAAGGTATTCCAAATATAAGTCACATCTTCAGTGTCGTCGGTATAGGTTTCCCCATCAAATAGATGGGTCATCTTCCATTCTGAATGAACATCAAATATAAAGGTCCCATCTGCTGATAGATGCTTTTTGACCTGTCTGAATACATCAAGCACGTCTTCTTCGGCAGTAATATAGTTCAGACTATCACAATAACAAGTAATAAGATCGAACGACATACCAAGGTCAAGAGTCGTGATGTCCTGTGCCACCCAGTGGACAGACGGGTCTTTCTGTGCAGCAACAGCAAGCATGTCTTCGCTTAAATCAACCCCTACTCTTGTCAATGATTGAGGAATTAACGTAGTAAAACTGCCCGTTCCACAGCCAAGATCCAGTACGGATCCACTATCCTTAAAATAAGGTTCAGTCAATTCAAGCCATTGATGATAAGGCTGATCGTACATAAGACGGTCATAGAGCGCCGCAAATGCTTCATATGCCATTAGTCTACCTGTTCAAACTCAATGAACTCTGCATCACGATATAAGCGTTCAAGGTTATAATAGCCGCGCTCTTCTTTGTGGAACACATGAACCACAACGTCACCAAGGTCAATCAGTATCCACCGGGCCTCATTGAACCCTTCCAGTCTATTGACATCCAGTCCATTTTTATGAGCTTGATCTTTAACTTCCCGTGCAATTGCCTGCACTTGTCTATCAGAATTAGCATGACAGATCAGAAAATAATCCGTGATACCGCTGATTTCTTTGACATCTATCGCTAAAATTTCTTCAGCACGTTTGTCATCACATGCCTCGACTGCTAATTGTAAAAGTTGTTTTGAATCCATTCACTCAATCCTTTTTATTTTTCTAAGTTATAGTAATTTAAACACTCAATCGTTCTCGGGTAAATGCATTTGTCGCTTTCCAGTAAGTAAGAAACCGTTCTTTTAGAAATTTCATAGATAGCTTTGTCCAACTTTTTCTCATCAAAAATTATCTTTCTAATGTCATCCACATCAGGCTGCTTACGTTCAGGTTCAATGTAATCTGCAACAAAGATGATTTTTTCAGTCAGTGTCATCTGCTTACGGCCGGTCGTATGATTATAAATCGCCTGCAGTACTTCTTCGTCTTCCAACCCATGCTCATACTTCATCATCGAAGCAGCGATAGGACCGTGAAGAATCTCTGAGTTATAGGCTAGCAACTCATGGTCGAGGTCATATTGAGTGACCTGCTGATACATCATGGCAAGGTCATCATACTTAGCATAGTCATGAAGGATGCCTGCCAATTCCACTTTGTCTTTATCGCCGTTGAACAGTTCCGCCATCTTCAATCCAGTTTCAGCTACTCTCAACGAATGTTCATATCTTTTTTTAGGAAGTTTTTCTTCTACTAGTTTAATTGCTCTCTTTTTTTTCATAGATTTTTTCCTTTCGGATAAAGGCATGAACATCAGAATCAAGCCAGAATTTCACTGTTTCTCCTTCGTTCAACCTTCTTCTAATTTCAGTAGAGCTGACATCGATTCTCGGGATTTGAAATGAAATATCATCACCGGACACTTCATTGAATTCTGTTTCGCGATTGACTACAATAAAGCGGCATAGCTGCTTTAATTCATCGATTCGATACCACTTGTCAAGCTGCAGCCATTGATCTGTCCCAATGATGACAGCGATATCGTCATTTTCTCTGCTCAACTGCAGTACAGTGTCGTAAGTATAACTATCACCTGAACGGTTGATTTCCATTGATGATACTTCACCGAAGCCTAGAACTGCAGTCGCTGTTTCAAGCATTGTCAGCCTTTGCTGGTCAGTTGCCACTGTGGGTCCACTTTTCAGCGGACTTTGTCTGGCAGGTATGAAAATAAACCGATCGGGTTGAAACGCCTCGTAGACTTCATTAGCAACAATCATGTGTCCAATGTGAATCGGATCAAATGACCCACCATATAAAATCATCATCTTGGCAGTTCAATCTTCTTATGATTCTTTGATGGTTTATAGAGAATGATGGTTGAGCCGATGATCTGTACGAGTTCACCGTAAACACGGCGTGCCATATCTTCAGCCAGCCGATCTTTCTCATCCATATTGTTTTGAAGCACACTGACTTTGATCAGCTCACGTTTTTCAAGTGCATCGTTCAACTGATCAATCAAGTTATCATTGATGCCACCTTTGCCTACTTGAAAAATCGGATCAATGTGATGTGCTTTCGCTCTCAAATATCGCTTCTGCTTTCCAGTTAACATAGTTACCTCCTTATAGTTCTTTAATAACGCGACTTTTCATTACCATTCTGTCTGCGTGTTGTTCAGTCCAAATTTCAAAGCTCTGTGCTCCTTGATTGACAAACATGTCGAGACCATTCATGACAGCAAGGCTGTATCTCTCGGCCTGCCTGAGAAATGGTGTCACTCTTGGTGTATAGATGATATCTGCCACTTTTGCTGAAGGCTTAAGTGTACTGAGATCACATAGTACATTCTCCTCAAAACCGGTCATACCTATTGGTGTCGTGTTAATCAACAAATCTACATCAGTCATGACATCATTGACCGCATCAAGCGCAATCGTATGGACTGGAAAGGACCAGTCGTCAAAGCGATGAAGCGACCGGTTGGCGACTATAACATTTGCACCTCTCATCAACAGTGCATAAGCTATTCCTTTACTCGCACCTCCTGCACCTAATATCAGCACGTTGAGCTCAGACAGATCGGTCCATCCAAAATTTTGAGATACACTTTCTACAAATCCACTGCCATCGGTATTGTAACCTGTCCATCGTCCGTCAATGATTTTCACTGTATTGACAGCACCAATTACTGCCGCTTCTTCATCTATCTCATCCAGATAAGATATGATATCTGATTTGAAAGGAATAGTTACATTGAATCCGTCTAATATTTTGTCAGTGATAATATCTCTAATATGATGGAAATGCTGCGGAGCAATATCCAGTGCAATATATGTGTGCTGAAGATGAGCCGCATCAAAATTTGCCTGATGCATAACTGGTGACAGTGAATGTTTGATCGGATGGCCGATCACTGCAAAGTTCATTAAATCACCTACAATATACTTGGTCTTAAATAGACATCTACTTGTTTCGGTGCATATAAATCGATCACTGCACCTTCATCAACTGTAATAAATCCAAGACCTGAAATAATAATATCTTGTTTCTTATCCTTGACGGACAGCGTATGACGTCTGACAGCATCGAAGTCAAATGATTTACTGCCGGGGGGAACAAGCAGTTCACCAATCTGACGATGCCATAAGTCTTCTGCGTTCACTGTTTTTGTACGATGAATGTTCAACCTATTGGACACGAAACAATTCAAGCTTCGTCTGCCGCCAGTGACATAATCAACACGTACGAGACCGCCTAAAAATAATGTCTGTCCCTCGTTCAACTGATAATTGCGTGGTTTGATTTCTTCTTTCGGCATAATGACCTTCAGCTCTTCGTCTGTTACATAGTGCGTCATTTGATGCGCTTGAATAATCCCCGGTGTATCATACATAAATGTTCCGTCGCCTAACGGGATATCAATTAAGTCAAGCGTTGTGCCTGGAAAATGAGAAGTCGTGATGACATCTTTCTCTCCGATACTTCGTTCAATTAATTTATTGATCAATGTTGATTTACCCACATTGGTCGTCCCTACTATATAGACATCCTTGCCATTACGCTGCTGTTCTATTGCTGCCAGCAGTTCATCTATCCCTTGATTTTTAACAGCAGATATCAGCACCACTTCTTCAGGCTTCATGCCCAGTTCTTTTGCGAGGTGTTTGATCCATAACTCTACTCTGTTTTTATTGATGAGTTTTGGGAGAAGGTCTATTTTGTTAGCAGCAAGAATCACTTTCTTATTACCGACAATCCGTTTCAGTCCATTGATCCATGACCCTTGAAAATCAAATACATCGATCACATTGACGATAACCCCTTCTCTATCACCCAGTGCATTCAGCATCGTCAAGAAATCATCACTTGTCATATTGACATCCTGAATTTCGTTATAATGCTTCAGCCTAAAGCAGCGTTTGCATATTACGTCCTCTTTGTTCAGGCTTGACGACGGCACGTAACCCGCTTTAGTCACATCATCACTCTGAAGCACAGCTCCACAGCCGATACATCTCATTTCATTCGACAATCATATTCCTCCTATTACGAACTTTTCCTATAGCCCTTATTATTTTAACATATAAGTAATGGAATGAAAAAAGAACTATTCACCGCAAAAAGTCCCGGGAGATTCCCGGGACTTCAAGAAGCGGGTGATCGGAATCGAACCGACGACATCAGCTTGGAAGGCTGAGGTTATACCATTTAACTACACCCGCATAATTATTATCACTTATTGTATATGATTTCATTGAAAAATCAAAGATATAAGCTCCAACCTACTGGAGCTTATTATTTTACCATCTATTCTCGAGTTTCTCAAGCATAGACAGACCTTGCTGAGTCAATTTCAAATCATTCATTGATTGGACATCATATGACCCGTTCTGCTGATAGGCAGATTTGTCGCCGTCAACGAGTTCATTATCGAATAAATAGTCGATTTCATCGTTAAACCTTTCGGATTGCATATTCACTTTACTTGAATCAAACGTGCCTTCTTTGGAAATATTGTTCAAGTAATTGTATAATACATCTTCATTTAAATTCATCTTTTTCTCCCTTTTTTACTTTGTCATATTTGATATATACCCCTTCTAAAAATTTTTTATCAGCTGTCAGCTCATTTATACTGATAAATATTTGACGGCTCTGCTCGCTGGAATCGAAGATCAGTTCGGCGTCGACTCTGCATTAGTCAGAATCTCTTTGCTCACCTTGTCCGTGTCATGTATTAACCGACCTTTCGCATGAATACCATGATAGCAGTGGTCACTGCTCAGGACAGTACGTTACTCTTTATGAAGAAAAACAAAAGCTCTCAACATTTGAGAGCTTTTGAGCTATTTATTGACATCAACAATGACACCTTCACCACCGATCGTAATCGGCTGTTTGCCGTCCCATTTATCGATCATTTGTTTACGAATAATGCGGTCGGATAATGATTTCTCTAGAATTTCATTAGCTTCTGCCTGACCTTCTGCTTCAATTTTCTTCTTCTTCGCATTTTCTTCAGCGATTGCTCGGTCAGTCTTAGCACGTTCTAATTCCTGGTTTGCTTTGACACGCTCATCGATGGCTTCTTGAGTCGCTTTATCAGCCTTTGGACTGGAAATCGCAATATCTTCTACGATGAAGCCCTGCTTCGTCAAATTATCCTGCAGCATTTCTAATGTTGATTTTTTGATTTCACCGGTCTTCACACCAAATGTTTCTATAACAGAATACTTAGCGACCGATTGACGCAGCCCATCCTGTACACGTGTTCTTAAAAATCCGTATTCCAACCCTTGTATATCAGCGTTACCAAATTTATTGAATATATCGACGACTTTTGTTGGATCGACATGGTAGTTGACACTGATATCCATATTTAAATTTTTACCGTCTGATGTTGCTACGTTTAAGTCGTTATATTCCTTTGTCTGTGTTCTTATCGGATAGTGGATTGCTTTATCAAGCGGGGATATGAAATGCCAGCCCGCAGGTTTCGTTTCTTCTTTGACTCCGCTTACTGAATAGATGACTGCCTGATGCCCTTGCGGCACTTTTTCAATACACATATATAGAATGATTGCCCCTATGACAAGCAGCCCTCCTATTAAAGTCGTCAGTAACAACGATTTACGGTTGACGGGTCTCGATGGTTTCGATGGTTTCATTGATTTCATTAAGCTCCTTTTCTAATTGTTTGATTTCAGACATCTGCTGAAAATGCTGGCTCCTTACATCAATGGCATGTTCAAGTGCTGCCTTGCGCTGAATAAGCCGCTCTTTTTCAAGCGCCATTTCATAACGCTGCTGCTGCTGCTCGCGTCTGATTTCTTCCGAGCGGCTTCTAAATGATATATAGTCATATAACTTTGAAAGTACAAAGTAAAGAATGATACAAAGAACAATCATCATCACTAATCCAATCAAAAAGTAGCGCATCACTTAGCTCCTTTCATTGACTCTTACTCCTATTATAACATGTAATGTCCTGCCAAATTTGTCTAAATTCCTTAAAGTTTCCTTAAAAAAAGACGTGCACACTGCATGTCTACTCTTCCCAGTTGATATATCCTTTTCGTTTGAAATATGCGAGAAACCGCCGCTCCATCATACGATTGACCCTCGTCTTCCATTCATCATTGGATTTGACAGGTACGACCATAATCGAATAAAACCCATTTGAATTCGCTGCCAGCACATCAGTCATCATCTGATCACCGATAACGACCGTTTCTTCAGGTTTGACGCCCATTGCCCGGCACGCTTTTTTAAATGCAGCACCCATCGGTTTTCTAGCATTGAAAATGTAGTCCACTTTAAGCGGTGTCGCAAATGATGCCACGCGTGCTTCGTTATTGTTGGAGACAATGGTCACCTTGATATCTTCATCGCTCATGCTATTGAACCATTCCACGACTTCATCAGTCGCTAGTTCTACATCCCAACCGACAAGCGTATTGTCAAGATCAGTAATGATCGCTTTTACCCCGCGACCTTTCAATTCCTCAGGAGTAATTTCAAATATATTTTTTGCATATTTACTCGGTAACAAATACTTTTTAAATATTCCCATTGTTTCACCTCTATCATTCCTCATTTATTTCATACCCATTATAATAGTAACTCATTCACATAGAAACCCCAACTCCATCGGAATTGGGGTTGAACACTATTCGATAACTTCTCTTTCGCCGCGCTCTACTTCTGTCTCAGAGTAGATGAGGAATCCGATGATAGCAGTGACAACAACAGATAATGCCATAATATAAATCATAATGTGCCTCCTTTATCCGCAATAGTTTCTATTAATGATTTTACAATTTTACTTGAGGAGACGCAAGCGACTTTCAGAAACTCATCAAAGGTCATCCCCGCCTCACTATTTGCAAGATCAGATACTGCACGCGTAATAATGAATGGTACATGATACTGATGGCATACTTGTGCCACCGCTGCTGCTTCCATCTCAACAGCCAGAACATCAGAGAAATGGGTAATGATCTGCTCCTTTTTCTCAAGTGTTCCGATAAAGCTGTCACCGGACACGATAAGACCGGTATGAGCAGTCAAGCCATGCGTGTCAATTGCCTGCTCGGCAAGTGCCATCAGTTCTGCATCTGCCGCATAATAAAGTGGCATGCCGGGTATTTGCCCTAATGCATAGCCAAATTCTGTTGCATCCGCATCATGATGCAGCACGTCTTTACTGATAACGATATCTCCGACTGCAAGGCCGCTGCCAAGACCACCAGCGGATCCTGTATTGATGATCGCTTCCGGCTGATAGTTTTCAATCAGCAGTGTCGTGCAGATAGCGGCATTAACTTTACCGATTCCNNGATTCCACTCTGCATCAATACGACCTCTTGACCGTACAGTATACCCGTATATACTTCTACATGTGCAAGTTGAATGGTCTCCATGTTCTCTATATCTTGTTTTAAAATCTCTACTTCTTCCTGCATTGCTCCGATGATTCCCAGCATAACTGCCTCCTCAATAAACTGCTAATATGAACGCCCTGAACGCATCTGCATCGCTCTGCAGGCGCCAAGGCGTTATCGTCATGTATTAGCTGATTTCTACAATTTTCACGCGCATTTCATTACCGTTCGGTAACGGTACATTGATTTCGTCATTGACTTGTTTACCAAGCAATGATTTTGCGATAGGTGATTCATTGGAAATTTTTCCTTCAAACGGATCCGCTTCAGCTGAACCAACAATCATATATGATTCTTCGTCACCGTCAGGTATCTCTACAAATTTGACTGTACGGCCGAGCTGTACTTCAGATTTTGAACCATTATCCGAGATGATGTTTGCATGACGCAGCATCATTTCAATTTTTGTGATCTCCTGTTCAACGAAACCTTGTTCGTCTTTTGCTGCATCGTATTCAGAGTTCTCAGATAAGTCTCCGAAGCTACGTGCGACTTTAATTTTTTCTACAACTTCAGGACGTTTAACTGTTTTTAAGTACTCTAACTCTTCCTCAAGTTTGTTATAGCCTTCCTGAGTCATAGGATATTCTTTTTGGATTTCCATCAATCTCCCTCTTTTCTCGTTCTTTAATTTCTAACTAATGATTGTATTTTAGTCGTCATGATATCGATGGCGACGGTATTGCTGCCGCCCTCTGGAATGATAATATCTGCATATCTCTTCGTCGGTTCGATGAATTGATTATGCATCGGTCTAACAACTGTCAGATATTGGTCGATGACTGATTCCATCGTACGGTCTCGTTCTTCGATGTCTCTTACAAGTCTGCGAAGAATCCGAAGATCGGCATCAGTATCAACATATATTTTAACATCCATTAAATCACGTAATTTTTCATTCTCGAGTGCGAAAATTCCCTCTACTATAATAACATCTTTTGGCTCAAATGTAATCGTTTTCTCGCTTCTTGTATGGATCGTATAGTCGTAGGTCGGTACTTTGACCATTTTTCCGTCTCTTAAGTCCACTAAATTCTGATAGAGCAAATCATTGTCAAAGGCAAATGGATGGTCATAGTTAGTTTTCAACCGCTCATTAAAGCTTAAGTGAGATTGATCTTTGTAATAGTAATCCTGCTCAATAAGCGCCACACTGAACCCTTCCAGATTTTTCATTATCTGAGACGTCACAGATGTCTTCCCAGACCCTGAACCACCCGCAATACCAATAATGGTCGTTTTCATCAGCCGATTTCCTTCCNNCAACTTTGAACTGCACAATTTGCAATGGGTGACGTGCTGCATCAAGCACGTTCCCTTCTTCGTCATAAATCTTATCGACGATTTGTTTGAAGTTACTGATTTCAGGACCAAAGAATTCAATTTCCATGCCCGGCTTGAAATTATTGCGCTGCTGCACTGTTGCCATCTGTGTCTTTTCATCATAGTCTAACACTAAACCACAGAAATCAAAAGGCGTTTTTTTAGACTGCTGATGCCCGAACATCTGCTCTTCAAATCCAGGAACCCCTTCAAAAAAGGCAGGTGCTGTATCGCGGTTTGCGCATTTATCAAGCTCGATGAG
Source organism: Staphylococcaceae bacterium UBA6286 (assembly GCA_002438305.1). GTDB lineage: Bacteria > Bacillota > Bacilli > Staphylococcales > Staphylococcaceae > Macrococcus. The sequence continues at coordinate 133 of DJUI01000017.1, read as the reverse complement.
CCATTCTGGATCAATCTTGAAATTGGCAGGATCAGCACAATAAGCATCGATGACTTTACGATAGACAGAGACTACCGTTGCAATATAATGGATGGATTTCATGCGTCCTTCTATTTTTAGAGAATCTACACCG
>DJUI01000072.1:1773-2794 GCA_002438305.1 Staphylococcaceae bacterium UBA6286 | reverse complement strand
AATAATCATACGTATTGAAATCGACTACATATGTAGTCGGTTTTTATTGTGTCTGATATAATGACTATAAGGAGTGTGACTATGTATACTACAGAAATTGAAATTCCAGTCAGATACGCAGAAACAGATAAAATGGGTGTGGTATATCATGCCAATTATTTAATCTGGTTTGAAGTGGCTAGAACAGATTTTATTGAACAAGCAGGCTTCAGCTATGCTGAAATGGAAGAAGCAGGAATTATTTCTCCAGTAATTGATGTCCAGTTATCTTATAAAAATTCTGTGACTTATCCAGAAAAAGTGACTATAGTGACTTGGATAGAATCGTACTCAAAATTGAAAACTGTATATGCCTATAAGGTCTTAAAAGAAGATGGTTCAATTGCAGCAACAGGAACGACGACTCACATTTTAATGAAACGCGGGTCAACAAGACCTATAAGACTTGATCGGCATTTTCCGGAATGGCATGAACGCTACTTAGCACTGTATAACTAAAAAGAAGCATAACCTTAACGGTTATGCTTCTTTTTACTTGCTGATGGAATAAATAATCTCGTCGTTCTCAGCAGTCACAGTGAGTTCATGGTCTTCAAAATACCACAAATCTTTTTCATCGACATAGTAAGTTAAGCCGTCCTGAGTTTCAGAGTAACCTTCAGGGTCTACTGTATCGACTGTAAAAGCTGGGCTGAAACCTTGTTTAAGTTCGACATCCCCACCATAACGCACATAAAATCTCAGCGCCTTATCGTGCGGAATATCCAGTTCTTCTTTGAACCATGCAACTGCTTTGTCATCTAAAGTAATTTTCATTGTACACCTCACATCCAGGAAATTTTAGGCTCTTCCTTATTGATTATACGTATGATATTTGACCAATGTCTAATAATAACAATCAGCATGATGACAAAAGATATGACAATGAGAATCCAGTCAATGAAAACAATCGATAAAACAAAGTTAACGATACTTGCAATGATGCTTGCAAGAGATACATATTTGAACAGATAGAGGATGA
>DJUI01000072.1:0-1766 GCA_002438305.1 Staphylococcaceae bacterium UBA6286 | reverse complement strand
AGCAGCGGGTTGACTCCCATAATGACTCCGGCAGATGTTGCCACCGCTTTTCCACCTTTAAATTTCAAGAATACGGGATAGACATGTCCTAAAATGGCGAAAAGACCAATAATAACCCCATGAATATCGATATTAAAATAGATGGGTAAAAAGACAACTATAAAGCCTTTTAAAATATCCAGTATCATCACTATAATTCCAGCTTTTTTACCTAAAATACGAAACGTGTTTGTTGTTCCAAGGTTTCCGCTGCCATACTTTCTAATATCTTTATTGTAAAATACTTTTCCGATAATGAGACCTGAAGGAAAACAACCGATCAAATAAGCAAGCAGGAACATTAAAATGATTGTCATATAGCCTTGCACTCCTTTAATAGCTGGTACTAATAANNCATATATGGAAGAAATCTTAATGAGTATACACCAAATCATCTCAAATATTAATTGAAAACGCTTTATTAATTATGTTTTAAATATTCAGATAATATGTCATAATGTTAATGAATAGTGATTCATTTTTAAGGGGGAATAATATGTCTAAAGTAACATCGGATCTGAATGAAGTGCTCGCTGCTCTTGAAGAAGGTATGACTATAGTAGTCGGAGGATTCGGGCTGTGTGGTATACCAGAGAAAGCCATTGAAGTGATTAAAGAAAAAGGGACAGCTGATTTAACGGTAGTGAGTAATAACTGCGGCGTTGATGACTTTGGTCTCGGAATCTTGTTACAAGAACGTCAAGTCAAAAAAATGATCAGTTCCTATGTAGGAGAAAATAAAACATTTGAGCGTCAATATTTAAGCGGCGAGCTTGAAGTTGAGCTCGTGCCTCAAGGAACTCTTNNCCGGTATTCCTGGATTTTACACAAGAACTGGTGTAGGGACGCCTATAGCAGAAGGTAAGGAAGTCAAGTCTTTTGATGGTACTGATTATATACTTGAGCTCGGGATTACTGGCGATTATGGATTGGTCAAAGCATGGAAAGCAGACAAGCTTGGCAATCTGATGTACCGTAAAACAGCACGAAACTTTAATCCGCTTTGTGCGGCTGCAGGAAAAGTGACCATTGCTGAAGTTGAAGAAATTGTAGAGGTAGGGGAACTGGATCCTGATGAAATTCATACACCAGGCATTTATATACAACATGTTTATCTCGGTGAAGATTACGAAAAACGCATAGAGCGTCGCGTGCTGAAGGAGGACAAATAATGGCAGACCGTCAACTGATTATTATGAGAGCCGCTAAGGAAATAAAAAGCAACATGTATATCAATCTAGGTATCGGCCTTCCCACTCTTGTTGCTAATGAAGCCAACGATGAAGTGGAAAATGTGTTCTATCAATCTGAAAATGGTCTGCTGGGCATCGGCGCATATCCTACGTCAGATGAAGTGGATGCAGATTTGATCAATGCCGGCAAAGAAACAGTGACTGCTGCTAAAGGTGCAGCATTCTTTNNCGAAAGTTTTGGAATGATTAGAGGAGGGCATATTGATCTAGCTATTCTTGGAGGTATGGAAGTATCGAGTAAAGGCGACCTTGCGAACTGGATGATACCCGGTAAAATGGTCAAAGGCATGGGTGGTGCAATGGATTTAGTCAATGGAGCTAAAGAAGTCATAGTCATTATGGAACATGTCAATAAACATGGCGAGTCTAAAATCAAGGAAGAATGTTCACTGCCACTCACAGGTCGAGGCGTTGTTAACAAATTGATTACGGATCTTGCTGTCTTTGAATTTAATCATGGGAAAATGACGTTAA
>DJUI01000034.1:23688-25003 GCA_002438305.1 Staphylococcaceae bacterium UBA6286 | reverse complement strand
TTCAATCCTTTCTTTTTGCTGCGAACGTTTTAGTACAGGAACTTCTACTTGTTCATGATGTTCAAGCGATTTTGGCTGATTGATTTTGGCAAGATCCACTTCAACAGACATCTGCTGATAATCTTCAGCATTTAACGCTCTTAAATCAGCCTGTAATGTCCGCTTTAATTCTTCTAATGTAATTTTAGCTGCATTGAGCTGTTTCATTTCATCGTCATTTTTGTGAGGCATTCTTGCTAAGTGAACGTATTGATTAATTAAATTGACAGTGTTATCAAGATGTGAAAAAAAGAAACTATCTACTTTAAAAAATTTCTTAGGATTTTTTTGAACGGTTTTATGGATGGTTCTTGCGATCCGGTTAATTTCATTGATCGTCTTAAAATCTGTATAGCTGCGGATTTTTGTGTATTGACTGAGCAATGTTTTGANNTTTAGGGTTAGCCTCAGTCAAATGCTTTCTCACATATTTGTATTCCCGGCGAGATAAACCCATTTCACTCAAGTATTGATTAGACGTTGTCATTTGAATAGGGATGTATGCTCCGATATAGCTGCCGATCATAAGCAGCCAATCTATCCATTGATCAACAACAAAGAAGTTGATACTGATGAAACCGACAATCAACGCCACTGGAACGGCTAATATGGCACCAATAAAATGTGAGACACTATACTTCATAAGTCATCATTTCCTTTTTGTAAATAACTGAGGTTAAATTTGCTTGAATTGATTATAATCTTGATAAGGAACTTCTTGAACTTCATAAGATTTCACTCTAGAAAAAGAGGCAGGGCCTTTAATCACTTTTTCAGAAAACCGTTGAACTTCATTCCGTTCGCCTGACACATAGACTTCGACGTAATCATCGACATTTTGAACGGTACCCGTCACATCGAATTTTTTTGCCAGGGTTATAGTTGCATTTCTGAAACCGACGCCTTGTACGCGACCATAGACTTTAATTTGTTGAGTTATCATGGGTTTCACCTCTTAACATAATTATATGGATTTTTACATGAAATTCCTAATAAATAGCATTATCAAGTGTATTACTTGAAATCTGATCATATAGCTTACATAATATAGATTGGATTGGAAAGAAGGCGAATCATATGTTTCAAATAAAAATCATGAGGGCTGACTATGAAGGCTGGTGGTTGTTTGATGGCTGGCAGGAAAAAGTCATCACGAGCAGTTCATATCAGACAGAAGAAGCATTTAAAGAAGGATATAAAGCACAGCTGGAAGAAATGAGAAAGCAATATCCTAATGAAATTATCGGCAAACATCATATACATGCATTTTATCGAA
>DJUI01000034.1:11222-23491 GCA_002438305.1 Staphylococcaceae bacterium UBA6286 | reverse complement strand
CTTTAGAAGAAGGCCAAGCAGTGGAATTCGAAGTCGTTGAAGGCGATCGCGGACCGCAGGCGGCTAACGTTGTTAAATTATAATTTATAATTATACTGTAACGTTAATAAGGCACCCTAACATAATTGGTTAGGGTGCCTTATTTTATATCTATAAAAAATTTTATCATTTTATAAATTATAATTATGTTATGTAAACTTAATGATGTGATTATAAAAGAAAATAACAATAAAAAACTCCTAAAGATAGGAGTTTAATCTAACACTTCGTTTTGAATCAATTGTTCAAGTGTTTGACGACGGATGACTTCACGGATACCTGATTCACTGACAANNATTTGAACTCATGCTGTAATGGTAGGCACCTGTGGACAAGACAGCTAAATAATCTCCGGACTGGATGCTTGATGGTAATTTGATATCACGGCGAATGATATCACCTGACTCACATAACTTTCCGGCAATAGTCATCAATTTGTCGTGTGGTTCATTGCGATTCACAAGCTTCAGTTCGTACTGAGCATCGTACAGTGCTGTTCTGATATGATCGCTCATGCCACCATCAATAGAGACATAATAATTGACGTCAGGAATTTCTTTGATTGTACCGACTTCATATAAGGTAATACCAGCAGCTCCAACAATCGAACGGCCAGGTTCCAGTGAAATCTCTGGGAGCGGATAATCTTTTCTCTGACAAGCATCTTTGAGAGCATCAGTAATAGCCTGAATGCCTTCTTCAATAGGGTAGCTGACATCATCGTCAGTATATTTGATGCTGAATCCGCCGCCGATATTCAGTACTTCAATCGGAATATTATTTTCGGATAACCAGTCAATCACTAAATGGATGGTTGCGATTGTTCCTGTTGATTCAAATATTTGTGACCCTATATGAAAATGGACTCCCATGAATTCAATATGACTTGATGACTGAATTTTTTTAATGCCTTCGAGGGCAAGCCCTTTTTTGATACTGAGTCCGAATTTACTGTTCTCTTGACCGGTTTGAATGAATTCATGAGTATGAGCTTCAACACCTGGATTAATTCTCAGTACAGCTTTGACAGGACGGTCTGCTAATGCATCTAGACGGTCGATTTCGCTTAAACTATCAATCACAAAATAATCTACCCCTGATGTTATAGCATATTTAATTTCCTGGTTAGTTTTGTTGTTGCCATGGAAATGAATCCGGTTCTCTGGCACTGTTGACTGCAGTGCCGTAAATAATTCACCTTCACTGACGACATCAAGACCCATGTTTTCTTCAGCCATCAAATTGAACAGCTGGATAGATGAGAATGCTTTTGAAGCGTAAGAAATCGTATAGTTCAGTTCAGATTTTGTGAGTGCTTGATGGAATCTTCTGCACTGCTCACGGATCAATGTCTCATCATACACAAAGAGAGGGGTACCATATTCTTTGGCAATATCACTTAATCGATGTCCGTGCAATGTAAGTTCATTTTGAACATATTGTAATGTCATAATTTAATCTCCTTTAATAATGAATGGTGGTTGAGCGCACTCAACTGTTCAGAATTAGCACCGACCCCTTTAAATGTATATTCATCGATACGAATGTCATTACTATAGAGTATGACTTCATCTCCTGCAGCAACATTGCTGTCAACCTCGACAAACATATGGCTCATCATCAATGCCTTGATCGGATAGCGGCGGCCATTGATCAAGCATTCATGTTTGCTTCGGGTCCTTAAAATTCCATCACCATAACCTAGATCGACAACTGCGAGACGTGTCGAATGCTCTGCAGTAAAAGCAAAACTGTAGCCGGCTGATTGACCTTTCTCAAGCTGGCGTACTTGTATGACATTTGCACTAATGGTCAGTGACTGGCGTGTGAGCGATTCGGGTAATGATGAATAAGGACGAGAGCCATATAGAATGATACCGAGCCTCGCATGACTATGTCCTGTGAACAAACCATCCCGGACAAAACTCGCACTGTTCTGAGCATGTATGAATTCAAAGTCATGATAGGTCTTTATCTTCTCTAGACCAGTTAACCATGCCTGCTTTTCGTCCGAATACTCGTCACCATCAAACTCATCCGCGTATCCGAAGTGAGTCCATATGCCGACGATCGACATCTGTTCACTTTTCGGCAGCTCACGATTCGTCTGTATGACTGGAATCATGTCGTCAAACGTTCTGAAGCCTGAACGGTGGAGAAAGTTCTCGTATTCTAGATGCACATTAATACCCGCCAGGTCACTTTGATGCTGATGATAAAATTCGGGCGAAGGAAGTGTCATATGAATACGCTGCTCTCTTATAATATGGAATTCTGTGCTGGGGTTCATCAGGAAGATAACTGCCTCTGGCGCAAGTTTTCTGATTCTCACTGCTTCTCTTAAAACAGTAGTACTGAAAGTTGTAATGCCTTGTTTTAAAAATGCATTCACCGCAAAATCAAGACCATAATGATAGGCATTATTTTTCATTACAGCCATCACAGGCTGGTTTTGAATGACATGGGCAACATTATCATGAAATAGTTGAGCATCCAGTGTCCATCTTGCCGTCATATAGTAGCCTCATAGCGCTGTAGAATAGCCTCAAAGACATCGATGCCCTTAACGAGTACTGATTCATCAAAATTAAATGTCGACGTATGAAGTCCTGTTGTATAGCCCTTATCCTCATTACGGCAGCCAAGAAAAGCAAAGGCTGTAGGCGCAATAGTGCTGTAAAAAGCAAAGTCTTCTCCGAATAAATAAGGATCAACCTTTTCAATCCAGACAAGATCAGTGGTTGCTGCTGCCTGACGCATGACTTCATAGCAATCGTCATCTACTATCGTGGGAGGGTAGCCCTCAGCAAATTTCAATTCAACGGATACATTTGAAATCACTTCACAAGCCTTTCGGATTTGTTCCATCTGCTGTTTCACAGCTGCCAGATCATCCATATTGAACGTGCGTATAGTACCTTCCAGATAACCGGTAGAAGGGACAGTATTAATTGCTTCGCCTGCGTGGAATTTGCCGATATGAACTATATTCTGTCTTAAACCGGGAAGGTGATAATGCTGAAGCTGACTCAGTTGAGAAAGGATGAATGTCAGAGCTTCACCTGCAGAATGTCCTTGTTCTTTGTTGGCTACATGAGCAGAAGTACCGTTAATAAAAAAACGGTATTCCGTAGCACTTGCTGTCAATGGTCCTGGTTTCGATAAAATAATCCCTTCATCATTATCGGGCATTAAATGAAGGCCGTATATTCCTTTAAGTTGACTGAATGGATAGGCTTGTATCAATTGATTGGCGCCGGCCATTGTTTCTTCAGATGGCTGAAAGATAAAATAGACAGTTGTTTTTAATTGGCCGCTATCTGCCAGTCTCTTAACACGTCTGACGAATCCTAGCAGTATCGTTGTATGACCATCATGGCCGCATGCATGCATGACATTATCAACCGTTGACCTGAATGAACAATCATTGTCCTCATGTATCGGAAGTGCATCAATATCTGCTCTAAAACCAACAGCCTGCTGACTGCTGCCAATGATTTTTGCGATGACACCCGTCTGAAGAGGCGACTCGTAGCTGACGCCCATATCATCCAGCTGTTCTTTGATAAATGCTGTCGTCTGATATTCCTCCATGCTGAGTTCAGGATGCTGATGAAGATTACGTCTTGTTTCAGTTAAATAATGTAGTTCCATTATCATTCTCCTAATAAGAATAAAGCGAGACCGATAATCAGCCCCGTCCTTATTCATAATGTATTATTTTAAATGACGTAAAGCCTGGACAATCTCTATTTTAGAGCCTTCTACCTCAGNNGACACTTGCTTGATCACACGGGCAGGGGTCCCAGCAACAACAGTTCCAGCAGCCACATCTTCAGTGACGATGGCGCCGGCAGCTACTACAGCACCTTTGCCGACACGTACACCTTCTAATACGACAGCGTTTGCACCGATCAAAACATCATCTTCAATTACAACAGGCTGCGCACTTGGCGGCTCAATGACACCAGCTAAGACAGCGCCGGCACCTACATGGACATTTTTACCTGTTGTAGCACGACCACCTAAAGTCGCATTCATATCAATCATAGTACCTTCACCGACAATCGCACCGATATTAATTGTAGCGCCCATCATAATGACCGCATTGTCTCCAATCACTGCATGTTCACGAATAAAGGCACCCGGTTCAATGCGTGCGTTGATACGTGTCTGATCAATCAGCGGAATAGCAGAATTTCTGCGGTCATATTCCACTTCAAATTCAGCGATAATTGATGCATTCTCTTCATAGAATACGGACCAGTCACTGTAATCCGTAAAAATAGTTTTTGATGACTCTGAACCAAATACTTTGAAGCTATCTGGAAAAGTCACACTATCAAAATTCCCGTTGACATAGACCTTCACTGGTGTTTGTTTCTTAGACTCACTGATGTACTGGATGATTTCCTGTGCTGTAAATTCTTTCATTTGTATTCCTCTTTTCATTTTATAATGTTTCAAAAGTATAAAAACCCGGTTCTTTATCAATCAATCGTTCAGCGACATCGATGCTGCCATTCGCAAAGATATCCTTACTTTGCGCCCGGTGGATGATTTGTATCGTCTCGTCATGGCCGGCAAACAGAACTTCGTGTTCGCCGACAATCGTACCACCGCGCACAACGTTGATTCCGATTTCTTCAGTTGTACGAGGGGAATGACTGTCGCTGCGATCGTATACCGGTACTGATTGCGCCCGTTGTTCTTTAATCGCATCATAGAGTTTGACTAACGTACCACTCGGGGCATCGATTTTTTTGCGGTGATGTTTTTCAGTCAGTTCAATATCAAAATCTTTGAGCAGGGGAACACTGTACTTAATGATCTCTGTCAATATGTGGACGCCATAGCTCATATTCGCACTGAAGAATACAGGAAGTTCTGAACATCTTTGTTCAAGTGACTGAATAATCGCTTCCTTCTGACCAGTCGTCGCCATGACGATAGGAATTTTTGATTGAGCGATTAACGGCAGTGACAGCTCTGGATGAGAGAAGTCGATGATAACATCTGCTTTTGGCCAGTCACTATCCAACGAGAAGCTCAGATAAGGATAATCGCCTTGTCGGTTCGTCAATATCCCTTCTATGGAATGACCGCGTTCTTCAGCAAACTTCGCGACACGTTTGTTCATGGCACCGTAACCGGCGAGTAGAATTTTCATAGTATCCCGTCCTTGATCTGTTCATAGACATGGATAATTGCTTTTGTTTCGTGTGGTGTCAGAGGGACAAGCGGCAATCTTAAGCTCCCATCTGCAAAACCTAAGTAAGTGATCAAAGCTTTGATTGGCATCGGGTTGATATCTACACTTAATGCTTCAATCAATGGACTGACTTCAGCAAATAAATCGCCTGCATCATCAGGATTAGATTGATAAGCCGTATAGATTTCCTGAAATTCTTTTGGAATGGCATTTGCAACGACTGAGATGACACCATCACCTCCGTGATTTAAAAACTCGATGAATGAATCGTCATTGCCGCTGTACAGGCCGAAATGTTCAGGAACTAAAGATTTGACCGCTTCCAAATACTGCATATCGCCTGTTGCATCTTTCAGAGCAACGATATAAGGATTGTCAGACAGTATTTTGACAGTCTCAGGTTCAATCGTTACATTTGTTCTTGAAGGGACGTTGTAGAGAATAACCGGTAATTCTACGGCATCAGCAATGGCATTGAAGTGAGCAATTAAGCCGCGCTGATTGGTTTTGTTGTAATAAGGCGTAATCAGCATGATCCCGTCTGCGCCGGCTTTCTTTACGTTAAGAGAGTGCTGGATGGATGCTGCCGTATCGTTTGTCCCGCTGCCTGCATAGACAGGGACGCGTTTGTCTGCGATTCTGACAGCTGTTTCTACTAGTTTGATTTGTTCATCCTTTGTCAACGTAGAGCCTTCACCTGTCGTACCATTGACGAATAGTGACTGGATTTGATTGCTGATAAGAAATTCAATATGCTGTTCAAATGTTTCATAGTCTACAGCTCCGTCTTTAAATGGGGTCGTTATTGCTACACCTGTCCCTTGAAATAACTTAGTCATGTGACTCACTCCTTGTATGATGAATTTGTTCCAATATTTGCACAGCATTCAATGCTGCCCCTTTTAACAAGTTATCAGCTGTACACCAAATATGGAAAGATTGAGGCATTGATTCATCGACACGAATACGGCCGACAAACACTTCATCCTTATTTGTTGACTGGATGGCCATCGGATACTTGTTTTGTGTGACATCATCTACGACAACGATGCCCGGTGCCTTGTCAAGTACAGCTCGAATGTCGTCTGCAGTCGCTGGTGTAGTCAACGTCACATTGATGGCAACGCTGTGGCTGTCCTGTACCGGTACTCTGACGCATGTAGCTGTGACACGTAATTCCGGCAGTTCTAGAATCTTTCTCGTTTCATCAATCATTTTCTGTTCTTCTTTAGTATAGCCGTCGTCTTGAAAGACATCGATATGAGGAAGGACATTGTTATAAATAGGGTGAGGATAGTTCGTTGGCGGTAGTCCTTGTTCACCATTTTTAAGATCGTTTTTTCCGGCTGTTCCTGATCCTGATACTGCCTGGTAAGTTGTATAGCTGACCCGTTCCAGACCAAAGTGGTCAGCTAATGGTTTTAACGGGACAACTGACTGGATTGTGGAGCAGTTCGGATTAGCAATGATAGTTCGGTTAGATTTAGGACTGTTCACTTCTGGCACAATTAAATCAATATCTTCATCCATTCTGAAAGCACTGGAATTATCAATGACTATTGCACCGCTCTGTTCGAATAGAGGGGAGAACTTAAGCGAAGTACTACCACCTGCACTCATCAAGACGAAGTCAAAATGTTCTTCTGCTGCATCTTCTGTCAATTCACGAACCACATAAGTCTGCCCTTTAAACTCTATTTCGTTACCTGCAGATTTCTTTGAAGAAAATAAGATAAGGTCATCAACAGGTATATTCTTTCTAGCTAATACTTCGAGCATCTTAGATCCGACAAGTCCTGTCGCACCAACTACGGCTATACGGTACATGGGATTTCCTCCTATAAGTTGAATGTGCTGCATAAGTGTTCTACTGCAGGTTGTCCGTTGTCACGGTCAACTACATATGAAATGCTGATTTCAGATGTAGTGACCTGATAGAAATTGATATAGNNTCAGCAGCGTCATAAATACTTTGGAAGCGACACCTGACATATCTCTCATACCAGAACCGATAACAGACACTTTGACATAATTTTCTTCCACGTTGTAGACAAGAGAAGGGAACGTTGAAATTAATGTGCTGAAGATTTCATTGATTTGATGAACATCTGTATCCTTCATCGTGAAGGACAGCTGAAGACTTTCGCTGTTGACTGTCTGAGAGATCATATCTACATTGATCTCTTCACGTTCGAGCAATTGGAACAACTGCTCTAATAAATTTTTATCATACATCGGATAGCTGAGTGTTACATAGTTCATATCTTTGTCCAGTGCAACTCCAGTGACTGCTTTTTTCTCAAGAATATCTTCTTTGTCCATAATCCAAGTTCCTTTCTCATCTGATAACGTTTTTCCTAGATAAATAGGGATGTTATAGTTTTTAGCGATTTCTACACTTCTTGTTTCAAGGACGCCCGCTCCAAGAGCACTCATCTCCATCATTTCTTCGAAGCTCACCACGTCAAGCCGCTTCGCCGTCGGATAAAGCCGCGGGTCTGTGCTGTAGACGCCGGAAACATCAGTATAAATTTCACATGGTGCGTTGATGGCTGAGGCAATGGCCACTGCTGTTGTATCACTGCCGCCGCGCCCAAGCGTTGTAATCTCACCAAATTCATTGATCCCTTGGAAGCCGGCTACAACTAAGACATCATTGGATTCAAAGTTTTTATCAATAACAGCAGCTTCAATATCTTGAATCTTACTCTTCATATGATGACCCATTGTCTTAATACCTGCCTGAAATCCTGTCAGTGCCTTTACTTTGACATCCAGCTCATGCAGTACAATGGCAAGATATGATATGGTCTGCTGTTCACCTGTAGTGAGCAGCATGGCAAGGTTCTCTTCATTGGGTCTCGATGACAGCTGGTTGACATTTTCAATCAATGCATCTGTTGTCTTACCCATAGCTGAGACAACAACGACTAATTGTTCACCTTGAACAATGCGATTTTTAAGATAATTCCCGATATTTTTGATCTTTTCGAAATCAGCGACTGACGTACCGCCGAATTTCAATACACTGCGTTTTATTACCACAAGTTTGCCTCCTATGGCATCTATAAATAAAAAAACAAGTCCGCGTGCGGACTTGTTTTATCTATTTACAAGTGATGCACTCCATTANNTGCTCTTAACCTGTGAATCCAACCGGAGCACTGCTGCAACAACGACTCCGATTTCGGCATCTCACCCTTTCAATAAAGTACTTGCAGATCTACACTTTATTTACTAATGATTAATGCGCCTCATCTCTACCTATTCAATTGATGGTTCTCATTATATCGAACCATACTTTATTTGTATAGTACATTTATCATAATTATTAAATTAATCAGTCAATATTACTATTTCAATACACCTTGTTCTTTTAAATACTCTTCATAGGTGATTTCTTTTGATAACGCACCAGGTACATTCAAATCAATGTCCCGGTTTGCGATAGTGTTGATGAATTCAAAGTCATAAGATGTGAAGATAATCGATCCTTTGAATGCCTTTAAACCATCATTGACAGCTGTGATACTTTCGAGATCCAAGTGGTTAGTCGGCTCATCTAACAGCAGGACGTTAGCAGAAGATAACATCATTTTGCTTAACATACAGCGAACTTTTTCTCCACCGGATAAAACTTTTGCTTTTTTACGTACTTCTTCACCTGAGAACAGCATACGTCCTAAAAATCCGCGCAGGAATGTTTCAGTCTGTTCTTCCGGCGGGGCATATTGACGCAGCCACTCAACAAGATCGATATTTTTACCTTCAAAGAATTCGGAGTTATCTTTTGGCAGGTAAGACTGAGAAGTAGTGACTCCCCATTTATAGCTGCCTTCATCCGGCTCCATTTCACCTGCAAGGATTTTAAGGAGCGTGGATTTCGCGATCTCTGAATCACCGACAAGAACTGCTTTGTCGTTCGGGTTCATAGTGAATGACAAGTTATCAAGAACTTTCACACCATCAATGGATTTAGACAGTCCTTGAACCTGCAGCAGTTCATTACCGATTTCACGCTCTGGCTTAAAGTTGACGAATGGATACTTACGTGAAGACGGTTGAATATCATCCAGTTCAATTTTTTCAAGCATCTTTTTACGACTTGTGGCCTGTTTTGATTTGGATGCATTCGCAGAGAAGCGGGCAACGAAATCTTGAAGTTCTTTAATTTTCTCTTCTTTTTTCTTGTTTGAATCCTGCAGCATCTGCTGGGCTAGTTGGCTGGATTGATACCAGAAATCGTAGTTGCCGACATAAATTTTGATTTTGCCGTAATCAAGGTCAGCGATATGAGTACAGACATTATTCAAGAAGTGACGGTCATGAGAAACGACGATGACTGTGTTATTGAAATTGATCAGAAAATCTTCAAGCCAGCTGATTGCCGGGATATCAAGACCATTGGTAGGCTCATCCAGCAATAACACGTCAGGTTCACCGAACAGCGCTTGTGCAAGAAGGACTTTGATTTTTTGATTATTCTCAAGTTCTGACATGTACTTATCATGAAATTCATCTTTAATCCCTACACCTGAGAGCAACACTTGCGCATCACTTTCAGCAGTCCATCCACCCATTTCACCGAACTCACCTTCAAGTTCTGCAGCACGCATCCCATCTTCGTCATTAAAGTCAGGTTTCATGTAGATGGCATCTTTCTCCTGCATGACTGACCATAATTTTTCATTGCCACGTAGAACAACGTCTAGTACGCGCTCATCTTCATAAGCGAAGTGGTCCTGTTTTAATACTGATAGTCGTTCATCTTTCCCTAACGACACATGACCTGTCTGTGAATCAAGTTCACCGGATAGGATTTTCAGAAAAGTCGATTTTCCAGCGCCGTTTGCTCCGATTAAGCCATAACAGTTGCCGGGTGTAAATTTAATATTAACGTCTTCAAATAATTTGCGGTCACCGAAACGAAGACTGACATTAGATACTTGTAACATAACATTCTCCTTAATATTTGTTTTCCGCTCAAAATTATAACATATTTCATCATACGCTTATACTTTAATTATACTGAGGTGTTATAATATGAAAAAAGGCAATAAAGGAGTACGTATGGAAAATAACGAAAAACGCTTGTCAGGAAGTATCGATTTTTTGAAGGTCATCGGACTAGAAGGGTCTACATACCAACTGGCAGGACCCAATAACGAAAGTGTCAAATTGAATGCATCAGAGATAGAAGAGGGCGATGAGCTTGAAATTGGAGAAGATTACAGTTTCTTCGTCTATCCAGGGCGGACCGGTGAGTTGTTTGCTACGCAAAATATGCCGGTCATTACGACCAATAAATATGACTGGGTCAAAGTCATCAAAAAAGACCGTGATGGGGTTACGGTAGATGCCGGCTTACCGAGAGAGATCATCATTCCATGGGAAGACCTGCCGAAAGTGAAAGAGGTCTGGCCGGAGAATGGCGATGAGTTGTTCTGTACGCTGCGCGTTGACAAAAATGATCAAATTTATGCACGCCTCGCAAGTGAAACGATTGTAACAAGCCTCTATACACCTGCTGAGGAATCAGTGCTTCATACGACTATTGAAGCTTATCCTTATCGTCTCTTGAGAATCGGGACATTTCTATTATCAAAAGAAGGCTATAAAATATTCGTCCATGAATCTGAAAGGAAAGAAGAGCCGAGACTTGGTGAGTGCGTATCAGTACGCATTATCGGTCATAAAGATAACGGCGAGTTGAATGGGTCCTTCTTACCGCTGGCACATGTTCGAATGGATGATGACAGCGAACTGATATTGAGCATGCTGGATGAGTACGGCGGCGAGCTGCCATTCTCGGATAAATCTGATCCTGATGCTATAAGGGAAGTCTTCAAGATGAGTAAAGGCAGCTTCAAACGAGCTCTAGGCAAATTGTACAAAGAAAAGAAAATTGTCATTGAGCAGGACAAAATCAAGAAATTATAATCACAACGGAACTATCAAGCTGATGGTTCCGTCTTTATGTTGAAATCGATTACAAAAAATGAATCGCTATTCAATTTTTGTTTGAATTTTCTAATTTCTTTGATATGATTAATTTATAAAGGTAATGAGGTGTTCAATGTGCAAGATGATTTACAGAGCAGACTTGTCCAATCTGCATTGATTTTGTTTGAGGAAAACGGCTTTAAAAATACTACAGTCAACAGCATTGTGATCCATAGCGGTTCTTCCAAAGGAGGATTCTATCATCACTTCAAGTCTAAGGATGAATTACTTTATCGTATTCACGAGAGTTTTATCAATCATGTGAATCGTTTAGTCGATGAACTCGAGGATAAGGATTTGACTCCGGCTGACAAACTTGACTATGTGTTAACACATTTTATTTTCGTTTATGACCGCTATAAAGCTCATATCACTGTATTCAATGATGAAAACAAGTACCTTGCTGATGAGTATAAGTCTGAGATTGTCGCTTCGAGGCGCAAGTTCAAGTCAGCAGTAGAAGCTATCATTATTGAAGGGCAGCAGGATGGTTCATTTACAGATGATATCAACCCGACAGTCATTACAATGTCTATCCTCGGTATGGTCAATTGGATGTACACCTGGTACAAGCCTGATGGCAGGAAGTCATTGCAGGAAATTGCTGAAGATATGAAGCGGTTCGTATTTAACGCTTTAAGAAGTCATTCTTAAAGTTTTTCCTTGCGGTATTAAAGACCGAATGGTCGGTTTTTAATAGATAACAATCATTTAAGGGGTGCTAGACAATGAATTTTGATTTATCAAAAGAACAGCAGATGATTAAGAAAATGACGAGAGATTTCGCAGAAGAAGTGATTCGCCCGCGCGCAGTTGAAATCGATCAAACCGCACAGATGGATCTGGAAATTTTCAAGCAGATGGGCGAGCTTGGATTGTTTGGTATTCCATTCTCTGAAGAATACGGGGGCTCAGACGGTGGAACATTGAGTTATTGTCTGGCAGTCGAAGAAATTGGACGTGTCTGCGGGGGTACGGGATTAAGTTATGCTGCGAATGTCAGTCTTGGCGCGAC
>DJUI01000034.1:9902-11196 GCA_002438305.1 Staphylococcaceae bacterium UBA6286 | reverse complement strand
TCATTCGGTTTAACAGAGCCTAACGCCGGCAGTGACGCAGGTGGAACGCGCACCACTGCTAAAGAAGTCGATGGCAATTTTGTCATTAACGGTGAGAAATGCTGGATTACAAATGCACAGTACGCAAACGTTATTACGACGACTGCTGTTACAGGAAAGCGTGAAGATGGCAAGAATATTATTTCAGCAGTATTAGTACCGACCGATTCAGCCGGATTAAAAATCACGTCTCCTTATGAAAAGATGGGTGTACGAGGCTCAAATACATGTGAAATAGTCTATGATGATGTGACAGTGCCGACTGAGAATCTGTTAGGTGATCCTCAAGCAGGTTTCAAACAATTCTTGAAGACACTTGACGGTGGCCGTATATCCATCGGCGCACTTGCAGTCGGAATTGCACAGGGGGCACTTGAAAAAGCAGTTAACTACTCCAAGGAGCGCAAACAATTCGGGCAATCTATTTCAAATTTCCAGGCCATTCAATTTAAATTAGCAGACATGGCTATGGAAGTAGAACTGGCACGGACGATGGTTCATAAGGCAGCGTGGCTGAAAGATAACGGCAGACCCTTTACGAAAGAAGCGGCAATGGCAAAACTTTACGCATCTGAAACGGCGTTCCGAACAGCGAATCAGGCCATTCAAATACACGGCGGCTACGGCTACATGCGTGAATATGAGGTGGAACGCTATTTAAGAGATGCCAAGCTGCTAGAAATCGGTGAAGGTACTTCTGAAATCCAGCGCATGGTGATTTCGCGTCAAGTGTTGAAATAGGGGGAACAACAAATGGAGATGGGACTTAAGGAACAAACAATCGGCCAGCTGTTGACAGAAAAAGCAGAGCTTCATCCCGCACACACTGCATATATTTATCCTGAACGTCAAGTGACGAAATCTTATCAAATGTTCGATGAAGAGACGGATCAGCTCGGCAGGTCACTGATGGCCTATGGGCTGGAAAAAGGGGATCATGTTGCTGTATGGAGTGATAATAAAGAGGAATGGCTGCAGTTGATGTTTGCACTGGCCAAAATAGGTGCAGTCCTTGTGACGATCAATACGAGTTACCAGAAGTCAGAGCTTGAATATATTCTCAGCCAATCAGATGCAAAAATGCTGATTTTGACTGAACAAGTGTCGAGAACAAATTACAGAGATATTGTCATTGATTTGATTCCGGAACTCGCTGACGGCAATGGTCATGACATCCAAACAAGCGTGCTGCCAAGATTGAAGACCGTTGTATCAATGCGTGATTTTGAAGATGACCGCTTCGTCAGCTGGAATC
>DJUI01000034.1:0-9716 GCA_002438305.1 Staphylococcaceae bacterium UBA6286 | reverse complement strand
CTGCTCGGCGTTCCGACCATGTTCATTGCAGAACTGAATTCACCGAACTTCGGTCGCTATAACACTCAGACATTGCGAACAGGTATTATGGCGGGCTCTATCTGTCCAATTGAAGTGATGAAGAAAGTGATGTCTGAAATGGGTGCTAATGAAATTACCATCTGCTATGGTCAGACGGAATCATCACCAGTCATCACACAAACAACGACAGACGATCCTATTGAACTCAAAGTCTCATCAGTTGGAAAAGTTCATCCGAACGTTGAAGCTAAAGTCATTAATCCGGAATCAGGTGAGGAAGTGCCGGCGNNTATAAGAATCCTGAAGCAACAGCTATTGCTATCGACGAGGACGGCTGGCTTCATACGGGTGATATTGCTGTCATGGATGACAATGGATACTTTTCTATTACGGGTCGTATTAAAGATATGGTCATCCGAGGCGGAGAAAATATTTATCCGCGTGAGATTGAAGAGTATCTATATGAGCATCCCGCCATTCAAGATGCTCAAGTAGTCGGCGTTCCTGATGAAACGTATGGAGAAGAACTTGTCGCATACATTATTCTGAAAGATAATCATGAATTAACTGTTGAAGATGTCAAAGCTTATTACAAAGGGAAAATCGCTCATTACAAAATACCGAGATATATTCATTTTGTTCCCGAGTACCCTATGACCGCTTCCGGCAAGATTCAGAAGTTCAAATTAAGAGAGCTGGCACAAGAAGATGTTCACAAAGGAGATGAGTAATGTGTTCAAAACGGTATTGATTGCAAACAGAGGAGAAATTGCCCGGCGAATCATCAGAGGCTGCAAAGATCAGAATATCAAGACTGTTGCCATATATACAGAAGCTGATGAGCAGATGCCTTTTGTCAAAGAAGCAGATGCTGCTGAACTTATTGGTAAGGATCAAGTAAAAGACAGCTACTTAAATATCAATAAAGTCATAGAAGCTGCAAAAAAACATGGGGCTGATGCCATTCATCCTGGATATGGACTGCTGAGCGAGAATACCGCGTTTGTCACTGCCTGCCAGGAACAGGGGATTGTTTTTATCGGTCCAAATGCATCAGCCATTGAGCAGATGGGAGATAAG
Source organism: Staphylococcaceae bacterium UBA6286 (assembly GCA_002438305.1). Taxonomy (GTDB): domain Bacteria; phylum Bacillota; class Bacilli; order Staphylococcales; family Staphylococcaceae; genus Macrococcus. Next base: position 8,615 of record DJUI01000034.1, on the reverse strand, counting down.
ATAGCTTCCCGTCAACTGATGGCACAGCATGGTATTCCGCTCGTTCCCGGTAAGAATGATATTGAAGATGCCGAAGCGGCGAAGCAATTTGCTGAAGAAATCGGCTATCCGATCATGCTAAAAGCAAGTGCTGGCGGCGGGGGTATCGGTATGCAGCGAATTGATGACCCTTCTAAACTTGAAAAAGCATTTGAAAGCAACAAACGACGTGCTGAAAATTTTTTTGGCAATGGCACAATGTTCATCGAAAAATTCATAGAAGAGCCGAGACATATTGAGATTCAAGTGCTTGCGGATCAGCATGGTCATACGATTCACCTTTATGAACGTGAATGCTCCGTTCAACGACGCCATCAAAAAGTCATCGAAGAATCTCCAAGCGCCAATCTCTCCCAAGAAACACGAGAAGAGATGGGCAGAACAGCAGTGAAGATTGCAGAGGCAATCGGTTACTCCAATGCCGGAACAGTGGAATTTTTAGTTGATAAAGATGAAAATTTTTATTTTCTTGAGATGAATACGCGGCTGCAGGTTGAGCATCCTGTAACTGAGGAGACCACTGGCATAGATCTTGTCTACTGGCAGCTGAAAATTGCGAACGGTGAACGACTGGAGATTAAGCAGCAGGATATCAAACAGCGCGGTCACTCCATTGAACTGAGGTTATATGCAGAAGACCCGAAAACGTTCTTCCCGTCACCTGGCGATATTACACATGTCAATTGGCCGCAGTCTCATATTAGATTAGACGCAGCCATTGATGGTCCAATTAAGATTACACCGTTTTACGATCCGATGATTGCCAAGATTATCAGTCATCAAGACACTCGTGATGAAGCGATACATTCATTACTTGATTATCTTGAAGCCGTTGAAATTGAAGGCATTAAAACGAATCGGACGATGTTAATCAAATGCTTGAATAATGATGTATTCCGATCAGGTAGATACACTACGAACTTTGTAGATGAACAAATTGCTCAAAAAAAGGCTGGTCAGCCTAAGTAAACTATTTCATAATCAACTGTAAGCGTTTCACTCAATTTATAGGAAAAGGATGATTTCAATGGAAGTATTAGCAACGATGTCAGGAAGCGTATGGAAAATTGTCAAAGCGGTCGGTGATAACGTAGAAATGGATGAAGATATTATGATTCTTGAATCTATGAAGATGGAAATCCCGATTATGGCTGAAGATGAAGGGACCATCAAAGAAATCAAAGTAGCAGAAGGCGATTTCGTCAATGAAGGAGATATTGTCGCGATTATTGAATAAGGGGGAGTCTTATGTTACCAGCTGAAGTGGTTATTAAGGAAGTCGGTCCACGAGACGGACTTCAAAATGAAACCCAGAAGGTACCTACAGAAATCAAACTGAAATTAATCGAGATGTTAGAAGCAAGTGGCCTATCTTATATAGAAGCCACTTCTTTTGTACATCCGAAATGGATTCCGCAGCTGAGTGATGCAGACGAACTGCTCAAGCAGCTGTCAGGGTCAGCGCAATATAGTGCGTTAGTACCTAATATAAAAGGGTTGGAACGTGCTGCTCAGACGAACCTCAATGAAATTGCGGTGTTTATTTCCGCTTCTGAAGTTCACAATCAGAAAAATTTGAACAAATCTGTACAACAAGCAATGGCTGACATTAAGCATGTTATTGAGAACAGTTGTGACCGCTACAACATCAGGGCATATATTTCAATGGTCCTTGGATCGCCTTTTGGAGATAAGATTGAATTGGAGCAGGTGAAGCAGCTGATGACTGAGCTCTATGCTCTAGGTGTGTACGAAATCTCGCTGGGCGATACGACCGGGATGGCTGATCCCAGCCAAGTAGATGAAGTGCTGACAGAACTGCTCACTGATTTTGATGCATCTAAGATTGCTCTGCATTTTCATGATACCAATGGTTTAGCGCTCGCCAATATTTATGTCAGTCTTCAACATGGTATCTCTGTTTTTGACACATCCGTCGGTGGATTAGGAGGGTGTCCTTATGCTGAAGGTGCATCAGGCAATGTAGCAACAGAAGACGTCGTCTACTTAATGGATCAGCTCAACATAACGACTGGAATTGATAGCGGGCAACTGCTTAAGACAGCAGATTTTATTACAACTACATTAAATATCACACCAGTCAGCAGTCAGCTGAGAAAATATAAGGGGGGCAGTCGATGACACTATTAACCGTGGAGCATTATAACGATAGTATTGTAATAGTGAGACTGAACCGTCCGGATAGTAAAAATGCACTTAATAGAGCACTGCTTAACGAGCTTCAGGAAGCTCTTGATAAACTGTCAACACGTGTTCTGATTATCACAGGTAATGGAAATGTATTCTGTGCGGGAGCAGATTTAAAGGAACGACACGGTATGACGCCTGAAGAAGCTAACGAGACGAGTCTTAACATCGGTTCAAAAATTAAATTACTGGAAGATCTGCCTTTTGTGACGATTGCAGCAATGAACGGCGGAGCTTATGGTGGAGGACTGGAACTTGCATTAGCATGCGATTTCAGAATGGCAGTCCCTTCTGCTAAGATCGGTCTGACAGAGGCGTCGCTCGGTATTATACCAGGTGCAGGAGGAACGCAGCGCCTCACACGGTTGATCGGTCCGGCAAAAGCAAAACAGCTGATTTTCACAGCGGAACCTATTTCAGCAGAAGAAGCACTGAAGCTTGGAATCATTGAAGAGGTGGCAGCTGATGTCTTATCAGCAGCTATTCAATTGGCTCTACGGATGGCCAAAAACGCGCCACTTGCATTAAAGGCGGCCAAACAGGCAATTAATAAAGCGTTAGACTTATCGATTGATGAAGGATTGATTTATGAACGTGAATGCTATGATATCGTGCTCAATTCAGAGGACCGCATTGAAGGACTTCAGGCATTCAAAGAGAAACGGCAACCAAACTATAAGGGGAAGTAGGGATAACGTGAAATTAAACGAAAGAATCGAAAAGATATATGCAGGTGGAAAAGAGAAATATCATGAAGCAAATCGTGCGAAAGGCAAGCTGTTTGTCAGAAAAAGACTGGGATTATTATTTGATGAAGCAGAATTCATAGAAGACGCGCGCTTTGCCAATCATATGGCTGAAGATCTGCCGGCTGATGGAGTGGTCACAGGAATCGGTAAAATTCATGGTCGTCCAGTTGCTTTTCTGGCAAATGATTCAACTATTAAGGCAGGTTCATGGGGGAAACGTACCGTTGAGAAGATGATTCGTATCCAGGAGAAAGCGATGACATTAAATATTCCGATGCTATATCTGGTAGATTCCGCTGGTGCAAGAATTACTGATCAGATTGAAATGTTTCCAGGACNNACGCATTTTCTATAATCAGATCGAGATGAGCGGCAAAGTACCACAACTTTGTCTGTTGTTTGGACCGTCAGCAGCCGGTGGAGCATACATACCCGCTTTTTGTGACGTTGTAGTCATGGTTGAAGGGAATGCATCGATGTATTTAGGTTCACCGCGTATGGCAGAGAAAGTCATCGGCGAGAAAGTGACACTGGAAGAAATGGGTGGCGCTAAAATGCACTGTTCAGTCTCAGGATGTGGTGATGTACTCGTGAAATCTGAAGAAGAGGCATTGCAGTTTGCAAGAGATTATATGGCTTTTTTCCCGCAGAACTTCAATGAGCTGCCTGCCACTGTCGAATCAAAGGCTGTTAAAGCGGCTGACAAGACACTCGCTTCCCTTATTCCGGACAATCAGAATGCACCGCTTAACATGATGGATGTCATCAACCAGCTGATTGACGAAGGCTCATTTCTGGAAATCAAGAAGCTGTTTGCCCGCGAATTGATCACCGGGCTTGCAAGAATTGACGGTAAACCAGTCGGCATCATTGCCAATCAGCCGCGAATGAAAGGCGGCGTCCTGTTCCCGGATTCAGCGGATAAGGCGGCGAAGTTCATCAATCTGTGCGATGCATTTAATATTCCGCTGTTATTCCTGATGGATATCCCGGGCTTTATGATCGGCACACAAGTAGAACGTGCAGGAATCATCAGGCACGGCGCGAAGATGCTTTTTGCGATGAGCAGCGCCACTGTTCCGAAAATATCTGTTGTTATCCGTAAAGCATACGGTGCAGGGCTCTATGCGATGGCAGGACCGGCTTTTGAGCCGGATTACAGCATCGCACTGCCGACTGCGTCCATCGCCGTCATGGGACCGGAAGCAGCGGTAAATGCGGTATATGCCAACAAGATTGCTGAGCTGTCTGAAGAAGAACGTCCGGCGTTCATCAAGCAGAAGCAGGATGAGTACAAGGATGATATTGATATTTACCGGCTGGCAAGTGAGATGGTGATTGACGACATCGTTGATCCTGATCATCTGAGGGAAACATTGATTGACCAGTATGCATCACTCGACAGTAAATTCCAGAAGACAGCCCGTAAAAAACATGGGGTCTATCCAGTATAATATAATCGCCCGACTCAATCATTTAACTGTAAATGGATAATTCGGGCTCATTATATTTAACGATTATCTCAGGTTTGAAAGTATGATAATAAACGGAATATATTAATAATTTTAAGTATTTATATTATAAGTATTTATACTAAAAGGAGGATGTAATGAAGCAGGATGACAAGATTTTCGTTCTTTTTCTCAGTTTAATGTGGATGCTGTTCTTTTTTCTGCTCGTGCGTTTTAAGGGGCTGATGAATTCTCCTGATTTAATAGGGCTGCCTTTATTAGGGGTCTGTGCATTACTCATTTTCTATGTCTTCAGAAGACAGACTGCGATTGGCAGAGAAGAAGATGCAAAGCGGCTTAAGGCTGAAGAAGAACTGAAGAAGAGGGACTAAAAGAAGCCCTCCATCATAGGTAATGGAGGGCTTCAACTATTCTGCTGCTTCGATTTCATCTGTCAGTCGTTCGAGTTCATCGATGAGAGATCCGATGTAGGCAATGGTTTCTTTTAACGGCTGGTCAGTTGATAAGTCAATGCCGACCATTTTTGCTAATTCTACCGGCGGTTTGCNNGCTGCCGCCTGCCTTCAGTACTTCAATCCATTCATTGACTGCAGGTTCGCCTTCTTCAAGAATACGCTTCGCCATCAATGTAGAGATTGTGAGACCAGCTGAATACGTATAAGGATATAATCCCATATAGTAATGCGGCTGTCTCATCCATGTCAGTTCAGCACCTTCAGTGATTTCAACGGCATCCCCCCAAAATTGAGAGATCACTTCTTTTTTTATGCTATTTAACTCAGGTGCTGTCATACTTTCGCCAGCATCGACACGGTTGTATACTTCTCGTTGATAGGCCGCTTCCAGCAGGTGAGTGACAAAGTTGTGATAATATGTTCTAGAGATAATAGTCGAAATAACCCAGCGCTTAAATTTAGGGTCATCCGATTCGCTTAATAGATAATTTGCCATCAGCATTTCATTCGCTGTACTCGGAGCTTCAACGAAATACATAGAGCTGCTTGCATCAAAGACATTCTGATGTTTGTTAGCTAAGTTGAAATGACCTGCATGACCCAGTTCATGTTCCAGCACAAATACTTCAGTCATTTTAGATGTCCATGATATAAGAATGAACGGGTTAGTTGAATAGGGGCTTGCGCAAAATGCGCCTGTTGATTTACCTTTGTTCTGCGCAAAGTCTATATAACGGTTATCATAAGCCGCTTCAACAAGTTTCATATAATCTTCGCCCATGACTGAGAGACCTTTTCTAATATAATCTCTAGATTCTTCGACTGTGATTTCAGGTTCATAATTTTCATCCAGTGAAATCTTCAAGTCTTCGAATTTCATTTCTTCAAGCCCATTGGTACGCTGTAATAGTTTTGCATAGCGCTGCATATGGGGAGCAAGATCAGTAGTAATGAGATCGATTTGACGGTTATACAAATCGCGGGAAACTTCCTGTCTCTGAAGCAGGAAGTCAATCACTGATTCAAAACCGCGAAGTTTGGATTCAGTTTTTTCCTGCTGAATGGCCATATCATATGTTTTAGCAGTGGTATTTTCATATTTTTTCAGTGTATCTGAGAATTTTCTGAAGGCATTTCTTCTCACTTCCGTGTCAGAATCGACTTCCAGCTCTCCTTCAAAAGAAACATAACTAAGTGGTATGTCTTTTCCGTGAGCTTCAAAAGTACCAAAATCAATATCCAGTAGCTTTGTTATATCATAGAGATTACTGGGTGCATTAAATGTAGATGAAAATGCAGCGAGCACTTTTTCTACTTCGGGATGAAGTTGATAAGGTTTCTTCTGTAGGAGTTTTTCGATGTATCGCTCATAGGACTGAGTCGCATTTTTTACTTCCTCAAGTAATAATTCATCGAGTTGAAGTAGTTCCGAATCAACAAACGACAGCAGACTGGCGATTTCTCCGAATGAAGAATCAAACTTGCTGTAGAGCTTCTGTGCATCTGCATTGGATTGATCTGTACTTAAATTTAGAGAAGCATAATTTCCTAACCGGTCGATGTTAACTTCGATATCTACTAGTTGATCGAGCATCTCTTCAATGACCTGTGCATCAGTCAGTTTTCCTTGATAATCAGCATTGAAGGCTCTGACTGATTCAATGGTATGAGTCAAACTACGATAGAACTCATCCTCACTGCTGTACAGGGGACTTAAATCCCATGTTTCTTCAACATTTACATCTTGCCTAGATGGTAAACTCATTTATACCTCTCCTCTCTTATATAATCCAATTATACCTATCGGATTCCGATAAATCATTAGAAAAATGGCTGAAACCTCAGNNCTCAGAATTATCTTAACATTTAATGATTGTTATATTTATTACAACATTTTAGGGTACAATAATGAGGAATCAATTTTTGAGAAAGGAGGCTGTAAAGATGTTTCTTCTAGGGGATATCAGTTATACAGAGATACCTAACTTTTTACTTATCTCTATTATTGGCATGCTGCTTTTATCTTTAGTATTCGGATTATTTATGAACAAGTTTATAATCGCACCACTCTTAACGTTTTTAATTCTTGCAGTATGTGCGTTCATCTTACCGAATTTCTTTGACATCAAATATCCGGCATTGCTCGGGTATGCCATATTCCTGACGGTCATTTCGCTTATTTTAAGCGCGATTTTCTGGTATGTCACGAAAGATAGCCGTGAACGTAAGAAAAGAGAACGACGAACGGCTCATGAAAAACAGGAATTTGAAGACAAAGCGAATAGAGAGCGTTATAACGATCATAATGAGCGTTAAGGAAGAATGCCGCTTAAGGCGTTCTTTTTTATTTAAAAATAATGATTATGAAACAGAGAATTCACCTGCCATTTACAATGTTCATTGTTAATTTACATCAGTCTTCTACAATCAAAGTATCATGTAATACGGAGGAGATTGTCAAATGAATAAAGCAGTTAAATGGTTAACAGCAGCTTCTTTATCAACGCTCTTATTATCACCTGTCGCAGAAGCTGCTTCTGTGTCGTCTTATGGTTCGAATAGCCACGTAAAAGTATCACAGTTAGCCCGTTATGATTCTCAGGCAAAATTCGGAGAAAGTGGGACAGAAATAGTTGCTTATGACAAGAAATTCAAGCGTGCATACTCTGTAAACGGTGAAGCGAATGCGCTGGATATTTTAGATCTTTCTCATTTGAAATCTGGAAAATTTCCGTTGTATAAGCGTGTGCTTCTGAAAGACTTAAAAGCAGAAGGTTCGGATATTACAAGTGTTGCTGTTCATCCAAAACATCGTTATATAGCGGTTACTGTACCTGCTGCTAACAAAACTGATAATGGTCATGTCGTATTCATGTCCATGGAAGGTGAATTTTTAAGCCAGGTTGAAGTAGGGGCGCTGCCGGATATGCTGACGTTTACGACTGACGGCAGACAATTGGTAGTGGCGAACGAAGGTGAACCTAATGATGACTATACAGTCAACCCTGAAGGTTCAGTATCAATCATCAAAACAAATAAAACAGGTCTGATCAAACAAAAACATGCCGACACACGTTATTTTAATCGTCAAATGGTGCCTAAGAATATTCGAGCATTAGGTAGAACTTCTGAAGAAAGCTTTTTGAATATTGAACCTGAATATGTCACAATCGATAGCAAAAATGAATATGCATATGTATCTATTCAAGAGCGTAATGCCATCGCTAAGGTAGATCTTCAAAGCAAAGCCATTGTATCAGTCAAAGGACTGGGATATAAGAGTTATCATCATAAAGCAGCAATGGATGCCTCGGACAAGGATAAGAAAATCAACCTCAAAAATTATCCAGTGTACGGTATGCTTCAACCAGATGGCATCAGTCATGTCGACTACAAAGGTAAAACTTATTTACTGACAGCTAATGAAGGGGATACACAGGATTATAAGGGATTTAGTGAAGAGACACGTGTCGGTGATATTGCGACTCAATACAATACGTCATCTGCTAATTTTAAGGGATTTAAATCAAGCATTCTGAAAGATAAAAATGCATTAGGACGTCTAAAAACATCTATCAACAATCCTTTGACGGGCAAAGACGGCCTGTATAACGCTGTTGTTACATTCGGAGGGCGTTCATTCTCTGTCTTTGAAGCGGCTTCTATGAAACGCGTTTATGACAGCGGAAATG
>DJUI01000023.1:31813-35215 GCA_002438305.1 Staphylococcaceae bacterium UBA6286 | reverse complement strand
CTCTTTTTTTTGCGTTCTTCCGATTGATCTGTGATAAGGCCGCGACTTTTCAATCAATTTGTCATCAACAATGGCCAAATCATAAGATGTTCAACCCTTCAAGATGTTACAATAGATATTATTAATTAACGTAGGTGAATGTATGAAACTGATAATCAACTCTTTAGAAGAAATGAAAACACTATCATCACATTTGGCGCATCTTGCATCGCCTGATGATGTTTATTTATTGAAAGGTGATCTTGGAGCAGGGAAGACGACGTTCAGTCAGTTTTTCGGTCAAGCACTGGGTGTGAACAAAACAATCAGCTCACCGACCTTTACGATTATTAAAAGCTATTCAGGACGGCTTCCTTTTCATCATATGGACTGTTACAGACTAGAGGATAGTGATGAGGATCTAGGTTTTGATGATTACTTCTACGGTGAAGGTGTGACGCTTGTTGAATGGCCGCAGATGATTGAAGAATTTCTGCCACCCGGCTATTTAACGTTGACTATTGAACGGATTTCAGATGATTCACGCCAAGTGACTGTTGAAGCGCACGGGGCGCATTACGAAAATCTACTGGAGGCTTTAACTCATGAAATTACTCCATATTGATACAGCGAATCAGCCGTTATCTGTCAGTGTCAGTGATGGTATCGAAGTACTTGCTGAATTCAACAGTGCCAAAAAGATCAATCATTCTATTACATTGATGCCTGCAATTGAATATGTGATGACCTATGCAGGACTTCAGATGAGTGATCTTGAAGGTATTGTTGTCAGCAAGGGGCCGGGTTCTTATACCGGACTCCGCATTGGTGTGACGACTGCTAAGACGCTTGCTTATACACTCAATATTCCATTATATGCTGTTTCATCATTGAAGGCACTCGCAGCTACGGTCAGAATGCATGAATTTCTGCTGGTGCCTGTCATTGATGCACGGCGTGATGCGATTTATACGGGAATCTATCGATACAAAGGTATCCATATCGAAACCATTAAGGAAGACAGCTACATGACGATTGATGAACTGAATGATTATTTAAAGGTACAGCATTTGCCGTATATGTTTCTTGGTATGGATGCCATCAAGTTGAAAGATCAGTTAAAAGGGCCGTATTTCTACTGTATTCCTAGAAGTGTGGAAATGCGCCGCTTAATTGACACCACACAAGATGCAGTCGATGTTCATACATTTGAACCGACTTATTTAAGAATATCGGAGGCAGAACGCAATTGGCTGAACAATCAGGATTGACTATCAGAAAAATGACTGTTCATGATGTGCCTGCAGTCTACGACATTGAACAGAAGAGTTTTCCGTCCGGCTCATGGACGCAGGATGCTTTCTATCACGAACTTGAGAAAAATGAGTTTGGTCATTATTTTGTCATGACTTTGGATGAACGAGTGATCGGTTACCTTGGGCTGTGGATTGTTATTGATCAGGCACAGATAACGACAGTAGCTATTGATGAATCACTGCGCGGTTATGGTTACGGGCAGCTGCTTCTTGAATACGTGATGAACTACGCACGCGAAAGTTGTGAAATGATGAGCCTTGAAGTCCGCGAAGAAAATGTCGCGGCAAGACATGTGTATGAAAAATTAGGATTTTCGTATGGTGGTATAAGAAGAAATTATTACGGTGAAGGCCAGGATGCGAAAGTCATGTGGGTGAGGTTAAGAGATGAATGATATAACAATTCTAGCAGTAGAAACTAGCTGTGATGAAACAGCGGTCAGTGTGGTTAGAAATGGCCGTGAAGTGTTAAGTAATAGTGTGAACAGTCAGATTGAGTCACATCAGCGTTTTGGTGGGGTCGTACCTGAGGTTGCGAGCCGTCATCACGTCGAAAATATTACGCTTGTCATTGAAGATGCTTTGAACGCAGCGGATGTATCGATGGATGACATCGATGCGGTTGCAGTCACTGAAGGTCCGGGTCTCATCGGTGCGCTGCTGGTCGGTATCAATGCAGCAAAAGCACTCGCCATCAGTCATAATAAACCGCTGATTCCCGTCCATCATATTGCCGGTCACATATACGCGAATCATATTGTAACGCCGTTGACATTCCCGCTTCTGGCACTCATCGTCTCAGGGGGACATACAGAACTAGTTGTGATGCGTGATCATCTTGATTTTGAAGTGATCGGTGAGACGCGTGATGATGCAGTGGGAGAGGCTTATGACAAAGTGGCCCGTACTATCAATCTCCCGTATCCAGGCGGGCCTCAAGTCGATCGTCTGGCGGCTGCAGGGCGTGATACATTGAACTTTCCGAGACCAATTCTTGACGGCTATGACTTCAGCTTCAGCGGCTTGAAGAGTGCTGTCATCAATACACTGCATAACAAAAAGCAGAAGGGGGAAGAAGTGGACCCGGCAGACGTCGCAGCCAGTTTTCAGGCAAGTGTGGTCGATGTGCTGACTCAGAAGACATTCGAAGCACTTGAAGCATATCAAATTCAAGAATTGATTGTCTGCGGCGGCGTTGCAGCTAACAGTGGTCTGCGACAGCGTCTGACTGAAGCAGCAGGAGACCGTATAGCGCTGCATATTCCACCGCTCAATCTCTGTACAGATAATGCCGCAATGATCGGTGCGGCCGCTTATTTCTTATATCAACAGCAGCAGTTCACAGATTTCAGCTTAAACGGCAAAAGTTCAATGGATTTATAAGACATGGAGACATGTCTTTTTTTGTTGATTTTCATCATTTGTAAACAGAACATACGTACCTGTACACAAGTTGTTAACATATTGTGGATAAGTTTAGCGCTGTTAGTCATTTTACACGAAAATAAACCGATGAAATTAGTAATAATCTGTGGATAACTAGGATAACTTTGTGGATTGCTTTATTTACCTTATTTAGTTTGTGGATAACAATGTGTACAAAAAAAGAACCGGAAATTACTCCGATTCTTCAAGAATTGCTTCAAGCTCTGCCCATTGGTCCATGGCAGATTCCAGCTTTTCCTGCGCAGCTACCATTTTTTGGTGCAGTTCATAACTTTTCTGACTGTCATTGAATATATCCGGCAGCGTCAATGTCTGTTCGATATCTGCAATCAGTGCTTCCTGTGCTTCGATATCCTGTTCGAGCTTAAGCCGCATACGCTCCATCTTGCGGCGCTCTTTTCGCATCTGTTTGTTATCTTCATAGCTGGTCGCCTCAATTAAAGCCGCGTCTGTCTCACGTTCTTCAAAGGCTTCATGGGCGGCACGTTCTTCTTCTTTTTCGGTGAAGTATGTGTAATCGCCGAGGAATATGGCCGCACCTTCTGAAGTTACATTGAGTACTTTTGTGGCGATACGGTTGATGAAGTAGCGGTCGTGCGATACGAACAGCACAGTTCCAGCATAGTGGATGAGTGCTTCTTCCAGTATTTCTTTTGCATCT
>DJUI01000023.1:31504-31763 GCA_002438305.1 Staphylococcaceae bacterium UBA6286 | reverse complement strand
GAACATTGTTATTTTCAAGGCTGAGTTTAGCGAGCTGCAGCCGTGCTTTCTCGCCTCCTGATAAGTCATTGATGGCTTTCTTGACGTCGTCCTGGACGAACAGGAAGCGGCCGAGTACTGCGCGAATATCTTTCTCCGGCATCGTCGGATAATACTGCCACAGTTCTTCCAGCACTGTATTCGTAGAACTGAATTCTGCCTGTTTCTGATCATAGTAGCCGATAGACACATTGGCACCATATTTAATATCCCCGCTAAG
>DJUI01000023.1:24345-31440 GCA_002438305.1 Staphylococcaceae bacterium UBA6286 | reverse complement strand
ATGACAGCAATCGCATCCTGTTTTTTGACGTCAAATGAAATCGGTGCTGTAATCGGCGCATCATAGCCGACTTCCAGCGCAGTTGCCGTCAATACGTCGTTGCCTGATTCACGGTCTATTCTGAAATTCAAGTTGAGGGAATGGTCATCGAGTTTAGGCGCTTCGATCCGGACCATCTTCTCAAGAACTTTGCGCCTGCTTTTTGCCATGCCTGATGTCGAGGCACGCGTAATATTTTTCTGTACGAACGTTTCAAGACGCTCAATTTCCGCCTGCTGCCGCTCGTATTCCGCTGTCATTTTTTCATAGAAAGCATCACGTTCTACTATGAATTTCGAATAGTTGCCGACATATTTTGTGACGCGGCCGAGTGCTACATCATATACCGTGCTGGCCACTTTGTCCAAAAAGAAACGGTCATGAGATATGACGATGATCGCACCTTGATAAGTCNNTGGTTGGTCGGCTCATCGAGCAGCAGCAGGTCTGGTTCCTGCAGCAGCATTTCAGCGAGTGCAAGACGTGTTTTCTGACCTCCGGAGAAATAATCAATCTTCTGATTGAAGTCATCTTCAGTGAAATTCAAGCCGGTCAGCACCGTTTTGATTTTATGATCGTATTTATAACCATCTTCTGCTTCGAAGGCGGCCTGTAGTTTTTCGTATTCTGCCAGCTTGTTCTGGTAGGCTTCACTGTCAGCATGTGCACTTTGACCACTTAAATAATCGGCGATACTCTGTAATTTCTTTTCCATCTCAACAAGATGAAGAAATGGTTTCATCATGGCTTCATATACTGTACCATCAGCATTCAATGTCATCTGCTGCGTCAAATAGCCCATGCGGATGTTTTTCGCGAGCATTAAGTGACCGCTGTCGTAGCTTTCCACACCTGCTAATATTTTCATCAATGTTGTCTTACCGGCACCATTCCTGCCGACTATGGCAACGCGGTCATTGGTTTTTATTTCGAATTTGACATCGGCGAACAGTGTGTCACCTGCAAATGATTTAGTTAATTGGCTTGCCTGTAAAAGAATCATGTTTTCCACCTCTATTGTATTTTACATGAATAATGCGTGAGTGGGAACGTCAAACCATGTCACATAACTTTCACATAGTAAACAGCCGTGCTGCATGGTATAATGAAGTGCTGTGAATTATATCACATATTTATAGAAACTGGGTGATCAGGATGTCCAAAAATGAAATGAAAATTCCTAAAGCCACCCTTAAACGATTACCGCTTTATTATCGATTCGTGGACACATTGTATAATTCCAATGTGGACCGCGTCTCATCCAAGGAATTAAGTGAAGGCCTGCAGATTGATTCAGCGACCATCAGACGGGATTTTTCTTACTTTGGTGAACTCGGTAAGAAAGGATACGGCTATAACGTCTCTTACCTGCTTAATTTCTTCAAGACGACGTTGCAGCAGGATGTGATAACGAAGGTGGCAATCATTGGAGTGGGTAACCTTGGAACTGCTTTAGTCAATTATAACTTCACGGTCAGTGACCGTATGCAGATTGCGGCGGCTTTTGATGCTGATCCAACTGTGATTGGCAAGCAGATAGGCAATATCAACGTTCAAGATATCGAACACTTTGAGGTCAGTATTGTTGAGCAGAATATTCAAATTGTGATTCTCACAGTTCCAGGAGCTGCTGCCCAGTCACTAGCAAATCGAGTGACAAAAGCAGGAATAAAAGGTATATTAAACTTTACACCGGAACGTTTGACAGTACCTGCTGGTATATACGTTCATCATATTGATTTAGGCATAGAATTACAGTCGTTAATATTCTTTATGAAAAATCATTAGGAGGAAGATAGATGTTCTTGATCTCTACANNTGAGGTTTTGCTTCACCAACGATTCTCGTATTTCTTGGTATCATTGCCTTGATTATATTTGGTCCTAAGAAATTGCCGGAATTCGGCCGCGCTATGGGTTCTTCACTGAAAGAATTCAAAGATGCGACAGACGGCATTATGAAAGACCATGACAAAGACGATAAAGACGTTCGTAAATAAGCTGAAAACGGCAGGTGGTTGCCGTTTTTTTTATGAGGAGGGAGATACCTCAAATGAATAAAGATGATTTAACCATTGTAGAACATTTAGAAGAGTTGAGAAAACGATTGATGATCATCGCTTATTTTCTTGCAGGTGGTGTACTCATCGGGTTCTTTTTCGGCAAAAGAGTCACTAAGTTTTTAACGAAAGATGATCTGCCAAGTGAAATCACATTGAACTATTTCAAAGTGACAGATCCATTGACCATCTATATTACGGTGATCATGCTGATTGCGATCATCATCATTTCACCCGTCATTCTATACCAGTTATGGGCATTTGTATCGCCCGGCCTGCATCCGAAAGAACGAAAAGCGACGCTCAGCTACATTCCTGTCAGCATCGTGCTGTTTCTGATTGGACTGACGTTCAGCTATTTGGTCATCTTCCCGTACATGATTCACTTTACGATTGGTCTCGCGTCTGAAATGGGAGTCAATCAATTGATCGGCGTCAGGGAATACTTCAATGAACTGCTGAAGTTCACCATTCCGTTCGGGTTTGTCTTCCAGCTGCCGATTTTATTGTTGTTTTTGACGAGACTGGGTATTATTTCACCGGCATTTCTTAAGAAAAACCGAAAATATGCTTATTTCATATTGATGGTACTCGCAGCTATTATCGCACCACCGGATGTCATCACGTATATCATCTTTGTGCTGCCGATGATGCTGCTGTATGAAGTCAGCATCCATATTAGTAAGATTGGGTACAGGCAGTTCTTAAAAGGGGAACAACAGCAGCTTGAAGAAGAACTCAATAAAGATTAACCATCTCGAAGCGGGATGGTTTTTTTTTGTCTTCATGCTAAAATGATAATGAGATCACAAGAAGGAGTCATGACAATGGAATGGACGAGAGAGATGCGTTACAGAAAGTTGACCGAAGTACCTGAAGCGGAGTATCAGGAGCTGCTCGAGCAGACAAAGCATGCACCGTGGCGTCAGCATTATCATATTCAGCCGCCGACAGGACTACTGAACGATCCCAATGGTTTTGTCTATTATAACGGGGAATATCATCTATTCTATCAATGGTTTCCACTAGGTGCAGTTCACGGAGTAAAATACTGGTATCACCTGACTTCACAAGACTTGGTGACTTTTACATCGCACGGGGTGGCACTGGCACCAGACACAGCATTTGATTCTCATGGCGTATTCAGCGGGTCTGCCATCGTGGTAGATGATGAGTTGAACCTCGTGTATACAGGGAACCATAGAACAGCTGACTGGGAGCGGATTCCTTATCAGCTCACAGCGGTACTTAATGCAGATGGTGATTTCATTAAGCGTGAACGCCCGATCATTACAGGTCCGCATAAAGGATATACGGAACATTTCAGAGACCCAAAAGTATGGTATGAAGACGGATACTATGCGGTAATCGGTGCGCAGCGCAGCAACGAGACAGGAACTATTGTAGTGTACCGCTCTAATGACTTTAAGGACTGGGCATTTGTCTCTGAACTGAAGACAGATTATACAGATTTCGGCTACATGTGGGAGTGTCCTGATTACTTTGAACTGGATGGTCATGATGTTGTTCTGTTCTGCCCGCAAGGCATTGATAAATATGAAGATCAGTTCTGGAATATATATCAGTCAGGTTATTTGATAGGTAAGCTGGACAAAGAGAATTTCATTATGACTCACGGCGTCTTCACTGAGCTGGATAATGGCTTTGATTTCTATGCGCCGCAGACGACATGCGACAAAGACGGCAGACGGATTCTTATCGGCTGGATGGGTCTGCCTGATACTGATTATCCAACTGATAAAGATAACTGGGCGCATTGTCTGACATTGCCGCGTGAGTTGACGATTGAACAGGGCAGGCTGAAACAACGGCCGCTGAAATCGCTGGAGCGCCGCCGCGGCACTGTCGAGACGGCGGAAGGTTATGCTATGAAACATAACATCAAACTGCATCCGTATGAAGGTCACTGCTATGAGCTGATTGTTGATATTCTGGATAATGAATCGACGGAATTTTATATTGAACTCAGAGTATCTAAACGAGAAGCGACCCGGCTTATCTATAACACACTAGAGCGCCGGTTCACACTCGACCGCACAGACAGCGGTGCTCTCAGCCGGGACGTTGACGGAACTACACGTTCAGTCGTGCTGGACAGCGATCTAAAGCAGCTGCAAATATTTGTAGATGAGTCGAGCATTGAAATCTTCCTGAACGATGGAGAACGGGTGATGACGTCTAGAATCTTCCCATCTGACGATGCAACAGGAATCAGAACATCGACCGAATCAGGGCAAGTGTACTTCAAATTTACGAAATACGATTTATCAAATCCACCTGAGTCATCAAGGAGGTAGCTGGATGTTCTCGGTATGGCATGAGATATCAGAGAAGAGTGGGACCTTTACCCCCGCTGATAAGAAACTGGCAGCTGTCATTATGGTATGTCCGGAACAAGTGATTGAGCTGACCATCAAACAGCTGGCAGAACGTGCAGAAACGAGTGAAGCGGCTATCGTCCGCTTTAGCCGCAAAATAGGGCTGGCCGGCTATCGTGAGCTGAAGCTGCAGCTTGCACGTGAGCTGGACGATACGCATGTCGAACTGAACAATCATAAAATAATGCTGGAAGACAGTACACAAGTACTGACACAAAAAGTATTCAATAATGCGATCAGTGCTCTTGCTAGAACCGAGAAACTGATGAAGGCTGATGATCTACAGGCGGCAGCAGAATTGATCAGTGGTTCCAGCCAGCTGCTGCTGGTAGAGTCGGCAGAAATGACTGTGATGAGGGATTTCAAAACAAAGCTGATGACACTGAATAAACGGGCAGATGTCGTCACTCATTACAGCACAGCGGCAGTCATCATGGCACACATGAAGCAGGAAGATACAGTGATTGTATCGGTCGCGGTCAATGATGATAGTCAGCGCGCAGTGGTAGAACAAGCTGCAGCCAAATCATTGAATATCATCATGCTCTGTCAGACAGAGCAGCATCCGCTGCGGCCATACGCAGACGTTGTCCTCCTTACATCAGCTGAAGAAAATCAGCAGCATATCGCGATGATGAACGGCCGTATCATCCAGTTCGTTGTTCTCGACTGTCTGTACATGAAACTGCGGCAAATGATGTCAGAAACGGTGACCCATTACATATCGGGAATGACCCGTCCCACTCATGCAAAATAAACAGGCAGCCTATCAGGCTGCCTGTTTGACGTCGTACAAAGAACAATTATTTTTTGATGANNGGCGCTGAACCAATTGAACCGAATGGCATTTGAGCAATCAATTTCCAAGTTTTTGGTAAGTCGAATGCTTCGTATACTGCTTCGTCGATAACGCCGTCGTAATGCTGCAGTGAAGCACCGAGACCTTTCACAGCAAATGCTGTCCAGATGCCGTATTGGTGCATCGCATTTGTTTGCTGGCTCCATACAGGGAATTTATCTGCATAGTCAGGAACTTGTTCCTGCATTCCTTTGATGACGCCTGTATCTTCAAAGAATAATACAGTACCGTAACCTGCTTTGAAGCTGTTGATTTTTTGTTCAGTTGCTGAGAAGTCACGGTCCGGTCCCATGATGTCTTTTAATGCATCTTTTGTTAAATCCCAGAGTTTTTTGTGGTTATCGTTCAAGAGCAGAACGATTCTTGTACTTTGTGAGTTGAATGCTGAAGGCACAAATTTAATAGCTTCTGTTAATACTTGTTCAATTTCTTCATCGGAAATAGGTGATTTTGGTTCAAGATGATAGATTGAACGTCTCTTCTCCATAGCACCTTCTAAATATTTGTAATCTGCTTTGTCTGTTTTTTTGCTGAATAATCCCATTATAGTCGCTCCTTAGTAGTGTTAGACTGATGCTGACCTTTCTTGTACATGACTCGGATACCGATACCATTCGGATCTCTTACTAGTTCTGAATTCCCGTCACGTTCAGTTGTTAATCCTAATTCCGTCAATTTATTTTTGAAATACTCAAAATCTTCACCATTAGGGAAGTTGATTTCGTATTTGCGAAGACCTGGATCGGTCAGTTCCGGTGAGTTTACTGCATGNNCATGACCCATGATTGTCTCAGGATGAAGACCGGCAAAAGCTGTCCCATCATTGGCATCAAGCACCCCTTGATAGTCCATCTCAACCGTGCCCATATCAATATGACCATTGTCTTGATAAGTCCAGTCAGTTGCAGGGCGGTCACGATAAATTTCGATACCGTTTCCTTCAGGATCCTGCAGATATATTGCTTCTGATACGAAATGGTCACTTGCTCCGCTTAAAGGGTACTGTGTCTGAATCAAGTGTTTAAAGATATTACCGAGTGCTGTCCGTGACGGTACGAGAAAGGCCATGTGATAGAGTCCTGCCTGGCGCTCTTTACGAGGTGCTGCTGTTTCGTAGAGATAAACGAGAGGTTGTTCATCTGCACCGAGCGCTGTGTAATCTGCCTGACGGTCAAGTACTTTCAATCCGAGTATTTCTGTGTAGAATTTAATGGAATTATCCATAAAGTTGACGTTCAAATGCACGGCACCTATGTGAGTGTCAGTGCTGAAATATTTGATGTCCATAAGCACTCCTTGATATATAATTTATACTAGATATATTTATTATACTATATAACTATGAATTGTAAAGAGGTAAACTCAAATATTTTAAAAAGTTTATTTAAATTTACAATAAAGATGTGTCAGAAGTATATACATTATTAAGAATAGATAACAAAATACCATCTTTATGGAAATAGGTAATTTTATTTTATATAATTGGGATAACCATAAATTGGAGGAATCGTACATGCATAAGTTCAACTATAATATTTGTTTAACAGTGCTTTTGTCTGGTGCGCTGGTGAGTTCTACAACTTATGCTGCAGAATCAGAAAAAAACATAACACCGAGTGATACTATGGAGATCGTTGCTACTGAAGTTGCAACAGCCGAGGACAATAATGAAGATATTGAAGTCGTTTCACCTGAAATTCCAGTGACAGAACCGGTAACAGCAGATGAACCTGACAATG
>DJUI01000023.1:369-24269 GCA_002438305.1 Staphylococcaceae bacterium UBA6286 | reverse complement strand
GACTGAAGAACCTCAGACTGAACAACCATCGACAGAACCACCCGTCTCTAATGAAGCTGTAGAACATCCAGCTGCTCCTACTACCGAAATTCCAGCAGTAGAACCACCGGCAGCACATATACCGGAACCGACTCCTGCACGCGAGACGGATAACAAGCATCAGATCAAACCCGGCAAGTTTTCTCCTCATGCAGGAGAGCAGTATTACCGTTCATTAGATGAGAAAGTCAGCCAACTCGTCACGCAAAAAGTAGACAAAATTGACGAAAAGAAATCTAAAGTGAAAGACAAAGACAGTAAGAAAGATAGCAAAAAAGACAAAAAACAGGACAGTAAGCAGAAAAAAATGACAGCACTCCCTGATACAGGTGAGAATGCAGGCATTGCACTGCTCGGTTTCGCCCTGCTTTCAATCGGCCTGTTATTCCTGCGCAGAACAACCGCTGAGAAATAACAAAAACGGAAGTCCCAATAGCGGGACTTCCGTTTTTGTAATTAAAACTGTGAATCATCGATATTGTCAATATAGTCTTCAAGGTAGTTCATAATATCTGATAATGTTCCTTGTTCAAATGGTGAATTCAAATGCGCTTCTTTGACAAGTGCATTGAACGGCAGCGATCCACCTAATCGACATAACTTCAAGTAATCCTGCCATGCTGAATCGAAATCTTCACGGCTGCGTTTAAAGAACTGGAACGCACAGACTTGTGCAAGAGTATAGTCAATATAATAGAAAGGTGAATTGAAGACATGTCCTTGACGGTGCCACAGTGATCCTTCTGATAATGGATAAATACCGTCGTAGTCGCGGTGCGGTAAATATTTCTCTTCAAGCTCTGTCCATACTTGGCGGCGTTCTTCAGGCGTCATCTCAGGGCGTTCGTAAACGCGGTGCTGGAACTCATCGATAGCAACACCGTACGGAAGAAACTGTACTGCATCTCCAATATGCTTATATTTGAATTTGTCAGCGTTATTGAAGAATAGATCAAGCCATGGGTATGTGAAGAATTCCATGCTCATCGAATGGATTTCACATGATTCGTGTGTCGGCCATAAATAATCCGGTACTTCCTGGTCGCGTGATGAGTAGACTTGAAAGGCATGACCTGCTTCATGTGTCAGCACGGTGATGTCATGATCAGTCGTATTGAAGTTCGCAAAAATAAATGGTGCATTATAGTTGTCGATAAACGTACAGTAGCCGCCTGCTTCTTTGCCTTTTTTCGCTTCGACATCAAACAATTGGCGGGACATCATGAAATTATAGAATTCACCTGTCTCAGGGCTCAGTGCTTCGTACATTTTGCGGCCGTTCTCCAAAATAACAGCTGGTTCGTCTTTTGGATTTTCATTTCCGCTGAGGAAGAGGATCGGTTCGTCATAATATTTGAGTTTATCGACGCCGATACGCGCTGCCTGACGGTCATATAATTTTGTCGCAAGTGGTACGACATGTTCTCTGATCTGGTCGCGGTAGCTGCTGACCATTTGCTGATCGTAGTCGATACGCTGCATACGCATATAGCCGAGTTCAATAAAGTTGTCGAACCCTAATTTCAAAGCAATGTCATGACGAACTTTGACAAGTCTGTCATAAATATCATCAAATGCTTCGAGGTTGGCACTCATGAACTCCTGCACTTTTAACGCTGCTTCTTTGCGGACAGCACGGTCTGTTGACTGCGTGTATGGCCCCATCTGTGCAAGATTTAACTGCTTGCCGTCATAGTCGATTTCTGCACTGGCGATGAGCTTTGAGTATTCACTGCTGATTTTGTTTTCCTCATTGATCAAGTCCTTGACTTCATCAGAATATGAATTGACGATGTTATAAGCAAGACTGAATAGCTGCGAACCTAATTGTTCTTCAAGTGCATCTTTGAACGGACTTGATGTCAATGCCTTGAAGTAATCTGCTTCCAGCGCAGCAAGCTGTGCCGCATTGTTATCAAAATAATCTCGTTCATCAGAATAGAACTGATCGTTGGTATCAATCGATGCACGAATCATAGCGAGTGAATAGTTCGTATTGATATCGTTGCGGACGTGATTCAATTCTTTGATCACTTCAAGCTGTGCGTCAGCTGAATCTGCAGCGTTAAATTTA
This sequence comes from Staphylococcaceae bacterium UBA6286, assembly GCA_002438305.1. Lineage (GTDB taxonomy): Bacteria > Bacillota > Bacilli > Staphylococcales > Staphylococcaceae > Macrococcus. The sequence continues at coordinate 22,156 of DJUI01000023.1, read as the reverse complement.
TCGATCAACGCATCAAATGCTTTTTTAGTCGCATCGAGATCAGGACGAGTGTAAGTGTAATCATTAAAAGTCGTAGTCATGAAAATCCTCCTTTGTTTAGCTAACTTAATCTTACAATATTCGTTCGGGTTTTGAAATGTTTTAAAAACATTTTTTAAAATGTGTCATGTGATATGATGATATGAAAAGGGGATGATATGATGACAAAAATCAATGAAGAATTGGCGGTTAGAACAGCAGAATNNCGATTGACACATGATGCCAAAATACCGGTCATGATTTTATTTGAAGGCGTCGCAGCATCGGGTAAATCACGGTTGTCTAATGAACTACTGCTAACACTGGATGCGAAATATACTCAGTTCTATGCCACTAAGACGCCGACTGCTGAAGACCTCCGCATGCCGTTTCTATTTCCTTACTGGAATAGCCTTCCTAAAAGAGGGGATGTAACGATATATTTCCGGAGCTGGTATGCGAGTCTACTCGACTATGAGGTGCAGGGCTTAAAGAAAGAGCTGTACCAGGGTTACACCATTCTGCTGAAAGAAATCGCAGGCTTTGAGAAGATGCTGTTAAATGCCGGCTATGAAATCATTAAATTCAATGTTGAAATCAACGATAAAAAGCGTGAGGAACATATTCAGAAAACTAAGGACAATCCGCTGACACGCTGGAAAGCTGAAGAATTTGAACACGCTATTCCGACAGAAACTTATCTTAAAGGCATGAAAAAATTAATCAAAGCGACAGATGATATTTCACCTTGGACAAATATCACTTATGATGAGCGCAATCAAGCTATCAATGACATGTACGAAGTCATCATCGAACGTCTGGAAGCAGCGCTTAAAAAGCATGACGAACAGCAAAAAGAGGCTGTGGACGGCAAGTTCACTGAAGATTTCAAGACCGAGCTATTTGTCGATGCTGAAGACAAAATATCTAAAAAAGATTATAAAAAACAGCTGCCTGAACTACAGGACCGCATGCGTGAACTACAGTATGCACTCTATGATAAAAAAATCCCGCTCATCCTTGTCTATGAAGGGATGGATGCAGCAGGAAAAGGCGGTAACATTAAACGCGTCCGTGAACGACTCGACCCGACAGGTTACGAAGTAAATGCTATTTCTGCACCGACAGAAACAGAGCTCAGCTATCCATATTTATGGCGATTTGCGGTCGATCTCCCGAGAACAGGTCATATCGAAATTTTTGACCGCAGCTGGTATGGACGCGTGCTTGTGGAGCGTGTCGAAGGCTTTGCGAGTACAGCAGAATGGCAGCGGGCGTACGATGAAATCAAAGATTTTGAGGAGAGTCTCATCATAGAAGGGGCGATTGTCATCAAGTTCTTCCTTGTACTGGACAAAGAAGAGCAGCTGAAGCGTTTTGAAGAACGTGAGAATACGCCTGAAAAACAATGGAAGATTACAGAAGAAGATTGGCGTAACCGTGAGAAATGGGACATTTATCTGGAAGCGAGTCATGATATGATCAAGAAGACATCAACTGATGACGCGCCATGGGTGATCATTCCAGCCAATAACAAAAAAGCAGCGCGTATTAAGGCATTGAAGACGATTATTGAACAGTGTGAAAAACGACTCGATATTAAAGATGAGGATAAGAACAAAAAGTAATGACAGCAACTCAAATCTCGTCAAAGGAAGTCCCGGTGAACNNAGTGACGAGATTTTTATTAAGCTATGAATGATCTGGCTGCTGCCCAGATGAACTGCGTAGAGATCTTGGCCTTTTCCGCTGCATCTTCAAGCTGTTCACTGAAACCGAGTTGAACCAATACGACAAATGAATTCATTGCCATATGTGCGGCAATCGGCACTATGATCCGGCGTGTCGCTACATATAGTCCGGCAAAGACAAATGCCATCCCCATGTAGATCAACGTATGGTCAAAATCATTGTGAGCAGCTGAAAAGATGAATCCGCTGATGGCACCGGCAATAATGAATGCCGCAAAGCGTGGGAGTTTGATCCATTCGTAGAGTTCACCGAATATCACTTTGCGGAAGACGAATTCTTCTAGAATCGGTCCAACAACTGCAATCAGTATAATGAATACAGGGAACTGCTGGGCGATGGACAGAATGTTAGTCGTATTCTGACTTTCGATCGGCTGCTTCAGAAGATAGACATTGATCATATTCATGATCATCTGTACAAAGAGCGCTAGAAATAGCCCTGCAATCATCCAAGTGATAGTATACCGCCAGTTTTCTTTTGAAGAGCGTTCCAATCTCGTCTCATTGACAATCGCCCGGTTGATGAAAAATACGAGGATGGAAGCGACGATGAAGCCGCCGACAAGAAACGGAATGGTTTTTGCGAATAATTCATCAGATGTAAGGCCGGCATTTCTATATAAGAACACTGGGATTAATGATGACAACTGAGATGCAGCATAAATAAGGACAATTAAAATGTTTGCAAAGAGACGTCTGATTTTCATGGTTTGCTCCTTTAATTCAATATACTGTCTTATTGTACATGATATTTTGTGAGCCGTAAAAAAAATACAGCAAAATAATTGCTTTTTTGACCTTCTTTGATTATTATTTAATTGTTAGCACTTCAAATAAAAGAGTGCTAAGTCATTTTAAAATTCTGAGGAGGAACTATCGTGTTAAAACCATTAGGTAATCGAATCGTAGTTGAAAAAACTGAAAAAGAACAGACAACAGCAAGTGGTATCATCTTGACTGAATCAGCTAAGGAGAAGTCAAATGAAGGCACTGTCGTCGCTGTAGGACCCGGACGTTTATTGGATAACGGAACACGGGGTGAAATGGAAGTTTCAGTTGGCGACCGCATCGTTTATTCTCAGTTCGGCGGTACTGAAGTAAAACTCGGTGAAGAGACATATTTAGTACTTTCAGAAGATGACGTCATAGCAATTGTACAATAATGATTAGAAAATTTCTTAATAGAGTGATGATCAAACAGGAGGAATGACTATAATGGCTAAAGAACTTAAATTTTCAGAAGATGCAAGACGTTCAATGCTTGCAGGTGTTGATAAATTAGCAGACGCAGTAAAAGTGACATTAGGACCAAAAGGACGTAACGTCGTTTTAGACAAAAAATTCGTAGCTCCGTTAATTACAAACGACGGTGTGACTATCGCGAAAGAAATCGAACTTGAAGATCCCTATGAAAATATGGGCGCTAAACTTGTTGCAGAAGTAGCGAATAAAACCAATGAAATCGCTGGGGACGGTACCACAACAGCGACAGTACTTGCACAGGCAATGATTCAAGAAGGCTTGAAAAACGTGACAAGCGGTGCTAATCCTGTTGGTATCCGTCAAGGAATTGACAAAGCAGTCGCAGTGGCGCTCGAAGAATTAAAAGCGATTTCTAAAGAAGTGTCAAGCAAAGAAGAAATCGCACAAGTCGGTGCTATCTCAGCTGCTGACGAAGAAATCGGTCAGTTCATCTCTGAAGCGATGGAAAAAGTCGGTAACGACGGTGTCATCACTATCGAAGAATCTAAAGGGTTCAAAACAGAACTTGAAGTCGTAGAAGGGATGCAGTTTGACCGAGGTTACGCGTCACCTTATATGGTCACAGACTCAGATAAGATGGTCGCAGATCTCGATAATCCTTATATTTTAATTACAGATAAGAAGATATCTTCATTCCAGGATATTCTGCCGATCTTAGAGCAGATTGTTCAAACATCACGTCCATTATTGATTGTTGCTGAAGATGTAGAAGGTGACGCACTGACAAATATCGTCTTGAACCGCCTGCGTGGCACATTCACAGCAGTCGCAGTTAAAGCACCAGGCTTCGGTGACCGCCGTAAAGCAATGCTTGAAGATTTAGCGATTTTGACAGGCGGTCAAGTCATCACTGACGATTTAGGTCTTGAACTGAAAGAAACTTCTATTGACATGCTCGGTACAGCAGCAAAAGTTCATGTCACTAAAGACGATACAACAATCGTTGAAGGTGCAGGCGACTCAAATAATATCGATGCACGTGTCGGACAATTAAAAGCACAGATTGAAGACACATCTTCTGAATTCGACAAAGAAAAATTACAGGAACGTCTAGCGAAACTAGCAGGCGGTGTAGCAGTCATCAAAGTCGGAGCAGCAACAGAAACAGAGCTGAAAGAACGTAAATTACGTATCGAAGATGCACTGAATTCTACACGCGCAGCAGTAGAAGAAGGTATTGTCGCAGGCGGTGGTACAGCATTAGTGTCTATCTACAACAAAGTAGCAGCAGTAGAAGCAGCAGGCGACGTTGCAACAGGTGTGAAAATTGTCTTGAAAGCACTTGAAGCACCAATCCGTCAGATTGCTGAAAATGCAGGTCTTGAAGGATCCGTCATTGTTGAGAAAATTAAACATGCTGAAACAGGTGTCGGTTACAACGCAGCAACAGATGAATGGGTGAACATGATTGAAGCAGGTATCGTGGATCCTACGAAAGTGACACGTTCAGCATTACAAAACGCAGCATCCGTCGCAGCAATGTTCCTGACAACAGAAGCGGTCGTCGCAGAAATCCCTGAAAAAGAAGCAGCACCAGACATGGGAATGGGCGGCATGCCGGGGATGATGTAGTTCAGCATCATCTTTATACAAAAGAAACCTCTTTTCAATGTCATTGAAAAGAGGTTTCTTTTGATTTACTTAACGATAGTTAGAATTATTCGGAAATGATGAGATACTCACAATTTATAAGGCTGTTTGCCGATTACATACTTAAACAACAGGAAGTCACGTAATAGTGTGCCAATACCAATACAGCAGGCGACGACAATAAATGCAGAGAAAGGAATGAACACTAACGTATCCCTCTGAAATCGTTCAGTGTACGTAAATATCGGATCTAATATAATCGGATGGAACAAGTAAATGAATAAGCGTTGATCTGAGCAGTGGTTTTCAGCATAAATGCTATCAATGTCGTACTGAACTGAAGCATTGACAGAAACATTGCCATCGTAAACAAAATAGTCCCATAATTAAAGATGCTGACCATCAGATGCCGTCATTATACCGCTCTATATCAAGAGGCGTGTTGTCTATTTCCCTGATGACCTGAAAAATTTTGAGCCGCANNTACATTCAAATATGAACGCATCATCAAGACGAAATAAATATTAAGCCTGTTGTTCCACTCCACTTCTTTTCAAGAAGAAGGTCAATATAAATGAAATGAGAATGATAACTGAGGCAACGATAAATGAAAAGTTGATGCCTGAAAGAGTCGCCTGACGCGTCAATTCATCGATGTTATCACGACCGAACTGCCCGATGAGCTGCTGCAGCTTCGTATGCGTATAATTCTGCATCAATGTAATGAGAAGCGCTGTTCCTACACCCCCCGAGACTTGATTCAACATGGAATTAATGGCAGAACCATGAGGCATCAAGCGGTTGGGCAATGAGTTCAGACCGTTCGTCATCACCGGTGTCATCACAAGAGACATACCGAATGCACGTAAAGAATAGATGGTGATGATATGAGCATAAGACGATTCGAAATTCAGACGACTGAACAAAAATGTCGTCACCGTGGTAATGAAAAGACCCGTCATGGCAAGTTTTCTTGGACCGAGCATATCAAATAATTTGCCGGAGATGGGGCTCATCAGTCCCATAATAATAGCTCCAGGAAGCAGCAGCAGTCCCGTGTCCACCGGACTGAATGCTCTTAAATTCTGTAAGTAAATCGGCATCAGCAGCATACCTGAAAAAAGTGCCATGTTCATGGTGCCGACAATAAGAGAGGCTAATGTAAACATCGAATATTCATACACTCTGAAGTCCAGCATTGGTATTGATAAGTTCAGCTGACGCTTCACATAGTAGAATAATGTGACAAAGCCGACAACTACGGCGACAATGACATCAGGCTGCAGCCAGCCTTTGTTCCCGGCTGCACTGAAACCATATAGAATACCACCGAATGCGAATGTCGATAGAACGATAGACAAGACATCGATGTTAATTGAAGTTGTGTCACTATGTTTCGGCAGCCGTATATAGGCTACAAGAAGTACGATTAATATAATCGGTATGATCATGTAAAACAAGTAATGCCAGCTGTAATACTGTACAACAAATCCCGATAATGTCGGTCCGATAGCCGGAGCAAAGAACATCACTAATGTAAATATTCCCATAACAGTGCCTCGTTGCCTTGGAGGGAAGCTGGTCATCATAATATTCATGAGCAGCGGCATCATAATCGCCGCACCAGCGGCCTGGATCATTCGTCCTAATATTAGTATTGAAAATACAGGTGAAAACCCAGCAATGATTGTTCCGGCCAAAAACAGCAGCATAGCGGTCAGGAACAATTGTCTGGCAATGAATCGCTGCATCAAGAAAGCAGTGGTCGGTATGACTATACCATTGACCAGCATATAGCCGGTAGTAACCCACTGGACAGTTGCGGTCGTCACATTGAAATCATCCATGATAGATGGAAGTGCTACGTTCAGAAACGTATTTGAAAGAAAGGCGATAAAGGCGCCTGACATTAAAACAGCAATCAGCTGGTAATCTGGTTTGTTCTGCATATAAGTATCCTCTCTTAGTTTCATGTGAGCCACATATTTTAACTTATTACCATGATAACAAATTTCAGTGGCAAAGGTTGTTAAGTGAGCCGTTCTGGTAAAGAAAGAGGGTTGAAGAAATAAAAGGAAAATGACATGATGGTTTCTTTTATGCTATAATAGAGCCGAACAGGATTCATTCTAATAACACCAAATCCCAGGTCGAGTGCGAGTCGACCTGGGATTTTTTTGTGGTGTTGTCGTCATTATTGATCATTGTTATCCCGGTGATTGAGCCAGTAACCGAAATAAGTGATCGCTATTCCGCTCAAGAGAGCAGGAACCAATCGAACAAGAATTTCATCCATCATAACACCTCCTCCCGCTAAGCATATGACCAGCGAAAGTGACGACACATTCATTATAACATAAAATAGAACACATGTTCGCATAAAATAGTGGTAATTTAATGTTATATCAAAATAAAGAGGCGGATTAATGAATGAATTACTATATTGTAGGAGATATTCACGGATGTTATCATACACTCAAAAAGATTCTTAAACATTGGGATGCTGAGATAGAACAGCTGCTCTTCGTCGGAGATTATATTAACAAGGGGAAGCATTCCAAGGAAGTAGTCGCTCACATTCGAGCGCTTCAGCAGAAATATCCAAATACTGTCTGCATTAAAGGCAATCATGAATACGAGATAGTCAAATATATTGAAGGTGGTACATCACTTAAAGACATGAAAGAAAATTATAGAAATACATTCAAGAAGTATGATCTAAAAGGAAAGCATCGGGATGATGTGCGCTGGATGGGTGAACTGCCATTATTTTATGAGAATGAAGTACTCTATATTTCACATGCGGGTGTTAATTTTTGGGGGATACGAAAATTCAGACAGGATTCGTGGTGGAGTGTACTTAGATTCCGTGGTAAATTGAAGCGGATGAAGAAATTACAGGTCATCGGACATACCCCGACGTTAAGCGGACGGCCGGAATATAACGCTAAGTCTCATAGTCTGAATATTGACAGCGGTGCAGGTAATTTTGATTATTTATCGGCTGTACTGATTGGACAGGACGGAAGATTGATTCAAACGTTCAGAGAAGAAGTAGACAAAGACGACCGCTCATAACGGCCGTCTGTTATTCTTTAGGATATTTAGTCTGATAAATATAGCGATAGACAAAGAAAATCATCGTCGTCACTATTGCTGTTGAGATAGGCAGTGTATACGGCGCATCTTTCAGAAGATATTCGATGAGAAACCCAGCTGCTAGTATCACAGCTACGATGATGATTAAATGTTTGTCATAGTTGAATTTTTTGTGAGAATAATTCAGTGTCAGCAGCAGTCCTGCAAAATAACTGGCAAGCGCACTATACATCAGCTGAACTTTGAATAGATTCGTCACATCATTGTTGGCATCGAGTACAAGCGACGCATTGACCATACCGAGCCCTACGAGTATGAAGAAGTGAGCGATAGTGATTGTCATACCGGAAGCATAGTCTTTATCACTAATAAGTCTGTTTGTCTTCATCCAGTAGCAGCCGAATAATGTAATGATGATGATGAATAATAACACATCAGTGATTTTTAAATCATTGAGTTTGAAAATATTGGTCAGACCGATGATCGTTTCTCCGAACATAATGATGGTGAGCAGTGTGTATCGTTCCACCATATGAGGTACATTGACTGCCGACTGTTTTAATGCTTTCCTAAACGGCATGGGGCTGAAGCAGGCAACAGCAAGTGCGCATCCGAACACGACATACATCCACGGCGATGGGATGAAGATCGCAATAGTGGCAAGCACGGCACTGCTGAACATAGTTGTTCCGAAGACAACAGCAGCGAACCGGTCTTCTATATTCATCTTATCCAGTAGACTCAGAAAAAACTGCAGGCTGGTTGAGAAATAAAGAAGGGCGATACAGACATTGACCGGATCGAATACGTCTGAAAAATCTTTCGACAGACTGATTGCAAGGAATATCGCGATGAACATATTGAACATCAGGAACATCACATCTTTTGCTCTGATTAATCCAAAGCGATTTGTGTAGGCAGTTTGATAAGACCATACGGAATAAAATATGAGTGTCATAACTATATATTTCATAAATGCATCCAGAGGAATGTCGCCATTTTCTGCATGTAGTATCGTATGAGAAATCTGTGCGATGGCGTAGACATATACAAGGTCATAGAATAGTTCAGTCATTTCAACGCTTTTTTCTTTTTCATCATGTCTATCGGTCAAGTCCTTATTAATAAATTGCTCTTTCATTGAACACTTCCTGATTTGAGTATAAAAAAAATCAGCGCAAGCTGATTTTTATAGTGTATGGATATCTCTTGGTGTTAATTTCAAAATTCTATCGACATTGATTGCTGATACTTCTTCGCCTTCTTTAATAGCGATAAATCCATTGGTATTGCGGTTGAATTTAGCGATGAAGTTGTTGAATGTAATACTTTCAGTCGTTGTCAGACGTTCAAAGTGGCTCACAGTGACATTGCCTTCCATAACAATATCAATTTTTAAGTAGTCATTACTTGCAGTCATTATTCAAACTCCCTTTGTACTTTGTCATTTTTTCTATACCCTGATTGCTGAAGAATAACACATATTAATGGGGCGGATCGATATCCAGTTTGAGATAATCCCTGATTTCATCAGCCAGTTGCTGCTCGTTAATCTCATCTTCAATGTGAAGGTCAAGGTCCTGTATGATTCCGCTTGTCATCATCAACTGTCTGTTAGCTACTTGTTGTGTGAAATAAGTATCATGACTAACAAAGATAATGGAGCCGGTGTAAGTCATCAACATCTGTTCTACAATTTCCTGCATCTCGATATCAAAATAGTTGGTCGGCTCATCCAATACAAGTAAATTCGCTCCCGAAAAATATAGCATTGCAAACGCTAAACGACATTTCTCGCCCATAGATAAGTCCTTGATAATATCGTCCATACGGTCTGCCTTGAATCTGAATGACGCAAGAATCGTCCGTGCTTGACTGATAGTCATATCATCTAATGACAGTACTTCGTCCAATACGGTGCGGTCGAAGTTCAGAACATCCAGTTGCTGAGAGAAATAGCCGATTTTAGTGCCTGGATTAATCCGTAGTCGTCCTGTAGTTGGCTGGTACTCATTGACTAAGATTTTAAGTAGAGTGGACTTGCCGCTGCCGTTACGGCCGGACAAGGCGATTTTATCGCCACGGTTGATTATAAAAGTAGCGTCTTTTATAATGTTATGATCTTCAATCGATAAGCCAATCTGTTCAAATGACGCAAGCTGTTTCGCTTCTATAGGACTGCTTGCAATGGAATAATCAGTCCGCTGATCTTTTTTTGAGATACCTTTGAATTGATCCATTTTTTGTTCCAGCTGACGAGACTTCGTTTTATAGCGTTTTGCGATTTTAGCAACTTTTTTCTGTTCTCCGACATCTCTGACACTTGCATGATGGTTGGCCTTATTATGCCATTCTTTCATTTCCTGGATCATTTGTTTCATCCGCTGCTTTTCTTTGCGTTCTTTGTCCAGCTGGAGTTGATTTGATTGCTCTTCAATTTCTTTTTGCTGCCTAAAATCATCGTAATTCAGCTGGAAAGTGCGCACGCCGTCTGCTGTCAGTTCAATGATCTCATGTGCGGTCTCGTTAATAAAAGAACGGTCATGTGATGCATAGATGATGGTCTTCTTAGCCTGCTTCATCCATGATATAAGCCACGTTTTTGTCTCTTTGTCCATATGGTTCGTCGGTTCGTCGAAAATAAAAATCGGCTTATCTTCAATTAGCAAACGTGTCAGTGCGACTTTTGTCTGTTCTCCTCCAGACAAAGTATTGATGCTGCGGTCAAGATGTTCTTCAGTTAGACCGAATTTCTTCAACTGAAGTACGATCTGCTGCTCCAGCTCATAGCCGCCTGCTTCGATGTAGTCACTGATTACTTCGTAGTCCTCAGTCATTGTCTGCTTGATGCGATATACATCCGGGTGTGACATCAATATGAAGTTCAGTACTGTAGTGTTGTCGGTAATAGTCTGCATCAGCATAGCCGCATCAAATCGACTATGGATGAGTTTCAACAAAGTAGATTTTCCAATACCATTGTTACCGATCAACGCAGCATGAGTGCCCGTTGTGATAGTCAGATGAATGTGTTTCGCCAGTCGTTTATCACCAGCAATTAAAGGTTCGTTAATTGTTAACATAAGATTGCCTCCAAATAAAAAATAGTCTTATCACATCATGTGAAGAGACTACGGGCATCATAAATAAGCCGATAACAACGTATAGGCGTCACGATTTAGACAGATTTATCCCGATCATCAATTTCACATGATATGCAGTTCGCATGTGTTTCATGTTATCGGATATCCATCGTCTTAAGTGACGCCTCCTTTTAATTAGTTAGTTACAAATTACCATAGCATCATATGGATGTCAAATGGGTATAGTGTCAATAAAGGAGGTAGTGCGATGCTGAGCAACGGAGAATTGTTTTGGCCGAAGACATTTGATCATACACATTATCCTGCACTGACAGGAGATGAGACATGCGATGTGCTTGTCGTCGGCGGAGGTATGAGCGGTGCTATCACTGCGTTTACGATGGCCCGCGCAGGTTACCGGACGATATTGATCGATCGGGGAATGGTTGCTTCTGAAAGTTCGGCGGCTAATACAGGCCTGCTTCAGTTTATGAGTGACAAGACATTGGCAGATTGTATCAAAGATTTCGGAGAAGAAGAAGCTTTTGAATTTTATCAGTTATCATTTCAAGGACTTGAGTATATTCGTGAATTGTGCACTGATTTACCGGCTGATGTTGAGTTTCAAAATCGTGACAGCGTGTTGTACGCATCAAAAAAACGGCATGACAACAAGCTCCGCGAAGAATATGTGGCACTCAGAAAGTTTGGCTTTAAATGTGATCTGCTGAATAGTCGTCAACTATCAGAGACTTACGGAATCAACCGGTCAATGGGACTTGTCACTCATGGAGATGCAGAAATTAATCCATATGTCTTTATCCAGCGCTTGTTGGACAAGGCAGTGAATACGTATGATTTACATATATATGAACAGAGCGAATTGCTGGACTGGCATGAAGGAAGTGACGGAGTGAATTGTCACATAACAGGCGGTAGAATTACTGCACGGCACGTCATCTATGCCGGTGGTTATGCTGATAACACATTCGTCAAATCAGTGAAGAAGAAGCAGTTTGTCCGCTCATTTGCAGTGGTCACTCGACCTATTGAAGACGGTGCATTCTGGGCTGAGAAAGCGATGATCTGGGAGACTGCGCGACCGTATCTCTACATCCGTCATGTCGAAGGTAATCGAATCATTGTCGGTGGACTCGATGATAACAACAAGCGTGTCCCCTCCGAACGCCTCATCCGCAAGAAATCCCGGCGTTTAGTCCGTGAGTTCAGGAAGTTATTTCCGGACATAGAGATAGCAGCGGACGACTGCTACGGTGCAAGATTTGGTGAAACAACAGACGGAAAACCTTTTATTGGACGAGTCCCCGATATGTCTCACTGCTATATGCTCCTTGGATACGGTGGTAATGGCACTGTATATTCTGCATTTGGAGCGAAAATGCTGCTTGAAATGATACGCGGGGAAAAACATCCGCAGCATGATATATTTAAGCTTGACCGTTAACCTGATAGAACCCATATCAGGTTATTTAGTGTGCTTCCGATGATCTGTTGTTTCACTCATTTCAAATGAACATAGGGAGGCAGCAGATGATTCTCAAGGACACGACAACAGAATTTATTGTATGAGTTGGCACTTAACGCAACATAGATCATTGCATCATAAACAATGATATAGACACATCATATAAGAGGAGAGCCGTTATGAGATCGTCGTTATTGAAGGAAATCGAGCAACTTAAAATAGGGGAAGGAGCTTCAGCGATAGGATTCGCGATGTTATGGATAATGATTGCTGTCATTGATGAAGAAGCGCGCGTGTATTTAATAGACCCGATGTTCTTTGTTCCCTTTAGTGCGATCTGCATCACATTAGCGACAGGCAGCTACTTCTGGTCTATTATGCTTGAACACGTCAAACATCAACGTAAACTTATATTGACGGACAAGCAGAAGAATTATTTCAAGATGCTGCACCTTTTGATTGTGAGTCTGATGATCGGTGCAACAATACTCATCATCATCAATCTGCCTGTTGCATCATCAAGTGTGGGTCTGCTTGTATTGATCTATGGGTTCATGTGGCTCGAATATATCAATTACTTCCACATCAGATTATCTTATCTAACGCCGCGTGAATTCAAACAGCTGTTGATACATAAGCCTGCACGTGCGCATCTATCACGCGCGCTCCGGTCAAAATAGCTGTTAATTAAGCATGAATCCGCTAAAATAGTAGTATTGCAAAGGAGAATGTTATGGTTTCAAAAGATAAAGAAACGCTGCATCTTAAAGGTGTGATCAGTCTGATTGATGTCATTCATGACGAACTGACTGGTGAGTTGTCACGGACTACCGGTGAACTGATTGAAGAGCGACGGTTTGCGCTTGCTGAACTCGGTTCAGAAATTTCTGATGATACACAAATTGAATATTCACAAGTATTACCATCGTTAAAAATGCAGGAAGAGCTGCAGGTCAACCGCCAGGATGTGGCGGATAGTCTCGGTAAAATGAAAGAGCGTCCGTACTTCGGAGCGGTGACTCTTACTGACGCTGAAGTGGGGCAAGAAAAACTGTACATCGGACTTAACAGCCTGAAAGACCCATCCACCAATGATCTGATTATCTATGACTGGCGGACGCCTGTTGCAAGTACATATTATGCCAACCATCTTGGCGCAGTGACTTATGATGTTCCTGACGTCGGTCCAAGAACAGTCGATGTGAATGAACGAATTCAACTCGTAATTGAAGACGGGACACTGCTTGACGTCTTCGACTCGGAACTCTATATCGGTGACGACGCCCTCCAGCATCTGCTCGTTGACACAGCGAAAGATAGAATGAAATCTATCGTGTCCACCATTCAGCAGGATCAAAATGAAATCATCAGACAGACGTCTGCCAAAGATATGCTTGTCCTTGGTCCGCCAGGAAGCGGCAAGACGTCCATTGCCATGCAGCGCATCGCTTATTTGCTGTATTTACATCGCCATAAAATGTCGGCGGAGAATATGCTGTTCATCACACCGAACGAAATGTTCGGTGATTACATCGGAGAAGTGCTGCCGGAGCTCGGTGAGGCAACTATTAATGCAACAACGTTCTATCGTCTCAATGATAAACTCGGAACTAGAAATAGTTTTGAGGCATTGTTCGCACATATCGAACGGATGAGGCAGGCATCAGTTGAAGAACAGCATGATTTTACTTTGAAATCGTCACAGCGCCTGCTCGATGCACTTGATGAGACGCTGACGCTTCTTGCAGAACGACAATTGAAATTCAGAACCGTGCGGATTAAGGAGGAACCCTTTGTTACGACAGAGGAACTGAACACGTGGTTCTATGATAAGTTCAGAACATCTCCTATTGACACTCGGCTGAAGAAAATTCAAGTACAGCTGCTGCCGCGCTATCAGGATGCCCTTGACCGTGCCATTAAAGAACGGACGAAAGCACTGAAAAAAGTCCATACATATATCGGTACGGACGAAGAACTGGAACGTCAGGCAAAACGCGAGAAGACGAAGCAGTTCAAAGCGCTTAAACGTTATATCACGCAACTGCAGTTTGTGAATGTCGAGCGGATTTACTTGGATGTATTGAAACAACTGGACAGTGCGACGCGTCAGCGGACGATGGAATCATTGAAACAGAAGACGCTGAACTATGAGGATATCGCACCGCTGCTGTACCTCAACATTAAGATTAAAGGACTGCACAAAGAACCGAAGATTCAGCACTTGATTATTGATGAAGTCCAGGATTACAGCCCGGTGCAGCTCGCCTGTATTTCAGCTGTTTTTCCGAATGCACGGAAGACGATGCTCGGTGATAAACATCAGATGGTCCACCCGATACCGGTCAATACGCTTGATCAGCTGAAAGCAATTGAACTCGTCAAGTCATATCGTTCAACTNNAACCGTTCAGATTACAGAGTTCACTAAGCAGTTGATCGGCAATGACACTACCGAATCGCTCGGTGTCACAGGTGACGCAGTACGGCAAATGTCATTTGATGCATTTAAGGACGAACTGAAGACACTCGAGTCAGAAAGTGTCGCTATTATCACGAGAGATGCAGTGCACGCAGCTGAGGTTCATACCGCCATCGATCAGTCAGATGTGACACTTTTGACACATGACCAGTATACATTTACTAAAGGTAAGCTCATCATGCCGAACTATATGTCCAAAGGCTTTGAGTTTTCCCATGTCTATATTATCGATTACGACGCGTACGACCAAGTCAAAGATAAGTATCTGCTCTATACGACTGCCTCTAGAGCAACGCGTCATTTAACACTTGTCGGAAAAGAGGGATGACATGCAGCAATCACTGAATCCTATATTCAGCCAGCTCAAATTTCAAGTCGAGAGCATTAAAGAACTGATGCACTGCGTCAGCTTCTTTTCGATGGAACAGGAGATTTATCCAGGCGGACGAACTTGTCTTCAGCTGCTGCATCACCTCGTGCTGATACCTGACGCAGATTACAAGTTAGCACAAGGTGCGACAGCTGAAGAAATCANNTCTACTTCTACTGGGAGAAAGAACTGACCACTGTAGAGATGCTCGAGGCGCGGATGGATTTGAGTTTCAGTATTCTGGAAGATGCTTATAAAGACCTGGAACAGGAAGATCTGGATGCAAGGTCTACGAGCTACTGGGGGACGACATATAGTCAGATTGAATGGCTGCTTATGATTCTGGCACATTTAAGTCATCATCGCAGTCAGCTGTTCAGCTTTCTGAAAGTAGAAGGAGAGCATTTAAATTCAATCAAGCTGTTTGAATAACAAAGGTTGTAATTATGGATTTTATTTGACGGAGGTTACTATGCTGCAAGCGATGACGCATGCTTTTCTTCTTGCCATCGGGCTGATTATGCCGCTCGGTGTGCAGACAATATTTGTCTTTAATCAAGGCGCTTCACAGAAACATTTAATGCAGGCACTTCCAGTTGTATGGACGGCGGCTATTATCGGCGTCATCTGCCTGCTGGTTAATCAGCTGCCGGAACTCGTCATATGGTGACCGATAGATTGTGTATTCGACCGCTGGAACAGCCGTGGATTAATGAAATGACGGCAGATTACACGGCACATCAGCGATTGCTGAATCGTGTGGCCAAGCTGTCCATCGATCCTACATTAGCAGATTGGGAGATGTGGATGGTTCAGCTGAAAGACCGAACCTATATCGGAGACATCGCTTTAAAACGACAGCATGATACCGTCGAGGTAGGCTACTTCTTTCAAGAAGATTATCGCAGTCAGGGTTATGCCACTGAAAGTGTAGGCGCATTGCTGAATGAGCTCGTGCAGCATGCCCCTGTTATATTCAAAGCGGAATGTCTGAAATCAAACATCGCCTCGCAACGCGTACTCGGGAAGTTAGGCTTTACAGTAACCCATGAAGATGGCAACTTAATGTATTGGAAAAAATAATGAACGCCTTTGTTACAAAAAAGGCGTTCATTATTTGATTTCTTTATATTAACTTTTGAAGCGGGTGTCATTGTTCGAAGTATGATTCACAGCTCAGTTAAATTATGCATGAGTCAGTCGTTCGATGATTGACTGATAGACTTCCTGCCATAGTTCCGGAGAATTTTTATATGTTTCATGAATCACTTGATGTTTTTCTTTGCTTTTCTCCTCGAACGTCGGATCTTCTTTGTCAGGCAGGTCGCTGCGTAGTTCGGTGACTAAATCCTGTACTTTCTGTGCACGTGGTCCCCAGACAGCAGTTTGATGATGGTCTTCATCAAGGAAGACGAAGATTGGAATTGAACGCGCAGTGCCGTTCGTCAAATATTGATCCATTAAGTCAAGATTTTCATCGCGCAGCACGAAACGGACATCCATTGCTATCTGTTCAGCGATTTTCAATAGAACAGGGATGTTCATCATGGCATCGCCGCACCAATCTTCAGTGATGACAATGGCTTTCAAATGCTTATCTTTAATTTGAGACAACCGTTCATCTTCAGGAAGTTCGAACTGATCATAAATAGCCTGCATGTCTTCTTTGTTTACCTGCATATGATCGATGTATGCTTCTGTTGTCAGTCCGTTCTCAAAATAAGTTTTTAACGTGGTCATGTAAATTCCTCCTTTAACAGTCAAACATATTATAGCAGTGTCATGGATGCTCTCAAAATAATCTGATTTTTATAAATTTTGCGGTAAATACTGATGTATTTCTGTCCACTCATTGATAAGCTGAAGACAGCTAATTTTTCATACAGCAAGACTCCTTCTGAGACCAGTGCGCACTGGTCTCTTTTTTTCTCCAAATTTATTTCGTTTTCCGATATAATAGAATTAATACTTATAAGGAGTGAGACGATGAATTACGAAGAAACAGTGAAAAAATATGCAGAGCTCGTTGTTAAAGTTGGATTAAACGTACAACCAGGACAGCGTGTTGTATTAAATGCAGATATCGATGCGATTGACTTTGTGCGGGAATTAACACGTGCCTCATACGAAGCAGGAGCAAGAGAGGTCATCCAGAAATTATCAGATGGTCCGTCTACGCAGATGAAATATGAACACGCACCGATGGAAGTATTTGAAACAGTGGAACAGTACCGTATCGATGAGACGAATGCTTATGTTGCTGAACGCATTGCCAACTTGAAGATCTATTCTCAGACACCGGAACTGTTGAAAAATGCAGACCCCGCTAAAATTGCTGCTTCAGCTAAAGCACTGGGCGAGGCAAACCGTGACTATGCACGTGCAGTCGGGCGTTTTGATTTCACTTGGAGCATCGTTGCTTTTCCGAACGTTGCATGGGCGGAACTTGTATTCCCTGATTTAAAAGGGGAAGAAGCGCGACTTAAATTATTAGATGAGATGATCAAAGCGGTACGGGTAGATCAGGAAGAGCCAGTGGAAGCATGGAGACTTCACAATGAGAAATTAAACGCAAGAGCGAAGCTGCTCACTGAAAAAGCCTATGACAAACTGCACTATCAATCAGATAGAACAGATGTTGAAATAGGACTGAATCAAGGGCACGTCTGGCTGGGTGCTAGTGCTGTCAATGCTGATGGTGTCGAGATTCAAGTCAACATGCCGACAGAAGAAGTATTTACATCTCCTGATTTCCGCCGTGTCAACGGGGTGATCGGCAATACGAGACCGCTGAGCTATAACAGCGCGATTATCGATGATTTCAAATTGACTTTCAAAGACGGTGTTGTCACTGACTTTGAGGCAGGACAAGGCTATGAAGTGCTGAAAAATATGCTGGACAATGATGAAGGTGCAAGACGTCTCGGTGAAATTGCTTTAGTTCCTGACGATTCACCGATTTCAAACTCCAAAGTATTATTCTATAATACGCTGTACGATGAAAATGCTTCCTGCCACGTTGCGCTTGGCCGTTCATTCCCGAACGCCATTGATAACGGTAAAGCATTGTCAAAAGAAGAACTGCTTGAAAAAGGGATGAATTCATCGATTATCCACGTCGATTTTATGATCGGTGGGCCTGATCTATCCATCGATGGGATTAAAGCTGACGGCACATCAGAACCAGTATTTCGTAATGGTAACTGGGTCATTTAACAAACAAATCCGGATGTCTCAGGACATCCGGATTTTATTATTCACCTTTTAAGTTGGCAGTACCTTCGAATGGATCGACAGTCACTGTTTTTTCCATATTATCATCAATCATTTCAATGTTATAAACCGTAATGCCGTCTTCAGTTTCAAGAGACCATTCTTTCACCTGTGCGCTGTCACTTGTTTTGTCCTGTGCCTTCTTTAGTGCTTCGTCAAATGACACAATTTCATCGTAATCGAATGTCTGATCCTCTTTGTCAATCATCTCTTCTTCCGTATTCAATAATTTTTTGTCTTTCATTGAATACGTATATTCCATGTCTTTATCATCTTCGTTCTGGCTGATTTTATAAACCCATTCGCCGTTTTCTTTCTCGAAGTTAATGCTTGTCAGCTCACCTGTTTTACCATCACTTTCAAGGACTTTGATGATATCATCAGGTGTTGCTGTAATATCGTCTACAGCGATAGGTTGGTCATCTTCATTTCCTGTAGCTGAAGATGCCTGCTCATCATCTTCTTCAGCGTCATCAGCATCGTCCTCATCGTTTGAGTCACTGTTCGTTGTAGTATTTGAATCTTCATCTTCTTTCACATCATCAGATTGATTTGCTTCAGAAGAATCCACCTCAGATTTGTTCGTGTCATCAGGACTCGTCGCTTTATCATTACTGTTATCTGCGTCACATGCTGCAAGTGCAAGGCCTGCTGTCAGCAACAGACTTAATATTTTAAATTTCATAATCATTTCCTCCTTGTGTATATTTATTAGTACTCTAGCCTATTTAACAGCGGTTTAAACGTATTATCTATATAAAATGAATAAATTCTGGAAAATGTGGTATATAAAATTATCATTGAAAGGGGAGAAAATGAATGTGGACGACACAGGATTATCCAAATAGCTGGAAGAACCTTGATGAACTTGAGCGGAAAAAAGCAATCGATATTGGCAATGCAATGCTGACTAATGGTTACAAAGAAGATGACGTCATTCCTATTGCAACGAGCCAGGCCGAAAAGTGGTACAAAGATGCGACTGATGATGAATTAAAAGAACTGAAGAACAAAAAGATTTCAAAACATGATAAAGATCAGTCAGCTAATCCTGAGCTGATGGATGAAAGTGTTGAAGTATATTTTGAAGATGATCAGTGGAAAGTAAAAACTACTGGTGCGAAACGTGCAAGCAGTACGTATGATACGAAAAAAGAAGCGGTGGAACGCGCTGAGGAAATCGCTGATAACAAGGGTACAACAGTTATTAAGCATAATAAAGATGAATAGATAATTCTTCTGACATATTCACAAACTAAAAACCAGGACTGTTGATGGTCCTGGTTTAGTGCAGCTTAATGATCTTTTAAATAATCGCTCAGTTCCTGGACAGATTCAACGATCTTACTCGGCTTTTCGTCTTCCAGTTCGACTAATGACCCATAGCCATACAGCACACCGATTGCATCCATATCATTACGACGTGCGCCGATTAAATCATGTTTTCTGTCTCCGATCATGACGCAGTCTTCAGCATTCAGGTCATAGTGCTGCATGACATGACTGATGACTTCGTGCTTTTGAGCTCTCGTACCATCGAGCTCACTTCCGGCAATCGCCTCAAAGTAACTGCCGAGATGAAAATAATCAATGATCTGTTCAGCGAAAGTGACAGGTTTGCTCGTCGCAACGAACAGTCGACGTCCCTCTGCTGTCAACGAGNNGTCATATACTTTGTTCTCATAGAGCCCTTTATCCGAAAAATATTCCCGGTAATAATCGATGGCCAGATGATTCCTGTCACCGGTCAAATGGTAAGTCGATTCATAGCTCTCGCTGAGCGGCGGACCGATGAAGTGCACAAGGTCATCATTATCCGGTGCTTCTATCTTTAACTTATTCAACGAGAAGATAATAGAATTTGTAATGCCGAGCTTCGGGTCAGTCAGTGTACCGTCTAAGTCGAATAAGATATTTTTGTATGTCACTTTTATCTAATCCCTCGTTCATATTGTTTCGGTACAATGATATCGTCTCGCAGTGCTTTCACTGCATGTATCGGCCAGTAAGGATCGTCCAGCAGGCCGCGACCGATAGCGATTAAATCTGCGTCGCCGTTTTTCAGTACCATTTCAGCGACTTCCGGAGATTCGAGTATGCCGACAGCGATGACAGGCACATTCAATTCTTCTTTGAAACGCTTGGCAAAAGGCACTTGATAGCCTGGATAATTGCCGGGTTTTTCTTTGCCGGCGGGTGCTTCACCGCCTGATGAGATGTCGAATATATCGACACCTGCTTCCTGGTACTTCTTACCGAGCTTAAGCGCATGTTCCAGTGAATAGCCGCCATCCATATACTCACGGGCCGATATTCTGAATATGAGCGGCATATTTTCAGGCATGACTGACTTCACAGCTTTGATGACCTCGACACCAAACAGTGATAAGTCTTTGCCGTAGTCATCATCCCGTTTATTGATGCCCGGTGAATGGAACTGGTGAATCAAATAGCCATGTGCCCCGTGAATTTCAATAGCATCGAATCCTGCTTCGACCGCACGGCGGGCAGCCTGTTTGAATTTGTCGATCATCGCTTTTACTTCATCGGTCGACAGTGCTCTTGGATAGCGCATTTCACCGAATTCTGTCGGTACTTCAACCGGCATTTCCGATGAACTGACCGGCGTTTCGATATGTGTTGCCTTACGACCTGCATGGGCAATCTGAATGGCTGCTTTAGCGCCTTGTGCATGAATGGAATCTACGATGCGTTTGTAAGCTGGTATTTGCGCATCATCCCATAGTCCCAGGCAGTTGGCTGTAATTCTGCCGTCCGGTTCTACATTGGTCATCTCGACGATGATCAGCCCCGTCTGGCCGACTGCGCGTGACGTATAATGGACAAAGTGCCAGTCATTTGGTGTACCATCTTCTTTAACGACCGAATATTGACACATCGGTGCCATAACGGTTCTATTTTTTAGTTCAAGCGTGTGATATGTAAAAGGTGTATTCAATAATGTTTTCATGTGGATTCCCCCTCTACCAATATTATAGGCATTGATATCGTGATAATAAAATGAACTGCTTGAATAGACGTTACAATTTATACTGATAATACTAGTTGTTATAATGATATTTGATCATTCTCAATGTGTAGTCAGCGGTTGAGACATGCAATCATTGCCAATCTTTTCTATAATGAAAGTAAGACCATAAGATTGGGCGTGGGATTATGTATGAAGTGAAAACAGAAGTTAAAATTATTCCAGATGGATTTGAATCGGTGAATCGTTTTTTTCATGAACATGTCTTCCGCAGTTATATTGAGCTTGG
The DNA here is from genome assembly GCA_002438305.1 of Staphylococcaceae bacterium UBA6286. Lineage (GTDB taxonomy): Bacteria > Bacillota > Bacilli > Staphylococcales > Staphylococcaceae > Macrococcus. The sequence continues at coordinate 464 of DJUI01000023.1, read as the reverse complement.
GGCAAAACTTAGAGGTAGATGGGTAGATGAAGATTGTACGTTGATCACTGAAATATGGGCATTTCATGATAAGGCACATTATCAGCAGTTCTTTA
>DJUI01000023.1:0-285 GCA_002438305.1 Staphylococcaceae bacterium UBA6286 | reverse complement strand
GAAGAAGGAAACACATATGGAGCCGACCGGCGAATATTTTCAGCCGTTATACAGTGTATCCGCCAGTGTCTTTGCACAGAATGACAAAGGTGAAACACTGCTCGTCCGCAGTCTGCATAGGAGTGACACTTTGGAACTTCCTGGTGGTGTTGTGGACTACGGCGAAAGTCTGAAAGAATGCGCCATCCGAGAGGCGAGGGAAGAGACAGGGCTGGATGTTGAAATTGTGGGTCTCGTCTATGTCTCGCAGAATATTTCAAACGGAGTAGTGGCGTTTGTTTTCCA
>DJUI01000064.1:4308-4969 GCA_002438305.1 Staphylococcaceae bacterium UBA6286 | reverse complement strand
ACGTTCAAAGAGAAATAAAGCCAGTAAATAATAGATAAACGGTCCTGATGCTTAAGCATCAGGACCGTTTATCTATATGGGCTCTATATCCGATCATATTGTCGATGTCTTTCGGTGAAGAATAGGGAGGGGCATAGGCGATTTCAATATCTTTGAAATCATCTACGGTTGCACCGAGTCCCATTGCTGTAGCGATAATGTCAATCCGTTTATCGACACCTTCCTGTCCAAAGACACATGCACGGAGCAGCTGTCTGTTATCTTTCCTGTAATAGACAGATACAGAAGTGACACGTGCATCAGGCAAATAATTGGCATGATTTTTCTGCTGATAGTTAATATGTTCATAGTCGTATGATTGCAGTGCGGACTCACTGATGCCGACACTGGCAATCGTATAATCGAAGAAACGGACGATGTTCGTTGCGAGAAGTCCTTTGAAAGGCTGTTTATCGCCGCTTAAATTCCCAGCAATCAAATTGGCGGCGCGATGTGCTCCCCAGGCAAGCGCAACAGTCGTTTTGTCCTTTGTATGACGATAGAATGTTTCTATCGCATCACCTAGCGCATAGATGCCGTCAATGCTGGTCTCGAAGTAGTCATTCACTTTTATATAACCGCGGTCGTTCAATTCAATGCCGCTGTCAGTCAGAAATTCTAT
>DJUI01000064.1:401-4239 GCA_002438305.1 Staphylococcaceae bacterium UBA6286 | reverse complement strand
TCACTTCATTACCGTTTAATTGAGCCAGTTCATCACCGAGTATTAAGTGAACCTGCTGTTCGACAATAATATTTTTGAGTAATGGGATGAACTGCTGATCCATCGCTTTCATAATGTGTTCACTGCGGCTGGTCAAAGTCACATCCAAACCGCGGTGTTTAAAGTTTTCGACCATTTCCAGTCCAATATAACCCGCACCGATAATCAATGCTTTTTGAACATGATGACTGTCGATATATTGTTCGATGGCATCCGTATCTTCAAGGTTACGAAGTGGAAATACGATGGATGAACCTTGCGTCGCTGCCATAGAAATAGGGCGGCAGCCGGGACTTAATACCAGTGCATCGTAGTTATCTTCAAATGATTCTTCGCTGTCATGATTGTAGACTGTCACTGTACGGCGCTGTGGATTGACTGCTGTGACTTCATGTTTCGTTTTCACTGTAATGTTCTTTTGGTCATTGAATGAATCAGGAGTGGCCTGCAATAGACGCTCACGCTCAGTAAATACTTCGCCTAAGTAATAGGGAAGACCACAATTAGCAAAACTCATGTCACGATCTTTTTCATAGATATTAATCTGAGCATCCGTCAGCATTCTTCTAATCTGCGAAGCTGAAGTGGCCCCGCCTGCAACTGCTCCGACGACTATGATTTTCAAGAGATGTCCTCCTTATAATAATATAAGGCAATAGTTCCTTGACCTGTATGCGATGAAATGGTAGGTCCCAGTTCCTTGATGACATGGTGGACTGGACCACACTCTTTTTCTATGATAGCCAGCAACTGCTCTGCACCTTTCATATCATTGGAATGGCTTATGAATACACGAGTTGCAGCAAGGTTCTGACGGTCATTTTTAATCTGAGCAGCCATTTCGTTGAATACTTTCTTTTTACCGCGGTACTTACCGATCGGTACGAGTTTGCCCTCTTCAACATGCAGCAGCGGCTTAATATTGACGAGTGACCCCAAGAATGCCTGTCCTCTGCTTAAACGGCCTCCTTTAGCGAGATAATTCAAATCTTCTACTGTAAAGAGGTGGACAATACGTTCGTGCATTTCATGAATGCGATGGACAATGTCATCTTTTGAGAATCCGTCATCTCTCATCTTGACGATATCTAAAATCTGCATACCGAGTCCGCTAGATGCAGAATGAGAATCAATAATTTCAAGGTCTAAATCGGGATACTGTTCACAGATCTGAGCCTTAACCATGACTGCAGACTGATAAGTTCCACTGAGTCCACTGGAGAACGCATAATAAATTGCTTGTTCATGATTTTCCGCGATTTCAGTAAACAATTCAGTCATTTGTTCGATGGATACCTGGCTCGTCATCGGTCTTTTGCCATTGTTGATTGCGTCATAGACTGTTTGATTATCAATTTCAAATTGGTCTTTATAATTATGCTCACCGATAGCCACTGCCATCGGTAAAAAATCAAGTTTGTGCCGGCTGATTTCCTCAAGAGTCAAATCGCTCCCACTATCTACTATAATACGCATGTGATTCCTCCTTAAAATTAATAAAAATAGTGATTAAGAAATTTACCGATTCCATCATCATTGTTTGATTCAATCACTTGGTCGGCAAGTTCTTTAAGTGGCTGGATGGCATTACCCATAGCAACTCCTGTTCCTACATACTCTATCATTTCATTGTCATTATCTTCATCGCCAAATGCAATGATGTTTTCACGTTTAATATCAAAGTATTTTGCCACATAGTCTACACCTACTGCTTTGTTGATTCCTTTTTTGACAATTTCTATGACTGGATAAGGAGCACCCCAACGCCGATGTTCAATGCTTTCAGCGTAAATTTCATTTAAGTGATGACGAATCGACGGTACATACTGCTCTTCCGCTTGAATGAGAATACTTGTCGGTCCTTCAGTTAAATTCTTTGTTAAATCTCCTGTCGTGACAAGTGGGTGACCCATGGTGAATCCTTCAAACAAATATTCATCGTGATAATGAAAGAATACATTGTCTTTAACTTCTGCAATAATGTTTTTAATATTCAAATGTTTGACTTGAGAAAATATTTCCCGCGCAATAGCTAAGTCCAGCGTTTCATGTACTTGTTTAAAAGACATGTCTCCGGGGTGGTGAACGAATGCACCGTTAAAATTTACGATAGGTGTTGTCAGTTCCAGTTCCTGATAATAAATTTGACTCGATCTATAAGGACGCCCAGTTGAAATGATTACTTTATGACCATCTTTGATTAATGCCTGTATCACTTGTTTTGTGTAAGGAGAAATTTTCTTTTCGTCAGTCAATAACGTCCCGTCTAAATCAAGACAGATTAAATGCTTTTCTTTCATTGTACCTGTTCCTTTCTATCTAATAGTATTATCATATCATTTAATTGGCTGTATGAAAGTTTTTTGATATAGTAAGAATGAAGAGGAGTGATAAGCAATGGAAGAAGCTATGAAAGATAGCATTTTAGGTGCACTTGAAAATGTCATTGACCCTGAATTAGGAATAGATGTTGTCAATCTTGGCCTTGTATATAATATCGATATGGATGAAGATGGTATTGTCACAGTTGACATGACATTAACGTCAATGGGCTGTCCAATGGGGCCGCAGATTATTGACCAAGTCAAAACAGCTCTTGGTGAATTGCCGGAGATCAAAGAAACACAAGTCAACATCGTCTGGAATCCACCGTGGAACAAAGACATGATGAGCCGTTATGCTAAAATTGCATTAGGTGTCAGTGGCTAATAACGACAATAACAGTAATGATGACGAATCTCTGGATTCGTCTTTTTTTTGATTAAATCATGAAAAAACAGGGCAAATTAATTGTATGAAAGAGCAAATGGTATTATAATTTGGTTAAAGGTCAAATATAGTCAAATTATTAAGGGGTGACAAGATGAACATTGAGAATATGACTTATAATGTACAATCAGCAGTAGAGTTTGCTCAGAATGATGCAATAGCACGTCAACTGCAATCTATTGAACCTGAAAGTTTACTGCTGTCCTTTACAAATGATACTGACAGTATGCTGTCGACAGTATTTGAACGAGCAAATTTGAATATGACAGATTACACTAAACAATTAACTGAAAAATTAACAACTATGCCGCAGATTAGCGGTGACAATGTCCAGTATGGTCAGTACTTGAGTGCTGGATTAAATCAACTTCTGCAACAAGCTGACACTGTTAAGAACGACATGAACGATGATTATTTATCCGTTGAACATATCATTGTTGCGGCAATGGATGTTCACCAACTGACAACACAGTTTATCGGTAATAAGGCAGAAGTCATCAGAGAAATCATCAATCAAATTAGAGGAGGAAACCATGTGACTACACAAAATCCCGAAGTCCAATATGAAGTATTAAAAAAATATGGACGAGATTTAGTAGAAGAAGTGAGAAACGGCAAAATGGATCCTGTCATCGGTCGAGATGAAGAAGTTAGAAATACTATTCGTATATTAAGCCGTAAAACAAAAAATAATCCGATTTTAATCGGTGAACCCGGCGTTGGTAAGACGGCAATTGTAGAAGGATTGGCACAGCGTATTGTACGTAAAGACGTTCCCGATTCTCTACTTAACAAAACTATTTTTGAACTTGATTTAAGTGCGCTTGTGGCAGGGGCCAAATTCAGGGGGGAATTTGAAGAACGTCTGAAAGCCGTGCTGAAAGAAGTAAAAGAAAGCAATGGTGAAATCATTCTGTTCATCGATGAAATTCACATGCTGGTAGGTGCAGGTAAGACAGATGGTGCAATGGACGCAGGTAACATGCTGAAACCAATGCTTGCGCGTGGTGAACTGCACTGTATCGGTGCA
>DJUI01000064.1:0-369 GCA_002438305.1 Staphylococcaceae bacterium UBA6286 | reverse complement strand
TCTGCGCTTGAACGGCGCTTTCAGAAAGTACAGGTCGCAGAACCTGATGTAGAGGACACCATTTCTATATTACGAGGTCTTAAAGAACGGTACGAAGTACATCACGGGGTGAGAATTCAGGATAGAGCATTAGTAGCAGCTGCAGAATTATCTGATCGCTACATCACTGATCGCTTCCTGCCAGACAAAGCTATTGATCTTGTGGACCAGGCATGTGCAACGATCCGTACAGAGATGGGCTCTAAGCCGACTGAACTTGATGCGGTCAATCGGCGCGTGCTGCAACTCGAAATCGAAGAGAAAGCATTAAAAAATGAGCAGGATACCCAAAGTATGAACCGCTTAAAAGAACTGCAGAAAGAATTAGCA
>DJUI01000105.1:26088-26417 GCA_002438305.1 Staphylococcaceae bacterium UBA6286 | reverse complement strand
CGAGAAGATGGAAGCCTATCAAAAAGCAGGCACACTTCTGGATACACGGGTAGTGATTACGAGAACAGCTAATGATCCCGCGCTATTTGAATCAACGATCCAGAATATTATGCAGCTGGAAGATAAAATATCAGTGATTTTTGAATGTCATATTTATACATTGAGGCAAGCATATGCAGAGCAACTGCTGGAGCAATTAGTAGAAGATGGTCTGAGCGGCAGCGAACTGATCACGGTCTTCAACCGCATGATGGTTTCTAAACCAAAGTTAAAAGAAAAAGAAGACGAGATTGAATCGTTGGACTAGTTAGAAAGCCATGTTTTCGTCA
>DJUI01000105.1:22643-25998 GCA_002438305.1 Staphylococcaceae bacterium UBA6286 | reverse complement strand
CACGTTACTATGATTAATTATCTGTGATGGCGAAAGTGATTTCACAGCTGCAGGCGAGTTCGCCGTTTACAGTTGCTTTTGCTGTTCCTTTGCCGATCGGTCCCTTAATTTTGACAATCTCTACTTCAAGCAGCAGTGTATCTCCTGGTGTCACTTGTTTCTTGAAGCGACACTTGTCAATTCCGGCAAACAGCGCAAGTTTACCTTCATTAGCTTCCATACGCAGCATAGCAACGGCACCTACTTGAGCCAGCGCTTCTACAATGAGCACACCCGGCATCACAGCATAGTCAGGAAAATGTCCTTGAAAAAATGGTTCATTGCCACTGACTTGTTTCAAGCCGACACATCGTTTGCCGTCTTCCAGCTCTACTATGCGGTCAATCAATAAGAACGGATAGCGATGTGGAATCACTTTCTTAATTTCATCAAATGTCATTATCGTCTCCATTTAAACAGCTCCTGTCAGTTTCAAAATATGTGTCCACGTTTTCGGATTGAATACATCAAGCGGTGAATGCAGAATACCATAACCCAGCATCAGCCCTATAATAAATAATAATAGAGATAAAATCACTACAATCAATACAATCATCATAATAGGAAGTTTTCTATAGACGATGTCTGTTTTTTCTACCTGCATCTCTCTTACCTCGTTTCTACGAATGCTTGTTGATCACCTGTGCGCTCAATAGCTGCACCGAGCGCTTTCAATTTGCCGTGGAAATTCACATAGCCGCGGTCTAGATGAGATAACTGTGTCACACGAGTATAACCTTCTGCTGCAAGCCCTGCTAAGACCAATGCTGCTGAAGCACGTAAATCTGTCGACTGAACAGCTGCACCGTGAAGCTGTTCTTTTAATATAACAGCTGTGCGGTTATTAACTTTAATGTGACCTCTCATCTTCACAAACTCATCCACATGCATGAATCTATTTTCAAATACTGTTTCTGTCATTTGACTGGATGTATCTGCTGTCAGCATTAACGCCATCATCTGCGCCTGCATATCTGTCGGGAATCCAGGGTGAGGCATTGTTTTTACTTCAACACCTTTTAACGGGCCGTCAGCTGATACATGGATACCATTCTCTTTGACGTCAAGTTTAACTCCCATCTCTTCAAGTTTTGACAGAAGTGACGCCATGTGATCTGCTCGTGCACCTTCAACGAAGACATCACCGCGCGTAATCGCAGCAGCAACCATAAATGTGCCTGCCTCAATACGGTCTCCGATAATCGTATGTTCAACGCCTCGAAGTTCCGAAACACCATTGACTACAATGCGGTCAGTCCCTGCCCCTGTAATATCTGCCCCCATCGCATTCAAATAATCTGCAAGGTCAACGATTTCAGGTTCTTTAGCGACGTTATCCATCACCGTCGTGCCGTCAGCAAGTACTGCTGCCATCAAAATATTCTGCGTCGCACCGACACTCGGGAAATCAAGATAGATGGATGCACCGGTTAATCTACCGTTCACAGTTCCTACTAAATATCCATTTTCCTGAACAATCTCTGCACCTAGTGCTGTCAATCCTTTGAGATGCTGTTCAATCGGACGTGAGCCGATTGCGCAGCCGCCAGGCATCGCTACTTTGGCTTTGCCGAGACGGGCGAGCAGCGGTCCCATCACTAAAATACTGGCACGCATCTTACTCACATATTCATAGCTTGCCACATGGTTGAGCTCTGCTTCTGCATTGACGCTATATGTATTGTCGTCCTGTGCTGTCACGGTTACGTTCAATCCGTCCAGCACATGACTGATTGTTTCAACATCTGATAACTTCGGCACATTGTGAAATACACTGACCCCTGTCGATCCAAGTATTGAAGCCGTTAAGATAGGTAACACTGCATTTTTGGCACCATCAATCTTCACAGAGCCTGTCAGCCTGTTACCACCTTTTACTAAAATTGTATCCATTCGAAATTTCCTCCACACTTATATATACATTATATACTATAACAGATGGCGCTCGTCCGTCAGTAATAAAACACCGCAATTTACAAAATTAATTTTTACATCCACGTCAGCTGCTGCGAAAAATAAATGATATCCATGATAAAATTGCTGACTAAGCTGCCAAGTGCAAAACTCATGAAAATCAGCAGTACTTGTATTTGTTTCGTATGATTTCCTTTGAACCACTGATCGGCGCGCAGCGATTGGAGCGCCCAGAAACTGATACATACGCAGATGACATGGACTATGATATGAATGAGCGCGTAAATACCTATATCCTGCATAACATTCCCTCCTTAAAATAAAAAAAGGATAAGACATAATGATTCAACTATGTCTTATCCTATCAAGTTCTAACGGAATTTCGCTACATCAATCCGGTTGATGGCGCGAGCTAATGCTTTTTCTGCGCGGTGGTAGTCTACGTGCTCTTGTTGATCACTACTCAGACGTTCCTCCGCACGGCTTAATGAAGTTTTTGCGCGTTCGATGTCAATTTCGTTGGACTGTTCAGCAGACTGAACGAGGACAGAGACGCCTGTCGGTCTGATTTCAGCAAATCCTTCACTGACAGCTACATATTCCTGCTTACCAGCAATCGTAGCGCGAACAGCGCCGATTTTCAAGGGTGCAACAGTTGGAATATGTCCGGCCATGACACCCATTTCACCTGTTTCAGTTTGCAGTACAATCAGTTCAGCCTGATCAGTAGCATAAACTGAGCCATTAGGAGTGACTATATTTAACGATAATGTGTTCATATTTGCTTCCTCCTAAGTAGTTTAAACTTCTACGCCCATACCTTTAGCCTGTTCTAAAACTGCTTCGATACCACCGACTAGACGGAATGCATCTTCAGGAATATGGTCGTATTTACCTTCAAGGATAGCTTTGAAGTCCTGTACAGTTTGTGCAACTGGTACATAAGAACCTTTTTGACCAGTGAACTGCTCAGCAACGTGGAAGTTCTGTGATAAGAAGAACTGAATACGACGTGCGCGGTTAACAGTCTTTTTATCGTCGTCAGATAACTCATCCATACCAAGGATAGAGATGATATCTTGTAACTCACGGTATTTTTGCAGTGTCGCCTGTACTTGACGTGCTACTTCGTAGTGCTCTTCGCCAACGACAGCTGGTGTCAATGCACGTGATGTAGACGCTAACGGGTCAACCGCTGGGTAAATACCCATCTCTGTTAATTTACGTTCTAAGTTTGTTGTTGCATCTAAGTGGGCGAATGCTGTCGCAGGCGCCGGGTCAGTATAGTCATCGGCTGGTACGAATACCGCTTGAATCGATGTTACTGAACCTACGTTAGTAGACGTGATACGCTCCTGTAATTGCCCCATCTCAGTCGCAAGTGTCGGCTGGTAACCAACGG
>DJUI01000105.1:22390-22572 GCA_002438305.1 Staphylococcaceae bacterium UBA6286 | reverse complement strand
TCGATGAATAACAGGACGTCTTGACCTTGTTCGTCACGGAAATATTCTGCCATTGTCAAGCCTGATAAAGCAACACGCATACGTGCACCAGGTGGCTCGTTCATCTGTCCGAATACCATCGCTGTCTTCTTGATAACGCCTGAGTCGCTCATTTCGTGGTATAAGTCGTTCCCTTCACGAGT
>DJUI01000105.1:14523-22223 GCA_002438305.1 Staphylococcaceae bacterium UBA6286 | reverse complement strand
AGTCTACTACTTTGATACCTGTCTCTAAGATTTCAACTTTAGTAGATAATTCTTCGAACTTCGGTGCTTGGCGGTGAATCGGATCGCGACGCACGTCTGGACCAAGTTCTTCATCTAAGTCGATTTTCTCTCCAAGTACATTGAATACGCGACCTAATGTCACATCTCCGACTGGTACTGAGATCGGTGATCCTGTATCAGTAACAACTGCACCACGCTGAACGCCATCAGTTGAACTCATCGCGATTGTACGTACTGCATCGTCACCTAAATGAAGGGCAACTTCTAAAGCAAGTTTAGCAACGCCATCTTCACGTTGAATTTCTAAAGTTAAAGCGTTATTTAACGCTGGTAACTGGCCATTTTCGAATTTAACGTCAATGACTGGCCCCATCACTTGAATTACGTGACCTACTGCCATTATGATTTCCTCCTAAAGATTATTCCAGTGCGGCTGCCCCGCCGACAATCTCAGTAATCTGTTGAGTGATTGCCGCCTGACGTGCACGGTTATATTGTAGTGATAAGTCGTCGATAATTTCTTTCGCATTGTCTGTCGCATTTTTCATCGCTGTCATCCGTGAAGCATGTTCACTGGCTTTTGCGTCCAGTAACGCCCCGTAGATCAAGCTCTCTGCGTACTGCGGCAGAATGACTTCCAGAATTGCATCTTTGTCCGGTTCAAATTCATAGTTTGCTGCAGCACCGCCGCTCAAGTTATCCTGGCTGACAGGGAGAATCCGACGTTCCTGAACAGATTGCTCAAGTACGCTGATGAAATGGTTGAAATGAATATAGAGTTCATCAAATTCACCCGTTTCAAAACGATTCACTGCACTGTATGCTAATTCTTTGATGGATTTAAAAGACGGCTGTTCAGGCAGGCCGACGATTTCGCCGACTACGTTGTAGCCTCNNCCGATGACTAAAATCGCATAAGCTTCTGTGTTGTTGTTGTGACGTTCTTTAATCTGCTGCGTCACATTTTTAAGGACGTTCGCATTATATGGACCTGCCAGTCCTTTATCACTGGTCACGACAAGGTAGCCTGTCTTATTCACGGGACGCTTCACGAGCATCGGGTGAGAACTGTCATTACCGCTGCCGATACTTGCAATCGTTTCCTGCATTTTATCCATATAAGGATAGAAGCTTTTGGCGTTTTCTTCAGCACGGCGCAGCTTAGAGTTAGATACCATGTGCATAGCGTTAGTGATCTGGCTTGTCTTTTTAGTCGATGTAATACGCGTCTTAATCTCTCTAAGTGAACTCATTATGTCACCACCTTATTTACATGATAAATCGCTTGTATTATACAGATTTTTTGAAGACTTTTTTGAAGGCATTGATTGCTTCGATGAATTTCTCATCGGCAGGCAATCCTTTAGTCTCCCGAATTTCCTGATACAGGTGAGGTGCATTGTTACCTACCCAGCCAAGAAACTCATCTTCAAAACGTGTGATATCTTCTACTGGAATATCATCAAGGTGACCTTTAGTCAATGCGTAAAGGATGACAACCTGTTTATCAACTGTCAATGGTTTGTTCTGATCTTGTTTCAGTACTTCAACTGTACGTTTACCACNNTCTTGTACTGGAATATCATCTAAGTGGCCTTTAGTTAATGCATAAAGGATTGCAACTTGCTTTTCAACTTTAAGTGGTTTGTTTAAGTCTTGTTTTAAAACTTCAACTGTACGTTTACCACGCTCTAATTTAGCAAGTGTGATTGCGTCTAAGTCAGATCCGAACTGAGCGAATGACTCTAACTCACGGAATGCTGCCAAGTCAAGACGTAATGTACCCGCTACTTTTTTCATCGCTTTGATCTGCGCTGAACCGCCGACACGTGAAACAGATAAACCGGCGTTGATCGCTGGACGTACACCTGAGAAGAATAAGTCAGATTGTAAGAAAATCTGTCCATCAGTGATCGAGATGACGTTGGTCGGAACGTAAGCTGAGATATCTCCTGCCTGCGTTTCAACGAATGGAAGTGCTGTGATAGAGCCGCCACCTAAATCATCGTTCAACTTCGCTGCACGCTCAAGTAAACGACTATGTAAGTAGAAGACATCCCCAGGATACGCTTCACGGCCTGGCGGGCGACGTAATAACAATGAAAGCTCACGATATGCAGCAGCCTGCTTCGTTAAATCATCATAGACGATCAATACGTGTTTGCCGTTGAACATGAACTCTTCAGCCATCGCAACCCCTGCATAAGGTGCAAGGTATAGAAGTGGCGCTGGCTGTGCTGCAGATGCTGAGACGACGATAGTATAATCTAATGCACCGTGCTGACGAAGTGTTTCAACAGCTGTACGTACTGTTGATTCTTTTTGACCGATAGCCACATAGACACAGATCATGTCTTCGTCTTTTTGGTTAAGGATAGTATCAATCGCTACTGTTGTTTTACCTGTCTGACGGTCACCGATGATCAACTCACGCTGACCACGACCGATAGGTACAAGTGCATCAATCGCTTTAATACCTGTCTGCAGAGGTTCATCAACTGACTTACGGTCCATAACACCTGTAGCTGGTGATTCGATAGGACGCGTTTTAGATGTATTTAATGGACCTTTACCATCGATAGGTTGTCCAAGAGGGTTAACGACACGACCAATCAGTTCTTCACCGACTGGTACTTCCATGATACGTCCTGTACGTTTCACTTCGTTGCCTTCTTTGATTTCATTGTATGGGCCTAAAATAACGACACCTACATTGTTTTCTTCTAAATTTTGTGCAAGACCTAACACACCGTTATGGAATTCTACAAGTTCCCCTGCCATAACGTTGTCCAGACCATGAACTAATGCGATACCGTCTCCGACCTGGATTACAGTACCTACATCCGTTACAGTGACGCCAGACTCATAATTTGCGATCTGGGATTTAAGTAACGCACTGATTTCTTCAGCTTTGATGGCCATTTATGTCACTCCTTAGAAATATTATTGTTGGTGAAATGATTTTTCGATTTGTTTCAGCTCATTCTGGATTGAACCGTCATAGACAGTTGTACCAATCGTTGCGCGGATACCACCGATCAATTCTGGATTGATGATATTCTCAAGCAGCAACTTTTTGTAGCCTGTTCGGTTAATGAATGATTGACCGATTGCGTCTAGTTCATCGCTGGATAACGGATAGACAGATTCAACCTTCATATATTGTTGTTCATTGTATTCATTGTAATAAAATTCATAGTTATCTGCGATTTCACTCACGAGATTCAAATGTTTACGCTCTGCAAGTATCTGCAGCAAGTTCAGCAATGGCTGATCGACACCGTTGAATGTATCTTTGACGAATTGGATGCGTGCATCTGTCGATACTTTAGGGTCTTCTGTAAAAAGCTGATAAGCTTTACTGCCGTTCACTGCTTGTTTAATCTGCTGTAAATCAGCATGAACGCTTTCTTGGACGCCGTTATCACGGCTGACTTCGAATAAGCTCTCAGCGTATTTTTTTGCGATATGTACCATTATTTATCGCCTGCCTCTTGAATGAACTGGCGCACAAGGTTCTGCTGGTCAGCTTCATTGATTTCTTTATTGATGACTTTAGAAGCAATCAATACAGAAAGTTCTGCGACACGATCATTGATGTCTGCAATTGCACGCTGTTTTTCATTTTCGATTTCAACTTGAGCATCTTCTACAAGCTTGTTCGCTCTAGAGTTTGCTGCATGAAGAATTTCTTCATGTTCACGTTTCGCTTGAGTTTTAGCATTTTCAAGAATCGTTTGAACTTCTGTCTGTGTGCGTTGTAACAATGCTTTGTTTTCATCTGCATAGCGCTTAGCGTCTGCATTTTGAGCTGCTGCATTGTCGATATCTGAATTGATTGTATTTTGACGATCGTCCATGATTTTTTTAAGTGGACCCCACGCAAATTTACGTAGTAATGCAAGTAAGATTAAAAATGTAAGTAAAGTAACAACAATGGTTCCCCATTGAACACCTGTCGCTGCTGTATCAGCAGCATGACCTAATAAAAAGTAATTCACGTCTTAACGCTCCTTTCACCGCAGTTATATTCATAAATGAATGGCGAAATCTATTTCAGACTTCGCCGTAACGATTCTATATATTAGTTAGATACGCCGTTCATTACCATGAACGCTACTACTACCGCGATGATTGGAAGTGCCTCAACTAAACCGACACCGATGAACATGATTGTCATTAAAGGACCACGTGCTTCAGGTTGACGAGCAACCCCTTCAACTGTACGTGAAACGATCAAACCGTTACCGATACCTGCGCCAAGTGCTGCTAAACCAATTGCGATTGCTGCTGCTAATAAATTCATTAATAATTTCCTCCTAAGAAATATAATTGTTTTTTTATTTTATATTAATGGTCTTCCGACACTTTGTGTGACATGTATACCATTGATAACATAACGAAAATGTAGGCCTGAATTGAGCCGACAAAAATAGAGAAAGCCTGCCAGATAATCATCGGAATCGCTGCACCGAAGAAGCCGAGTAAGCCTCCTGCTGCAATACCAGATAATAATCCAAGTAATACTTCACCTGCAAAGATGTTACCGTAAAGTCGAAGACCGAGCGTCAATGTTGAAGAGAATTCTTCAATAATCTTGAACGGTACCATGAACCAGACCGGCTGTGCAAAGCTCTTGAAGTAATTGCCTGCACCGCGCATCTTGATACCATAGTAATGCGTCAATAAAATAATCATTGTCGATAACGTCAATGTGACGGTTGCATCTGCTGTCGGTGATTTCCACCATAACGTGTGACCCGTGACAACTGAAAACGGTAATCCGAGCATGTTCGCCACAAAGATGAACAATAGTAACGTAACCGCTAAAAAGTGGAAACGTGCACCTCTACCCCAGTCCATGTTGCTGTTGATAATTCCGCGGGTAAAGTCGAAAATCCATTCTATAAAGTTCTGGGCACCAGCTGGTCTGACACTTAAGCGTCTTGTACATAACACTGCAATCAATAATACAATCAAAGCAGTAATGATAACCATTAAGATTGAACTCAGATTGAAGATGATGTCTTGACCCATGAAATGCCAAGTATAAAGCGGTGATCCGTGTTCCATTTCTTCACCTCTTCCTATTATGTATTAGTGTTTCAAACTGATGAATGTATGTATGAGGATCATCACATACGTTAATGCGAGGCCAAATGCGATTCCATAAATGCTGATGGCATCAGGAAATCGCACCCAGAAGAGACAGGCCATGACTGCTATTAAAAAGCGTAGACCTGAGCCACTTGAGATGTGCAGCGAATCACTGTTAATCGCTCGATTAAGGTAGTGATGCCACACAAAGGCACTGCAAGCTGACGCGATAGTGCCGATGACTAATCCTAATGCAAAGCTGCTTCCTGTCATCAAATACACAACAAGGACAGCGAGGATTAAGTAGAGAAAGTATTGCAGATAAAGCTTGAAAAAAGTTTTGAATTCGGACATAGGACTATGTCTCCTTTGAAATAGTTTTCATGGAGATGAAAACCGTTTCATTCCAAAGTTTATAATAATATAGGGTAAAATATGTGTCAATGCTCTCAGAAAAACTAGCTACAATAATTCTTCACCAATAGTTCACATTTTAGACACATATATCTCGATATGTTAAAAAAGTTTTAAATCGAATAAAATTATTTTCCTTCTACCTTGAATGGTTCGGGTTTTGACTCTGTCAAGTTAAAATAATATTTAATATGATCACAAATCCGTTCAGATGTGCGGCCATCTCCGTATGGGTTGCTTGCCTGACTCATTTCCTGATAGATAGATGCGTCAGTCAGCAGCTCATTGGTCAAGTTGTAGATGGCTTCTTCTTCGACGCCGGCAAGTTTCAGTGTCCCTGCTTTTACTCCTTCAGGGCGTTCAGTCGTATCACGCAGTACGATGACCGGCTTACCGAGTGACGGTGCTTCCTCCTGTACGCCTCCTGAATCAGTCAGGATGAAATGACTTCTCGCCGCAAAGTTATGGAAATCGATGACGTCGAGCGGCTCAATCAATTCGATACGATTGTGGTCTGCTAAATATAGACCAGCGATGTCACGTACTTTTGGATTTTTGTGCATCGGATAGACGACTTTGACATCGTCATGCTCATCGACGATACGGCGTACTGCTCTAAAAATATTATGCATCGGCTGCCCGATATTTTCTCTGCGGTGAGCGGTCAGCAGTATGATCTTCTCGTCTGTCTGCTCAATGATATCGCTCTTATAATCTTCTTGAACAGTAGTTTTCAGCGCATCGATTGCTGTGTTTCCTGTGATAACGACGCGGTCTGCCGGCTTATTTTCGCGCAGTAAGTTGTCTGCCGCTTCAGCAGTCGGCGCAAAATGCAGGTCTGCTAATACACCAGTCATCTGACGGTTCATCTCTTCAGGGAACGGGGAATATTTCTGCCACGTCCGTAAGCCTGCTTCCACGTGACCGATGGCCACTTCATTATAGAGTGCTGCAAGACTGCCGGCAAAGGTCGTTGTCGTATCTCCATGCACTAAAATCATATCCGGCTGTGCTTCCTGAATGACAGACTCTAGTCCTGTCAGCACGCGGGCAGTCACTTCAGTCAATGTCTGTCCGGCCTTCATAATATCCAGGTCATAATCCGGTGTGATATCAAAAATATCAAGCACCTGGTCCAGCATTTCACGGTGCTGTGCTGTCACGACTACAATCGGTTCAAGTTCAGGGTCTTTTTTAAGCTGCAGAACAAGCGGCGCCATTTTGATGGCTTCAGGTCGTGTGCCGAAAATCGTCATAATTTTTTTCATCGTTTAAGAGCTCCTAAGTATTATTTCGTACCAAACAGTCGATCCCCTGCGTCGCCGAGACCAGGAACGATATAACCATGATCATCTAACTTCTCATCTAATGCAGCGATGTAAATATCAACATCCGGGTGCGCTTCTTCAAGCAGTTTGACGCCTTCTGGAGCAGCAATGAGACACATGAAGCGAATTTTCGTCGCTCCTCGTTTCTTCAAGGAATTGATGGCCTCGATTGCAGAGCCGCCAGTTGCAAGCATCGGATCGACAACGATAAAGTCACGCTCCTTAATATCCTGCGGCAGCTTTGCGAAATATTCGACCGGCTGCAATGTTTCAGGGTCACGGTATAGACCGATATGGCCGACACGTGCAGCTGGAATCATCTTCAAGACGCTGTCAGTCATCCCGAGTCCTGCGCGCAGAATAGGAACGACTGCTACCTTCTTACCTGACAGGCGCTTTGCTGTCATCCTTGTTACCGGTGTATCAATCGTCACATCCTGTAGTTCTAAGTCACGTGACACTTCGTAAGCCATCAGCATGCCGACTTCATCGACCAGTTCACGAAATTCTTTAGTTCCTGTATTTATATCTCGGATATAGCTTAATTTATGTTGAATCAAT
Source organism: Staphylococcaceae bacterium UBA6286 (assembly GCA_002438305.1). GTDB lineage: Bacteria > Bacillota > Bacilli > Staphylococcales > Staphylococcaceae > Macrococcus. Next base: position 14,802 of record DJUI01000105.1, on the reverse strand, counting down.
GGGTGGTCTAATACATGTACTTTACCCATAAATGCACCTCACTTCTTTAATCTGTTCATTGCTGTTTAGTTGTCGTACAGCGGGAAACGGTCTGTCAATGCTGTGACTTTCTGCTTTGCCTGTGCCAATACTTCTTCATTCTCCGGAGCGTTCAAGACGTCAGCGATAATATCAGCGATTTCTTTCATTTCCTGTGCTTTGAAGCCGCGCGTTGTCACGGCTGGTGTTCCGATGCGGATACCGCTTGTCACGAACGGACTCTGCTCGTCAAAAGGAATG
>DJUI01000105.1:14136-14411 GCA_002438305.1 Staphylococcaceae bacterium UBA6286 | reverse complement strand
TGATAAGCCTTGAACTCAGGCTGCAGTGCTTCGCCGAACGCCGCTGCTTTTGCTGCGATAACGTGCATTAACGGGCCGCCTTGAATACCAGGGAAAATCGCTTTGTCGATGGCTTTGGCGTATTCTTCCTTACATAAAATCATGCCGCCGCGCGGACCGCGCAATGTTTTGTGCGTCGTTGTTGTCACGAAATCTGCATGAGGGACTGGATTCGGATGTAATCCAGCAGCGACAAGACCAGCGATATGCGCCATGTCGACCATCAGTTTTGCACC
>DJUI01000105.1:9235-14104 GCA_002438305.1 Staphylococcaceae bacterium UBA6286 | reverse complement strand
GTTCATTCGCCAGACGTCTCACTTCCGCGTAGTCGATAGCTTCTGTTTCCTTGTCTACTTCATAGGCTACGAATTGGTAATCAATGCCGCTGAAGTTCACTTTTGAACCGTGCGTCAAATGACCGCCGTGATTTAAATCCATACCAAGTACCGTGTCGCCTGCTTCCAGTGCCACGCGGTATACTGCCATATTGGCCTGTGAACCGGAGTGCGGCTGGACGTTGGCGTGTTCAGCGCCGAACAGTTCCTTTGCACGGTCACGCGCCAGATTTTCCACGACATCGACGAACTCACAGCCGCCGTAATACCGCTTACCCGGATAACCTTCAGCATATTTGTTGGTCAGTACAGACCCTTGAGCTTCCATCACTGCCTGAGATACGAAGTTTTCAGAAGCAATCAGTTCGATATTATTGCTCTGTCTGTCCTTCTCCTGCTGCATTGCTTGCCATAGCTGCTGATCCTGTGTTTGTAAAGTAGACAATATAACTCCCTCTTTTCTTTGTGTTATGTACGAGTGTACTGTGCGCGTGGTCCTCCGATAAGCTTCGGACGATGCGCAGCGATTGTGACGACTGCATCGCCGATCTTCTTCGTCTGAACTCTGATTGGAATCTGCACGTGCTTAATATGCATGCCGATCAATGTCTGACCGATATCGATGCCGCAGTCGGCCTGAACATGTTCAACGACGACGGGATCAATCATACTCCGGTAGGCTGCTGCACTCATACTGCCGCCTGCCTGTCTGACCGGTATTACGGAGACCGGTTCCAGCTGATAGCGGACAGCTGTCTCCCGCTCCATCGTCAATGCCCGGTTGATATGTTCACAGCCCTGGAAGCAGAAAGTGACCCCTGTCTCTGCTGCCACAGACTCGAATGCAGCGAGCAGTTCTGCCGCTACTTCATCCGAGCTGTGCGTACCGATCTTCTGACCGATGACTTCAGAAGTTGAACAGCCGATGACACAGAGCTCACCCGCCTTAAAAAAGTCGATTGCTATTAGTTCATCAAGCAGCTGATTAATGTCTGCCATTATGTTCTTCAAGCTCCGCCAGTTTGTCTAGACGTTGTTGATGACGACCGCCATCAAATGATTCACTCAACCATGTTTCGATAATCATCAGCGCCAGACCTTCACCGATGACCCGCTGACCCATCGCAATGACGTTGGAATCATTGTGATGTCTTGTCAGCTTGGCAGTGAACACATCATGCACTAGGGCACAGCGTACGCCTTTGACTTTGTTCGCTGCAATGCTCATGCCGACTCCCGTGCCGCAGATGAGAATCCCTCTATCCGCCCGGCCGCTTGTCACGGCTTCTCCGACGGGGCGTGCATAATCCGGATAATCAACAGACTCCGGTGAATGTGTTCCAAAATCTTCATAGTCGATGTTCAGTTCATTGAGACGGTTCTTGATGGCTTCCTTATATTCAAAGCCTCCATGATCGCTTGCGATGGCAACTTTCATAACAGTGACCTCCTTTTAGCATTTACACTTCATTATAGCTCATTTAACTGGTTTCCTCGAGCATTTATCGACCATTGTCCAATTTTTCTAACAATTGTCGGACATAGTGTTCAATTTCGTCATACACGCGTTCATAGTCACGCAGTTCGCCGCCGTAAGGATCGTTAATATTGCGGGTTTCGCCTGCTGCATATTCACTGAGTGTATAGACGTTGGCCTCTGGATACATCAGCTCGATATAGCGTTTGTGGTCGGCTGACATCGTAACAATCAGATCGACGTCTGCATCTTGTTGAGAGAACTGCTGTGCAGGTGACGGTTCCGGCAGCCCGTGCTGATGGATCAATGTGCGGGAATGCTGTGATACCGGTGCACCGTCAAATGCCGACAATCCGCGTGACGTGAAGTCATGAGCGTCCGACAGTGACTTTGCGATGCTTTCAGCGAGTGGACTCCGGCACGTATTGCCGGTACATACAAATATAATTCTCATAGTGCCTCCTACTGTCCAGACGATGCTTTGTCGATACGGTTCATCAGCGCGCGTGCCGCTTCCGTACGTTCAAAGCCGCTTAATATAATCTGCTTGACTGCATGGTTATGATCGATTGAGCGCAGTACATCATACAGACGAGCTGCCGCTGTTTCGATGTCATGCTCATCAGCGCAGAGCGGATAAAAGTGGCCGCCGTCAATCCATTTCGGACGCTTTCCGGCGCGATGACTGCTGTTGCAGCATCAACTGTCAATGCGGAACGAATGCCGCCGTCAATGAGCTGAACCGGGCTGTTCGGTGCATAATGCCGGTATTTCATGCCGGGCGCTATCGGAGCTTCAGCATTGTAATCCGCCTCAGTGATACAGCCCGGAACGACACTTTCAAGCATCGATTCTGTAATACTGCCCGGCCGCGCAATCTTGAACGGATAGCTCGTGCAGTCGACGACCGTGCTCTCAATCCCTATATCACTGTCCGGCCCTTGTATGATACCGTAAATTCTACCATCTAAATCTTCCAGTACATGGTCAAATTGAGTCGGTGACGGACGACCGCTTAAGTTAGCGCTCGGTGCTGCAAGCGGCAGGTCCGTGATCTGCAATAGCTGACGTGCGACCCGGTCTTTCGGCATTCTGACAGCAACCGACGACAGTCCTGCAGTCACTTGTGGCGCGAGCATCCCCGCCTTGACCGGCAGAATAAATGAAATGGCGCCCGGCCAGAATTCATCCATCAGCTGACGCGCAGCCGGATGAACAGCGTCAATGAAGTCAAGCTGGTCGCTACGGTGAATATGGACGATGAGTGGATTATCGCTCGGGCGTCCTTTCGCCGCATAGACCTTGCCGACTGCTTCACTGCTATAGGCATTGGCTGCGAGACCATAGACTGTCTCAGTCGGTATCGCAACAAGTTCATCCGCATGAAAAGCAGCAGTAATTTCACCGATTTGTGGATATGTGGATAAGTCGTCCACATAGTTACGAACATCCCAAACATATGTTTCCATCACATTAACTCCCTTCTCATAAGTCTATTTTATTACATAATAAAAAGTTATGCACAAATTGTGGATAACTTTTCTAAATTGTGCATAACTTATTCACACCACTTGAACCAGAGAATCCGGTCAAGCTGATTCATATCTTGTTCCACATGGACAGTCACACTGTATCTTTCAGTCACATAGTCTGTCAGCGCTGACCCTTGTGCATGACCGATCTCAAAGAAGACATAACCTCCCGCTGTCATAACAAGCGGCAGTTCATCGATGATTCGTTTATACAGCGCAAGACCGTAGTCGTCTGCAAATAGCGCTAAATGCGGATCATAGTCAAGCACGGATGCCGTCATAAATGACGTTTCACTTTCAGCGATATACGGGGGGTTCGACACCAGCAGATCAAGCTTGATGCCTTCTGCTATGAGCGGCGACAAAAGATCCCCCTGTCTTAAGATGACAGTGCTGTTCAGCGCTTCTGCATTCGTGCGGGCAACGTCAAGAGCTGCCCCGCTGATATCTGTACAGTACACTGTCAAATCTGCTTCGAGATCCAACGTGATGCCGATACAACCCGTTCCTGTCCCGATGTCAGCAGCGACACCCCCGCGCTGAGCGGACAGTGCTTTCTGGACGAGTTCTTCTGTTTCAGGACGGGGCACCAATGTGTCTGCTGTCACTGTGAACTTACGACCGTAGAATTCCTGGAATCCAGTAATGTGAGCAAGCGGCACATCATGACATAACGCGTTAATACCTGCTTCGTAACGTGCCGCATCCTCTGCACTCAGCAGCCGCTTGTCGAGCGTGACCTCTATCTGCGACAAGTCAAACAAGTCCATCATCAAAAATAATGCACCAATGCCGGGCTGGCCGTGATCTGTCAACGTTCTGCGACCGGCTGCTGTCAGTTCTGACGGCTTAAAGAACGCCATCGTTCAATGCTTCAAGCTTACTTGTCTGTTCAGCAATCGTCAGTGCTTCGATAATTTCAGTCACTTTGCCTTCCATAATCTGATCCAGCTTCTGAATCGTCAGACCGATCCGGTGGTCAGTCACGCGATTCTGCGGATAGTTGTACGTCCGGATACGCTCAGAACGGTCACCCGTACCGACAGCGGACTTACGCTGTTCAGCATATTTCGCTTGTTCTTCCTGCAGCATCTTGTCAAAGACACGTGTTTTCAGCAGTTTCAATGCTTTTTCACGGTTTTTGATCTGAGATTTTTCAGAGCTTGTCGCCACGAGACCGGTCGGTATATGGGTAATACGGACGGCAGAGTCAGTCGTGTTGACGTGCTGACCACCAGAACCACTTGAACGGTACGTTTCTATTCGCAGGTCTTCGTTTCTAATATCCACTTCCACGTCTTCCACTTCAGGAAGTACAGCTACTGTAGCAGTGGACGTGTGAATCCGACCGCCGCTTTCCGTCGTTGGAATACGCTGTACACGGTGTGCTCCGTTTTCGAATTTGAGCATCGAATAAGCCCCGTTACCGATAATCGTGAAACTGATCTCTTTGTAGCCGCCGTGATCTGCTTCGTTCGTTTCCATCACATCGATTTTCCAGCCCTGCTCTTCAGCAAAGCGCGAATACATGCGGAACAAGTCTCCTGCGAAGATCGCTGCTTCATCTCCCCCTGCTGCGCCACGAATTTCCATCACGACGTTTTTGTCGTCATTCGGGTCTTTTGGTATCAGCAGCNNAGGGATTTGAGGTTTGAGTTCGTTGATCTCTTCTTTGATCATCGCCTCTTCTTCAGGGTCAGACGTCTCACTCATCATTTCCAGCGCCTCGTCCAGCTGTCCTTTGACTGATTTATAATTTCTATAGACTTCAACCGTCTTATGCAGATCGGACTGTTCCTTTGAATATTGACGCAGTTTGTC
>DJUI01000105.1:8803-9225 GCA_002438305.1 Staphylococcaceae bacterium UBA6286 | reverse complement strand
GTATCCGACACAACATCTGGATCACTCAGTAATTCATTTAACTGCTCATAGCGTTCTTCTACGATATCTAATTGATCAAACATATTAATCCTCCTTTACGATATGATGCTCACGGCATCGTGGTTCATAGCTTTCTTTGGCACCGATCAAAATAATCGGATCATTGATATGTGCAGGTTGTCCGTCAATCAGCCGCTGCGTTCTTGACGACGGCGCGCCGCAGACAGCACATACAGCCTGCAGCTTAGTGACATGTTCACTCACTGCCATCAGTTCGGGCACAGGATCAAAAGGTACTCCTTTGAAATCCATATCCAGTCCTGCGACAATGACGCGGTGCCCTGCCTCAGCAAGTGTCGTTGCGACAGCGACAACACCCGGATCAAAGAACTGCACTTCATCGATGGCGACAATATCGACAT
>DJUI01000105.1:8311-8710 GCA_002438305.1 Staphylococcaceae bacterium UBA6286 | reverse complement strand
CGTCTCAATCTTCTGATGAGCTCTTCACTCTTACCGCTGAACATACTGCCGGCGATACATTCTATCCAACCTGCGGAATAACTTTCATACATAATTACGGCCACCTTTTTTACACATAATCGCTTTATTATATCATAGTTCACAGTGAAACTTATGTACAAAAAAAGTCCCATCACCCAGCAAAGCTGAATGTGGAACTTCTTTCTCTAAATTATTCGTTGCTGCTTTTAAGACCGAATTTTTTGTTGAAACGCTCAACACGACCATCTGCAGAAGCGAATTTCTGACGACCTGTGTAGAATGGATGAGAATCTGAAGAGATATCTAAACGGATAACTGGATACTCGTTACCATCTTCCCATGTCATCGTTTCTTTTGAAGAACGAGTAGAACCGCTTA
>DJUI01000105.1:5719-8261 GCA_002438305.1 Staphylococcaceae bacterium UBA6286 | reverse complement strand
TATTTTCAGCTCCTTTGCCCTGGACCATCTGGAACAGAGTTATTCGTGATATTTCACGTCAATACTTACATATTATATAGGCTTGCCCGTCAAAATGCAACTGTTAATTATATGATCGGTTTACCGGTTTTCGCACTCATTCCCATGCGATCACCGAGCTGTTTGAAGAAATCTTCATTGCTGTCGCTCTGTTTCAGGCGGCGCAGGAAACGTTCAGTGAAGTCCTGCTGCTCAGTAAACAAGTTTCTAAGCTGCCAGATCATTTCGAGTTCTTTCGGTTCCAGCAGCAGTTCTTCTTTACGCGTTGAACTTCTGCGAATATCGATCGCCGGATAGACACGTTTTTCTGCAAGCTTTCGGTCGAGCGTCAGTTCCATGTTCCCGGTCCCTTTGAATTCCTCGTAGATCATATCATCCATACGGGATCCCGTTTCAACAAGCGCTGTCGCAAGAATGGTCAGACTGCCGCCTGCTTCAATATTGCGGGCAGCACCGAAGAATGCTTTCGGACGGTGCAGGCTGGCTGGATCAAGGCCGCCTGATAATGTCCGGCCGCTCGGTGGAACGACTAAGTTATAGGCACGCGCCAGACGAGTGATGGAGTCCATCAGGATAATAACATCCTCACCAAGCTCTACGAGACGCTTTGCGCGTTCCAGCAGCAGCTCCGCCACTTTGACGTGGTGCTCCGGCGGTTCATCAAATGTCGAGTGGACGACTTCCGCCTGCTCCACNNTCCACTGAACGTTCAAGATCTGTCACTTCTTCCGGACGTTCGCCGATCAGCAGAATGAAGAGCTTGGCTTCAGGATGATTCGTGCAGATGGCATTGGCAATCTCTTTCAGCAGTGACGTCTTGCCTGCTTTCGGCGGTGCGACGATCATTCCGCGCTGACCGAAGCCGATCGGTGTCACTAGGTCCATGATCCGGGTCGAATAAGCCGTCTTCCTTGTTTCAAGCTTAATTCTACGGTCTGGATAGAGCGGTGTCAGCGCCTGGAAGTGAGGCCGCTTTTTTACTTCTTCTGCGTTTTGGTCATTGACGAAGTCGACTTGCAGCAGGCCGTAATACTTCTCGTTCTCTTTCGGTTTACGGACTTTACCAGTTACTTTGTCGCCCTGCTTGATTTCAAAGCGGCGGATCTGACTGGCAGAGATGTAGATGTCTTTTTCACCTTTGGAGTAATTGACTGTCCGCAGGAAGCCGTAGCCGTCTGCCTGAATATCGTCAAGAATCCCTTCCATATAGTAATTACCATCCTGCTCCATCTGCTTCTCCATCACGGCAAGGACCAGTTCTTTTTTATTCAGTTTGCTGTAATTGACAAGACCCAGTTCTTTAGCACGTGCAGTGAGTTCTTTCGTCGTACTGTTTTTGTACAGTTTATCGAATGACTCGTACTGAGGGCTTGTGCGTTGTTTTTCTATCATATAGCACCTTCTATTTATCATTGTAGTCATATTGTGTATTTGTGAAAAAAGGAAGAATAAGATGAGGACATGCGTGGATAACTTCCACAGTTTAACACGAATCAATTAAATTTCAAAGCAAACTCACTGGGACTATTCAGAGATTGAAGGCCAGGAAATTGCCGGAATCAGCAACCACTTGGCCTTCACATATTCACTATTTAATAATTTCAGCAGTCACCTTAAATATGGTCGTTACTATCGATAGTCAGTCCTGGTTTTTTCTCCAGGCTGTGGCGTCCTTGAATGAAACGGACTGTCCCGGATTTCGCACGCATGACCAATGAATGCGTCTCAGCGAAACCACCTTTGAACTGAACGCCTTTAAGGAGTTCGCCGTCAGTGACCGCGGTCGCCGCAAAAATAGCGTCGTCCCCTTTGACCATATCATCGAGCTTCAGTACTGTGTTCGGCTCAATACCCATGTTACGGCAGCGCTCTTCCTGCTCTGCATTTTCTGGAAGGAGAATACCTTGGAAGTCACCGCCCAGTGCCTTGAGACCGACCGCTGCGATGACGCCTTCAGGAGCACCGCCTGAACCGAATAGAATATCGACACCGGTGAAATCAAAGGCCGTATTTACAGCTGCTGCAACGTCACCATGTTCAATCAGCTTAATGCGGGCACCCGCTTCGCGAATTTCTTTGATGATACCGGCATGACGCTCACGGTTCAGTAATGTTGCAGTGACGTTCGTAATATCTTTGTTCTTGGCTTTAGCGACAGCATGGAGGTTTTCAGTGACACTTTTAGAAATATCAACAACGCCGACACATTCAGGGCCGACAGCGATCTTCTCCATATACATGTCGGGTGCATGAAGCAACGTACCGCGGTCACCCACAGCGAGAACGGTCAACGCATTCCAGCTACCTTCAGCAACAAGAATCGTCCCTTCAAGCGGGTCTACAGCAATATCAATCTCCGGACCCTCTTTAGTACCCAGTTTCTCACCGATATACAGCATAGGTGCTTCGTCCATTTCGCCTTCACCAATCACCACTACACCATCCATAGGAATTGTATCAAATACTTCACGCATCGCAGTAGTTGCTGCGTCATCCGCTTCAT